>CAKZLA010000028.1 GCA_937124525.1 uncultured Desulfobacterium sp.
ATTGTTTTGGCGATCAGGATTTGCTTTTATAATGAGTGCAGGTCTGTTATTATTTTTACCAAGTGGAATGCCACCTTTTGTATTACTATTGGCGGTTGCTTTCCCTCAAAGTGCCTGTAGCTTTTGGCCCTTTGCACACATGACAGCGATTGAGAGTTTAGAAAAAGATAAGCAAGGTGTCCAAACTTTTGACTTAGATTTGGCACTTAATATGCTGGCTTTTTCTTTGCCATTTTCAACTCTCCACTTGTTAGTATCTCTAAGGCTATAAGCACAACCACAGTATTCTTGCTGATAGAATTTCTCTTTTTTTCTCATCTCTTATTCCTGCAACTCAGGAATCTTTATTCTTATTGGTTGAGAATTCACTGTCAACAGTACAATGGGAATGATTTCCAATTTACAACTGCACCTGAAACCAAATTTTTATGGGTGAAACTCCTGATGCGGAACTACTATTTGGCCGTGCGCCACCACCTGATTTTCCAGTACTCATTCCATTGTTGCCGCCTAATCTTCCGCTGCCGCGTCCACCCCCACCTCCTCGACCTCCCCGGCCACCGCTCATTCCAGCACTTGGCCGTTGTCCACCCACATTTCCCGATGCTACGGAACCAGATTCAATTCCTATTGAAAAAAGGTTTTGTCCCGCATTTTTGCCGGATCTTCAAAGTTAACCTCTGCCACCTTGAGCAGAGCAAAATACCGCTCTGAATCCTTTGGTTGGCGCACCTGGCCGGAAATGGTATCGCCGGTTCTAAGGTTAAACCGTCGTATCTGGGAGGGGGACACATAAATATCGTCGGGACCGGGCAGATAGTTGTAATCGGGTGCCCTTAAAAAGCCAAAACCGTCGGGAAGAATCTCAAGGGTGCCTTCTCCATAGATTTGACCACTTTCCTCAATGGCTGCCTGGAGAAGGGCAAAAATAAGTTCCTGTTTTTTTACACCACCCACCCCTGTGATATTGTACTTTTTGGCAAGCTTGGTCAGCTCGCTCATCTTCATCCGCTTTAACTCTTCAAGATTCATGGAAACATACCCCGTAAAATTGTTTTATCATACTTCTCCCTGATATTTCCCCGGACCAGACCCGAACTACAAAAAAACAGCACCACTAATTTCCCAAGATTGGACACCTTTTTTTGCATGGCTGCCACGTGCAGACCTCGTATCACAGCGGAACACACCCGCAACAAAGATTAAAAAGTCCCTTGAGTTACCGGGATTTTCTTACAAAAAAACAGGGTATCAGCCCCATTCCCACGCCAATTGTCGCGTCCAGAATTTTTGATAAACCAAGGGTGTATCCAGAAAAAAACCGGGAAATGAGGGCAACTAAAGGCAGATGGGTGTATAAATCGAAATGGTGTAATTGGCATGGGTGATATACTGCTGAAGTAATCTGTTTCCAAGGAATAAATGATATCTATATATTTTTTTTCAGACACGCCCGTTGTTCAAGAAATGAGACACACTGATTGAATGGTATAAAAACGTGCTGGCAATCGCTGTCCAACTGACACGAAGATGGCACTGACGGCAGGAAGCATTGGTGTAAAAAGTTCCATGGAATTACGCGACATACATAGCAAACAAAGAAACACATGCAGAAGTACCATGAATATTATTGCTACATGATGTAAACCTCTTTTAATCCAATGTCAAGCAAAAGCGTGCCGCAGATTAAAATAAAAGAGAGCCGGCTGGCCCAGATAGCTCGATTTTAAATAATTATTTTTTCCATATTTTTTTTTCAATGGCCCAAAGCTTGACATTCATCAACCACTTTTATAATTAAGGGGTGCGGTTTTTGAATAACTGCCATGGGCATACCAAGATGATCCACCATTGCCTGCCCACAACAAACAATGAAAATAACATCACGGCCCCTTGCTTTTCAATATTCCAGCCAGGACAGACGTCGGGGGCTCTGCTGTGGAAACACCGACGAATCGGGGCGTCAACCCCTTTATTTAATAGCAATGTTAACCATCAATCCAAAAGGAGCATTCCATGAACATCATTTTTTTCGGACCCAACGGCAGTGGCAAAGGTACCCAGGGCTCAATCCTCAAGGACAAATACAACATCGCCCACATTGAATCCGGCGCCATCTTCCGGGAAAACATCAAGGGCGGCACCGAGCTTGGCAAACAGGCAAAAGCCTTCATTGACAAGGGAGATCTGGTTCCCGATGACATCACCATCCCCATGGTGCTTGACCGCCTGAAACAGGATGACTGCAAAAACGGATGGCTCCTGGACGGGTTCCCAAGAAATAAGGTACAGGCCGAAAAACTGGACACATCCCTTAAAGAGGCTGGCATGAAGCTGGACTATGTCATTGAAATGCTCCTGGACCGACAAATTGCCAAGGATCGTATCATGGGCCGCAGACTGTGTGAAAAGGACAACAACCATCCCAACAATATCTTCATTGATGCCATCAAACCCGATGGAGACAAGTGCCGGGTGTGCGGTGGCGCCCTGACCAAACGGGCCGATGATCAGGATGAGGAAGCCATCGATAAAAGACACTCTATTTATTATAATGATGTGGATGGCACCCTTGCATCTGCCTACCATTTCCGTGATCTGGCAGCCAGCGATGACAACGTCAAGTACTTTACCCTCCAGGGAGAAAAAGATTTAAAATCCGTCACCGACGAGCTGATTTCCAAATTGTAAAATATAAAAAATATCCAGTCTCCTGATTTTTCTCTTGATCATGCCCTTTAACGGTGATATAAATCAAGGGTTATAAAAAATAAACCATTGATGTTTATGATGGGCAAGAAAGGGGCGATGCAGTTGAAGGATATCACAGTCAAGGTCATTGACAATGACGTTGAAAGAGCCATGAAGATTCTGAAAAAGAAAATTCAGAACGATGGTCTTTTCAAACGTCTGAAAATGAAAAAAAACTTTGAAAAGCCGAGTCAGTTCAGACGACGCAAGATGAGAGAAGCCATGAGAAGACAAAGAATAGCCGCTTCTCGAAGAAAGTAGTCATACAGACCCATCTTGCTCAGGTTTATAAAAACCCGACTGAAAGCCAGATTTAACTGGCCACTTCAGTCGGGTTTTTATCCTGATGGCCACTACATTTAAAACTTCCCCCGAGGGAACCATGGAAAAATTATCATACCACCAGTGCCTGGAAGAGCTGTTTGCCCTGGGGCGATTTGGCATAAAACTGGAATTAGATACCGTGGCCGGTATCCTAAAACGTCTGGGATCGCCGGAAAAAACCTTTCACACCGTGCACATAGCCGGGACAAACGGTAAGGGCTCCATTGCCTCCACCATTGCCAGCATACTAAAGACCACAGGTGTCACCACCGGCCTTTACACATCCCCCCACCTGATAAAATTCAACGAACGATTTGCCATAAATGGTGTCCAGGTGTCCGATGATGAGATCGTTGATGCCTACATGGCTGTTAAAGCCGTGGACACCGGAGAGCGTAAAGCCACCTATTTTGAGCTGACCACCACCATGGCCTTTTATCTGTTTGCCCTGAAAAAAGTAACCTGGGCCGTCATAGAAACGGGTATGGGAGGCCGACTGGATGCCACCAATGTGTTAAACCCAGCCCTTTCCATCATCACCAATCTCTCCATTGAACACACCGATTACCTGGGAAATACCCTGGAAGAGATCGCCGGTGAAAAAGCCGGGATAATCAAACCCGGCATTCCCGTGATCACCGGGGTTTCCCAACCCCAGGCCCTTGCTGTAATAAAGGATACCGCCCAAAAACAAGGGGCACCCCTTTACGTAATGGGAGATGACTTTTCCACCACCGCCGCCAATGACAAGCCGTCTTCGCCCTTTGATTACCAGGGCATCTCGCTCTCCCTCAAGGGACTTGAAACGCCCCTGCCCGGGGCACACCAGATCCAGAATGCAGCCCTGGCCCTGGGGGCCTGTGAACTCTTATGCGCCCCGGCAACAACCAATCCCCAGCCCCCGGCCATAACCCCTGAGACCATACGACAGGGACTTGCCGCCACCCAGTGGCCCGGACGTCTGGAATACATCCTCCATGATCCCCATGTGATTCTGGACGGTGCCCACAACCTCCACGCAGCAGAAAATCTGGCTCGGTTCCTAAAAGAGGAGGGAAAAGCCCCCCACCTCACACTGGTGCTGGGTGTACTGGATGACAAACCCTACCGAAAAATGCTGGAATACCTTGTTCCCACGGCCCACCGCATTATATTCACCCGTCCGAAAATCAATCGAAACCTTGACCCTGAAATTCTTAGAAAAATCTCAAGGAATCTGACCCGGGTGGAAACCACCGTCATTGACGACGTGGGAGAAGCTGTGGTTCATGCCATTGACACCGCCCCACCGGAGGGTACGGTTTGTGTTGCAGGATCCCTTTACGTGGTGGGAGAGGCCAGGTCCTGTATTTTAGAAAAATATGTCAAATAGGGGGCATCCTTCACCACTCCACATATTTTGACGGCGGGGACATATTTGAAAATCTGTCCCCTAAGCGCAATTTAAAATTCATTCCTTAAGAGAATGATTTCTAAAAAATGGGGGTCATAGCTCCAACAAGTGTAAAACAAAAGATGAAGGAACTCCAAACAGATATTATTTTTTATGGCACATCATAAAAAAATTGATTTTTCATGAAAAGAAGACTATAAGAAAGGGCATGCGCTCGTAGCCCAGTGGATAAGGCGTCAGCCTCCGAAGCTGAAGATCGCTGGTTCGATTCCAGCCGGGCGCACCATCAAACACCATGCAATCCAGACTTTCCATTGCCATTATCAGTTATCGCAGCAACCCCCATTGCGGGGGCCAGGGCGTTTACATCAGAAATCTTGGCCGGGCCTTGTCCGATCTGGGACACCGGGTTGAGGTGATTGCCGGCCCCCCGGATCCCCAGCGCGCCCCGGGTCCACACCTGACCCTGCTAAAAACACTGGATCTCTACAACCCCGACGACCTTTTTAGAACCCCGGGGCTTGATGAACTCAAGGAGCCCATTAATTTACTGGAATGGCTGGGGGTTTCCACCATGGGATACCCTGAACCCCTGACCTTTGGCATGCGGGCGAGAAAATATCTCAAGGGTCGCATGGACAGATACGACATTATCCATGACAACCAGTGCCTTGCCTATGATATCCTGGGCCTTTCCCGGAAAATGCCCGTCACCGCCACCATCCACCACCCCATGACCGTGGACCGCCGCATTGCCATTCAATCCACCCGGTCTTTTTACAAAAAACTACAGCAAATTCGCTGGTACTCCTTCATTGGCATGCAAAAATTTGTGGCCCGGCGACTCCCCCGGATTATCACGGTATCCCACTCCTCCCGGGATGACATTGCCTCGGAATTTAAAATACCCAAAGAAAAATTTTCCACCATTCCCATTGGCATCAACACAGAACTGTTCCATCCTGTGGAAAACATAAAACGAAATCCCCACCGCATCATTGTCACCAACAGTGCTGACACCCCCTTAAAGGGACTCTATTATCTCATCCATGCCCTGCGGCAGGTGGCAGATGCAAGGCCCGTTGAACTGGTGGTGGTGGGCACCCCCAAAAAAAACGGCATAATTAAAAAACTGATCCAATCCCTTGACCTTAAAAACCACGTTCGTTTCACCGGCAGACTTGACGATGGAAAATTTCTCCTTGAATATGCAAAGGCAAGTCTTGCCGTGGTGCCCTCCCTTTACGAAGGCTTTGGCCTGCCCGTGGGGGAGGCCATGGCCTGTGGACTTCCTGTTATCTGCACCACCGGAGGAGCATTGCCCGAGGTGGCCGGTGATGCCGCAAAGCTCGTTTCACCGGCAGATGCCACTGCCCTGGCCCGGGCCATTCTGGAACTGCTGGAAGATAAAAATCAACGGGAAAAACTGGCAGAGGCAGGATATAAGCGCATCTTAAAAGAATTCACATGGGAAACAACCGCCATAAAAACCGTTGAGACCTACAGGGACGTGATCCGTGATTACCGTTGATTTTAAGCGACTGTCCCCAAAACCCGGGGATAAAATACTGGACATGGGGTGTGGAGAAGGGCGGCACACGGCCAGGGCATCGGAGTTTACCGGGACCCTGTGCGTGGGGTCGGACATGTGCCATGACGACCTTGTCACAGCCGGTAAAAAACTGACATTTCACCACCAACTCATACCCGGGCCGGGCGGAAAGTGGACCCTGGCCCGGTCGGACATTGGAAAATTACCCTTTAAAAGTGGCAGCTTTGATCTGGTGCTCTGCTCTGAAGTCATGGAACATATAAGAGAAGAAAAAACAGCATTACAGGAGCTTGTAAGGGTGCTAAAACCCGGGGGAACCCTGGCCATCACCGTGCCCAGATACTGGCCGGAAAAACTGTGCTGGGCACTTTCCCGGGAATACTGCAACAGCCCCGGTGGTCATATTCGTATTTACCATGGCACCCGACTCATGGAGCAGGTGCGTCACCAAGGCATGATCTCCATGGGAGGCCACCATGCCCATGCCCTCCACACCCTCTACTGGTGGCTAAAATGCCTTGTTGGCATCCATCGCACCGATTCGGCCCTGGTCAATGCATACCATGGCCTGCTGGTGTGGGATCTGATGAAAAAACCAGCCATCACCGGGCTGGTGGAGCGACTGCTCAACCCCATTCTGGGAAAAAGTATGGCTCTTTATTTTAAGAAACCGTTAAGGACCACAGATGAAATAACTTGAGCAGAAATAGCGTAAAATTTTGGTTCATCTACAAGGCGCATTAAAAATTTAATAGTAAAGCCTATTTGACCTTTGATGCGCCTTGTAGATGGGACAAAAGACAAGCTATTTCGTTCAAGTTATAAAATTTGCGGTCCTAATGTCCTAAGGAATCAGTTGTAAACAACTTGATTACACTTCGATAATAATGGGCAAAATCACCGGACGTCGCCGGATGGTGAAAAAGAAATATTGCTTCAGGGCCTTTTGCAACCGGGTTCTTAGAATCTCCACCCGGGAGTCGGAACCAGCTTCCACCTCCTCCACAATCTCCAGAATCACGCACTGGGCATCATCCACCAGATAACCGGTTTCTGCACCAAATACAAACCCCTTGGAAATCAACTCCGGACCATACAGCACAATTCCCGTTTCCTCGTCGATTATCATGGACACCACCACCAACCCATCCTCGGAAAGATTTCGCCGCTCCTTTAACACACTGCGGCCCACATCTCCAATGCCCTTACCGTCAATGAGCACCCGGCCGGTGTTCACGGTTCCGGCAATCCTGCCGCCGGTTTCATCAAAGGTGATCACCTTTCCATTTTCCGCCAGAAGTACATTGGACCGGGGAAGACCCAGTCCCTCTGCCAGACGGGCATGGGTGACCAGATGCCGGTATTCGCCATGGATGGGGATAAAATAACGGGGTTTGGTCAGCTTGATCATCAACTTCAACTCCTCCTGGCAGGCATGGCCTGACACATGGACCTGGGCCACTTTATCGTAGACCACCTGGGCCCCCCGGCGGTAGAGATTATTGATGATATTGGAGATGGCCTTTTCATTGCCGGGAATGGATTTGGAGGAGAGAATCACACTGTCCCCCTTTTTGATGTTCACCTGCTTATGAAATCCCGTTGCCATGCGGGAAAGCGCAGACATGGGCTCCCCCTGGCTTCCGGTGGTGATGATCATCACGTCGGTGTCCTTACAGGAATTGACCTTTTTAACATCCAGGCACATATTATCCGGATATTTCAGATACCCCAGTTCCCGGTCCACGGCCACGGTCTGCTCAATGCTTCGCCCGTTAAAGACAATCTTACGATGGTGATGCAACGCAATATTAATAATCTGCTGAATTCGAAACACATTGGAAGCAAACAGGGCCACAATCACCCGCCCCTCACTTTCCGCAACAATCTTGTTGATGGATTCGCTCACCTTCTGGTCTGAATCGGTGTACCCTTCCTTCTCCACATTGGTTGAATCAGAGAATAATGCCAGAACCCCCTCATCCCCCAACCGGGAGAACCTTGAGATATCAGTGACATTGCACTCTTCCATGCAGTGGTTAATCCTGAAATCACCGGTGTGAACAATCATCCCCTCCGGGGTATTAATGGCCAGCCCCACCCCATCCACCGTACTGTGGCTCACCCGAATAAATTCGATGTCAAAGGGATCAAGCGAAATTTTTCCACCGGGAGGCACCTGGTTGAGTTCCACATTGCCCAGGGAATCAAATTCCTTGAACTTGTTTTTCACAACGCTCAGGGTAAAGGCCGTACCATATACGGGCAGAGGCATGTCTTTTAAAAGATATGCCAAGGCACCAATGTGATCCTCATGGGCGTGGGTCAACACAACCGCCTTGACCTTATCTCGATTTTCCCGAACATACTCCATCTCGGGAATAACGATATCCACACCCAGCATATAATCTTCAGGGAACATGAGTCCCGCATCAATGATAATGATGGTCTCATCGTATTCCACCACCATCATATTCAGACCAATTTCACCCAGGCCGCCCAAGGGTATTACTTTCAACATGTGTGTTTTCTCCAGAAAGAGGTATTCACCCCTTCCATCAGGCTGTGATGGAAAGCGTCTCCAAGATGGCATCCACGGTGGTGATCAACCACTCCCGTTGATCCGGGGTGGCGTATCCCATGCAGTCACATCTTATATTTTTCTTGATTCTGACGAGGAACTCGCAGGAAAGAAAGGTTTCTTCCAATTCCAGGGCAAAACAGTGGGGGGAACACTTTTCATGGGCCTTCTGGAGGGGGCTAAGCAAATGACTGTCCAGCTCAAGCCAATAAATATTACCCAACATGGGATTTCCCAGATGGGTATCCAAGTATGATTTCAGTTTCCGGTGGTCCTGTAGATCAAGACCGTCAATGCGATATTGTTTCATAATAGTATAAAGGGATACCACACAGTGGCGAATATTTGCAACACCTAAAAACGGATGTAAAGCCAATACCAGGGCAACAAACAAAAAAACCCCCAAAAACGAGGTAGACTCATTTCCGGGGGTTTTGTCAGTCAAGCAATAAAAAAAGAATCAATCTTCTTCAATTACAATGGCATCTTCTTCGCATACTTCAACGCAGCTCTCGCAGCCCATGCACTCTTCTGCATTGACGGGACTGGATTTCCCGTCTACCATCTCAAATACTTCCACGGGACATACATCAACACATTCTTCACAACCTACACATTTGCTTTCGTCTACGACTGGGGTAAAAGCCATCTTAAAAAACCTCCTGATTGGATTATTAATACATGATCTATTTTTTAGATCTTTACGACCTATTTTAGATACCTTATAGATTGCGCATTTACAACAGATAAACAATCAAATCAAGTATTTTATTTCCCAGGGGTCATGAAACAAACGAAAATACCCCGGGTAATCCATGAAAGGGGCAGGAAAGACCGACCCTTTTCCCCGTCTCGATAAAAAAATTCTTTAATCCCCGGCCCTTTAAAAAGATAGAGATTAAGCTGGCCTGGCCAAGGTTCCCCAGGGACAAGGCCCTTATGCACAAAATTTTGCTCCGGACTTGAAAGGGCAGCTTTGATGTCAGCCATTACCTGCTCCTTCAACGGTCTGGCACTGCTTTCTTTATTTGCCATGAGGGTCCCCCTGTCAAGTAACAGTTCTCCCCCTGACGCAATTTGTTCAAAAAAGGCAAGCACCGCCGGGCTGGTGGTGATGAACACACAGGGTTCATCCTCCGGGGAGGCATCCCCCACCTCCTGGAATACCCGGAACCAGGAAGAAAGTCGTGAGGGTGTCATCAAGGCACCAGGATCTGGAACATTTCCCCCGGGCATCAGAGAATGATCAGAAAAAGGGGGCTCCGTGCAGGGGTTTTCTTCCGGGGAAGGCGTTGGTAACTCCCCGGCCAGTGTGGAAAAAAGACGGTGTGTTTTTTCATTCACCGTGGACAATGCCGCATCAATGGATGTGCTCTGCTCATCGCGTTCCCCGGCCAGGCAAAGAAAAACAAGGGCTTTCATCAATTCGTCGCCTGGGTCATCCCGGGATTTTTCCGGGGAAAGCCCCCCCTTGATCTGGGAACGGATGGCTCCCACCTGGGTGTCGCTGGTAAAATACGGGGTTTTGCGCAATAGTGATTTCAACTGCCCGGGGCCTGCGCCGGAATGGATAGCCCATTGTCGATAATCCGCAACGCTGCGCATCACCTGGTCCCGCATTTTCCCGGGAAACGACAGTGGCGTCAGCTCAAGGTCATCTTCCCCACCGCGGGTCTCTTTGTGGGCCTCTTTTTTCCCATGGAGGGGAGGGGCAAAACGCTTGCCTCCCCGGGGCTGCCCACCGGGCAACCCATGCCATGTATCCGATGAAATATAAAAAACCTTCCTAAAAAAGGCACCCAGCACATCCCGATCCTGCTGTGGGACACGGGTAAATGGAAAATAAAATAATTTCATGGTTAATCCACCTTTTTATCGTGTAACTCAACACCCATGGCCACCAGTTCATCCCTCAGGCGGTCTGCCTCTTCCCACTCCTGGCTGATACGGGCCAATTCTCTTTTTTCCATCAGGCCCTTCACCCGTTCAGAGGGATGGTCGGCAGGGGTAAACGCCATGACATTGAGCACCTGGTCCACCTCTTTAAAGACAGTAATAACGGCCCTGGCCCCCTGGGGATCAATGCATTGGGTATCCATGAGTCGGTTCAGGGTTTTAACGGTTTTAAACAGCAGGGCCAGCACCTGGGAAATCTTAAAATCATCGTCCATGGCCACACAAAATCCGTGCCGGATATCGTAGATAAGTTGGTCAAGTTCGGCAAAGGGATCTCCCCCGGTAACGCCCAGAAGTCCCTGAACACAGCGATCCAATTTCTCCAGGGAATAACGGGCCGCATCCAGGGCCGACGTGGACAGAACAAGCACCTTTCGATAATGGACAGACAACAGCCAGAAACGAATCACTCGATGGGACCATCCCCGACTCACCAGATCCTCCAGGGTGAGGTCTCCTGGATCTGCAACGCCCAGGGACCCATCGTACTGCACCGATTCACAGTGCATCCAGGTCTCCACCAGGGCAGAACCTGTGGCTGCCCTGGCAATGGCCATTTCATTTTCATGGTGGGGAAACACAAGCTCCCGGGAACCGGTATGAATATCAAAGCGTTCCCCCAGATAGGACATGGAGATGGCCGCGCACTGAAGGTGCAAGGAGGGTCGGACATTGCCCCAGCGGGTATTAACGCAAATACCTTTCTTCAACTCGGACAGCCCAATGCGCTTTAGTAAGGTAAAGTCCCGGGGATTATCCTTTTCATAGTCGTCCAGATCCACGGTGGCCCCCAGGCGGATTTTATCAAGATCCACCCCGGAAAAGGTGCCATAGCCGGGCAGGCTTGAAATATCAAAATAAAGGGAGTTGAGCTTTTCATAGGCAAATCCCTTATCGGCAAGGCGGGTGGCCAGCTGCACCATGCTGTCCACCTGTTCACTCACAAGGGGCATGGCCTGGGCCGGTCGAACCCCCAGAGCGTTTAAATCTTTTTTAAACAAATCAATGTAACGTCGGGTGTACTGGGAAAGCCCTTCTTCTGCCTCCTCTGCCCCCTGGATGGTTTTATCATCCAGGTCGGTGATATTCACCACATGGTTCACGGCAATTTTTTTATACTCCAAATACCGGCACAACAGATCCGTTGTCACATACCGCCGGAACTGTCCCGGTTCCAGGCGTTTATGCACGGTGGGACCACAGGTATAAATGCCAGCCTTGCCCTGGTTAAGCGGTTTAAAAAGGGCCTGGGAGCGTGTGAGAGAATTGTACAGGTTCAGGGAAATATGATCCTTCACCGTGAACAGAGAGGTGGAAAGGTAGCGCTCCCCGCTGTCCGGCAAAATCACCACAACAACACCGTTTTTGAGTTTTTTGGCTTCCTTAAGGGCCACGGCCATGGCGGCCCCGCTGCTCATGCCCACAAAAAGCCCCTCTTTTTGGGCCAGCTGCCGGGCCGTCTCAAAGGCCTCTTCATCGGCAATATTTATTTTTTCATCCAGGCGTTTTTTGTCAAAGATATGGGGACGATAGGACTCCTTCATATTTTTCAACCCCTGGATGCCATGACCCAGAAAGGGTTCTGCCCCGATGATACGAATGTCGGGGTTGAACTCCTTGAGGCGCCGGGAAAGTCCCATGAGGGTCCCACCGGTGCCAAGGCTTGCCACCACCGAGGAGACCTGTTTCTGGGTCTGTTCCCAAATTTCAGGGGCCGTGGTGTGGTAATGGGCCTGCCAGTTGGCTTTATTATTGTATTGATCTGTCATAAAATAACGATCCGGATTTTCCCGGGCCAGACGGTACACCTCTTCAATGGCCCCGTCCGATCCCTTGTGGCCGGGGGTGAGCAGTATCTGTGCCCCCCTGGCCCTTAAAATCATCTTACGCTCTTCACTGGCCGATTCAGACATGGTGAGCAGCAGCTTGTACCCTTTTACGGAACAGATCATGGCAAGGCCAATGCCCGTATTGCCGCTGGTGGCCTCCACCACAATTTTATCCCGGGTTAATTCCCCGGTTTTTTCACCATTTTCAATCATGAAAAGTGCCGCACGGTCTTTGATGGAGCCCCCGGGGTTGAGGTATTCCAGCTTGGCAAGCACGGTGACACCAGGCTCCTTATTGAGTCGGGTGATCTCCACAAGTGGGGTGTTTCCAATGGAATTTAATATTGAATAATTCATATATGTATCCCTAAGCAGGTGGCAAGCCCCTGCTTTATTTCAGACAAGACGTCATGGGGTTTCTGGGAGGCATCCACAACAAGAAATCGCTGCTTTTCCTGTTGGGCAAGGGCAAGATAGCCCGACCTCACCGCAGCATGGAAGGCCAGGGCTTCCTTTTCAAAACGGGACTCACTGACCTCTCGCTGTCCATCTTCCAGGGCTTTAAAGGTCCGTGAAAGGCCTATTTCAGGTGCCAGATCAAACAAGATGGTCAAATCCGGTGTCAAGGCCCCCACCACCATTTCATGGATGGCATCAATCAAGGCCATGTCAAGGCCCCGGGCAAAGCCCTGGTAGGCCCGGGTGGCATCGGCAAACCGGTCACACAAAACGATATTACCCGCATCAAGGGCTGGCACCACCACCTGTGACAGATGCTGGGCCCGGTCCGCTCCATAGAGCAAGAGCTCACAAAGGGGGGACATACCATGGCTTTCCGGGTCCAGGACAATGGACCGGATACGCTG
The DNA here is from genome assembly GCA_937124525.1 of uncultured Desulfobacterium sp. The sequence continues at coordinate 13,253 of CAKZLA010000028.1, forward strand.
ACCAATGGCGGTGGCCCCGGGTTCCCGGGTGACAACCACCCCGTGTCCTGCGGTTTCAAGATAATTTTTTATTGCGGTCATCTGGGTGGTTTTCCCGGAGCCCTCAATCCCTTCAAGGGTGATAAACATAGACACTTCTTCCCGGGTCAATCAAGATCCCGATGATGGTTCTGAAACAGCATAAAAACAAACACCAAGCACAGTCATGCAGTCTTAATGTTGACTAAAATCCAGAAGGGGGTAACGCCCACAGCAGAGCCCCCCATGTTCCTGTTCCAGCCAGGGTAGCCATGGGACGGAATATGCCTTTGTATCATTCGCTGTGAGACGAACACACCCACGCCCTTGACTTTTCGTCGCTAAAATGGCTTTATACAGTATTTTGAATGGAAGTGCAATTTTAGCCACCCCCAAAAGAGCAAAAAACCATTGATTTTACCATACCTGCTGCCGGACAAAAAACCGTACCGCCTTATCCTGTTTTTTATTGCGCTCATGGGGATGCTCCCGGGCCGGGCCCAGGCAACGCCACTTAAACCGGCTGGTACCTCATGGCACATCTCTGCCCTGGAAGCCACCTATGACCCGGCTCAGAACCTCTACATTGCTAAAGGAGAAGTAATTCTCACCGGAGAGACTGCACGCCTTCAAGCCGACCATGTAGCCTACAACAATTTGACCCAAAATGCCCGGGCCACAGGCCATGTAAAGCTCATCTCAGGAAAGGACACCATCAACTGCGACACCATGGACCTGAACCTGGGAACAGAAACCGGCACCATTATGAACGGCATTATCTTTGTGGAAGAAAATAATTTCTTTATTTCCGGGGATCACATTGAAAAAACAGGTAAAGCCACCTATACGGCTGACAAGGCATCCATCACCTCCTGTGCCGGAAAAAATCCAGACTGGAAAATCACAGGCAGGGACATCCATGTTACCATTGAAGGATATGGAGTGGTAAAGCACGCCACCCTGTGGGCTGGAAATTTTCCGGCTCTTTACACCCCTTTTATGGCCTTTCCCATTAAAAACAAACGCCAGACCGGTCTTCTTTCCCCCAGTATTACATCCTCGGACCGCAAGGGATTTGAATATGAACAGGCCCTGTTTCTGGCCCTGGGCCGAAGTACCGATGCCACCCTTAATGTGGATTACATGTCAGATCGCGGTATAAAATTCGGGGCAGAATATCGGTATCTTAAGGACAATAACAACAAGGGCACCCTTTTTTTTGATTATTTAAAAGATGATAAAATTGATGACGGCACAGACGTCACCAGTGATTATGCCTATGACAGCACCATCCAGCGTACCAACCAGGATAGATACTGGTTCCGCATGAAAAACGACCGGGAGATTTTCCCTCTGTGGAAGGCCAGACTGGACGTTGATTATGTCAGTGACGAAGATTATCTCCATGAATTCAAAAAAGGATACACCGGACTCACCGCCACAGACAAGGCCTTTGAATCCACCTTTGGCAGGGACCTGGATAAGTACGACGACACCACCCGGAAAAATCAACTCAACATCAAACGGGCCTGGAGCCGTTATAACCTGAACATGGACGTGCTGTGGTATGACAATGTAACTGCCCGCCAGGACGACGCCGACGACACCACCCTGCAGTCCCTGCCCGCCATCAGCTTTGATGCCATGCGGCAGAAACTGGGGCAATCCCCCCTGTATTTTGATCTGGACTCCAGCTACACCTATTTTTTCCGGCAAGAGACCACTGACTCACTGATAACCGGCCAGCGCATGGATGTTTATCCTAAGTTATATCTGCCCTTTCATCTGGGGGGGCTTCAGCTGGAACCCTCCCTGGGGGTCCGCCAGACCACCTGGTACACCGATGATGCCGCAGATATTGGCGACACCCAAAACGGTTACAGCCACCGGGAACTTTTTGATATCAATTTGGATCTTTCCACCGTCCTCACCCGCATTTTTTCCTTAAACAATGCCCTTGATCAAAAAATCAAACACGAGGTCACCCCGGCCCTGACCTACACGTTTATCCCCCATGTGGACCAGACAGATATCCCCTATTTTGATGATGATGACCTCATTGACAAAGAGAGCACCCTGACCTGGCAACTGAGCCAGAGACTGACCTCAAAACAACGGGTATCTGCCCCGGCCTCACCAACCACACCCAACTACACCTATCGGGAACTTGCCTGGCTGAAAATTTCCCAGGACTATCATTTTTCCGGCGAAGATAAAGACACTGAAAAATCTTTTTCCAATATTATGCTGGACCTTGAACTTTCACCGGTGCCCCATGTTTCCCTGGACACTGACATGGAATGGTCCCCCTATGGCACAGGACTTTTTTCCCACAACAGTGCCATCACCTTAAAAGACGACAAGCAGAACCGCATATATCTCCAATATCGATACAGCCAGGATGATACAGATGATGATGATGATGATGATGATGATGATGAAACTGAATCCATTTACACCAGCGTTAACCTGGGGCTGACCCCACGTCTACGGGCATTTCTTACGTATGAAAAGGATCTCTATGAAGATGAAACCATTGAGACCACCACCGGCGTTCAATTGGATCGCTCCTGCTGGTCCATGAAGGTCTCTTACACTAACAGCTCCGACGACCAGTCCATCGGCTTTCTCATCAACCTGAAAGGCCTTGGAGAATTTGGGAAGTAATAAACCAGAGTTCATTCTCAATCTTTGTTGTGGCAAATCCAGGTAAAAATCAAGTCTGTCCGTAACAATATTATAAAAAAAATAGGCTACCCACTTAAGCCGGGATATTTTCAAAGATTTTCATGTGGATAATTAGCTTTCGACCCCTAAATTTCAGACTGCTAAGGCGCTTGGTTTTAAAGTCCGCCCAATGATTTGTAACAACTGGAGTTTCGATATTTTTTCTGGGCAGGCCAGAGCCCAATACGGTCTCAGTTATAAAAAATCCATATTAACCAAGAAAGTAAAAAATATTTATGAAATTGACCAAACAATGGTATGCACTGCTCACCCGAAGCAGATTTGAAAACGTAGTCCATGACAAGATCGTACAAAAATCCATCCATGTCTTTCTTCCCAAAGTCAAGGTAAAAAGCCAGAGAAAAGACAGAAACAAAATGATCCATGTGCCCCTTTTCCCGGGCTATGTATTTGTCAACATTCCGCCTACCCCCCAGGAACAACTCAGGGTATTAAAAACCATGGGGGCGGTTCGCCTTCTGGGATACAAAGATGGCCCGGTGGCCATTCCAGACAATAACATTGAATCATTAAAGATCATCACCGGTTCAGGCTTGGACATCATCACAGGATCGGGAACCAGCCTGGCCAAGGGTGACCCTGTCCTGGTGATCAGTGGCCCCATGACAGGTGCCTCTGGAGAATTTCTACAATATAAGGGAAAAGGCCGGGTCATCATCAAAATTGAGGCACTGGGGCAATTTGCCGGGGTGGAGATTGATGAAGCAGACATTGAAAAAATGCCTCACATAATCTCATAACCCCCTTGACTTATTGCTGTAATTTGTTTATTAAGTGTCTTTGCTTTAAACTTTCAGGTTTAAACGATCTCCACCATGAACAAACAGGATCAGGCAGAGCCCATGGGATATTGTCTCCATGGATAGATCGCTGCCCCCCAAAAAACAAAGCAGGGCTGGCCCATGGCCAAAAGATCTCCCCTGTCAGCCGTAAAGAGGACCTATGAACAAACTTGAACTAATTTCCACCCTGAAGCAGAAAACAGGGCTTACAAAGGCCGAGGCCGCTGATGTGGTCCAGACTTTTTTTGATTCATTAACCCAGGCCCTGGTACAGGGTGAACGGGTTGAAATCCGAGGATTGTGCAGTTTTTTTATCAAAGATTATGAAAGTTACACCGGCAGAAATCCTAAAACCGGTGAGAAAGTCACCATCCCCCCCAAGAAACTCCCCTTTTTCAAGTGTGGAAAAGAGCTTAAAGAACGTGTAGATTTTTAACCCATGCCCCCGTCATCCCCATCCCGGGCCGCCATCCTCCGGGAAAAGCAGCCCCATGTCATCACCGGTCTGGAGGCAATTCTTTACAGTGCCAGACTGCCCAATGCACTGCTGTTCACGGGGAATTGGGGCACCGGGAAAAAAGAGGTGGCCCACCTTTTTGCCATGTCCCTGAACTGCAGGACACCGGGCCGCAAAGAGAGCCTAACTGAAAAAAGGGAAGCCCTGGAACCCTGTATGCACTGTGGTTCCTGTAAAAAAAGAATTGCTGGCATGCACCCGGATGTCATTGTCATCACCCCGGAAAAAGATAAAATAAAGATCTCTCAAATCCGGAAAATTTACAGCGTGATCTCTTCCCCCCCCCACGAAGCGGCCCAGCGCATGGTCCTTGTGGTGGATGCCCACACAATGAACCCGGAAGCGGGCAATGCATTGTTGAAAATACTGGAAGAGCCCCCGGCAGGCACTTTTTTTATTCTCACAGCCCAGGATTTGACCGGCCTTTTGCCCACCATCATCTCCCGGTGCAGACACTTAAGATTTAATCCCACGCCCCTGGGAGTATTGATCCACGAACTCCAGGAGAACACAGGCTCAAACCCGTATCAGACTGCCATTGCCGCAGCAACCGCAGATGGCAATATGGAAATGACTCGGCAATTTTTAAACCTGGACCCCGTCTGCACCACGGACTGGGTACGCCGGAGAGAATGGCTCATCACTGCCCTCACCAGATTGATGCATAACTATGCCCGGGGCATCACCGATGCTGCCCCGGCCCTTTTTCTGGCGGAGCGGCTGGCCCGGGACACAGGGGAATTAAAAATGATCCTGACCCTTATCAACACCTGGCTCCGGGATATCATGGTGATGGCCCATGACCCAAAACAGGTGGTCAATAAAGATTTCTTCAACCTGCTCCAGGAACTTGTAAACACTTTACCCCGGGGAAAAGCACCCCAATGGATCAAGGCCCTGCACACGGCGGAAAAACACATCACTGCCAATGCCACCCCCCGACTGGTGCTGGAATGTTTTTTTCTGAAAATCTCATCTGCACCCATGGGATACATTATTTAATCAGGAGGTTATCATCATGACCAAAGTCGCAGGCATCCGATTCAAACCTGCCGGGAAAATATATGATTTTGACAGCGGTGTGTTTGTCCTCAATGCGGGTGACAAGGTAATTGTTGAAACAGAACAGGGCTTGGGCTTTGGGGTGGTCACCATCCCCCCTGCCACCCTTAAACCATCGGATAAAAACAAGCCTCTCAAAAAAGTCTTCCGCATTGCCACCGATGCAGACCATAAAAAAAGAGAAGAAAATCAAGTTCTTGAACAACAGGCCTTTGATTTTTGCCAAGGGTGTATCAAATCGCTTTCCCTGAAGATGAATCTTTTTTCCGTGGAAAGCACCTTTGACACCACAAAACTTACATTTTTTTACACAGCAGATGGACGGGTGGACTTCAGGGAACTTGTCAAACGCCTGGTCAAAGAATACCGCATCCGCATTGAAATGCGCCAGGTGGGCATCCGGAATCAATCCAAACAATGTGGGGGCATTGGCCGATGTGGCCGGGAAATCTGCTGCTCCTCTTTTATGAACAACTTTGAGCCGGTGTCCATTAAAATGGCCAAGGAACAGGGACTTTCCCTGAACCCCACTAAAATATCAGGTTTATGCGGAAGGCTCATGTGCTGCCTTACCTTTGAAAATGCCACCTATAAACACCTGAAAAAAAAGCTGCCCAAACCGGGTCGGCTGGTGGAAACTGACGTAGGAAAGGGCAAAATCATCCGTCAAAATGTACTCAAGGGCAAGGTATCCATCCGCCTTGAAGACGGATCAGAAACCGAGGTCAGTGCAGAAAAAATCATAAGGGTTCACAAGGGAAAACCCCATAATTAATTGATAACTGTTATGGGCGACCTTGTATTGTTACTACACCTCGGTTTGCCCACAACAAAGCTTGAAAATCCCTCTGGGTTTGACCACAATGTAGGGGCAGAATCTATTTCTGCCCTATGTTGGGCAGAAATAGATTCTGCCCCCTACGTTCTTAATACTGTGTTGCACCTGGGGTTGCCGGGATTTTCATATAAACATACATGGCAGTAACCACCTGCCACAACAAAAAATGAAACTCTAACGATATCAACATTTTGGACGGAGTTTCATATAAACCCACATGTCCTAGCGGACACAACGAATATTGAAAAGGCTATCATGCCGCCCCCCCGACGGGCAATGGGCCCGGCCCGGAACCGTAGACGGCCCAATTGGCCGGTTCCTATTGCCCATCGGGGGGGCTCTGCTGAGGCAAACTTGGAGGCTACCTTTTCATATAAAAAAAATGCATGTACACGCGAGGAAATACACATAAAATGAAAACAAATATCCCCCGGTTTTTCACCACCCCCATATATTATGTCAATGCAAAACCCCACCTGGGACACGCCTACACCACCATTACAACGGATGTGGCCGCACGGTACAGCCGTATGTGCGGCAATCCCACCTATTTTCTCACCGGTACGGACGAGCATGGCGATAAAATTGTCCAGGCAGCAGAACAGCAAAAAATCACCCCCAAGGCCTTTGCGGACAGCATCAGTGAACTTTTCCAGGGACTGTGGCCCCGGCTTAACATCAGCAATGACCATTTCATCCGCACCACAAACCCGGACCACATCAAGGTGGTTCAGTCCCTTTTAACCAAAATCCATGACAGCGGGGATATCTATTTCAGTGAGTATGAGGGGATTTACTGCTTTGGGTGTGAGCGGTTTTACCAGGAGCGAGAACTGGTGGATGGGAAATGCCCGGACCATGGCACAGAACCCAGCAAAATCAAAGAGTCCAACTACTTCTTTGCCATGTCAAAATACCAGGACTGGCTTATTGATCACATTAAGAGCAATCCAGACTTTATCCGCCCCGAGCGCTACCGCAACGAAGTGCTCTCCTTTTTAAAGGAACCCCTGGAGGATCTGTGCATCTCCCGCCCTAAATCCCGTCTCACCTGGGGCATCACCCTTCCCTTTGACGACAACTATGTCACCTATGTCTGGTTTGATGCCCTGACCAATTATATTTCTGCCCTGGGGTATCCCAACGGGGATAAATATTCACAGTTCTGGCCCCACACCCGGCACTTTGTGGCCAAGGACATTATCAAACCCCATGGTATTTACTGGCCCACCATGCTCAAGGCCGCCGGCATTGATCTCTACCAGAGCCTTAACGTCCATGGTTTCTGGAATGTCAGCGGCAGTAAAATGTCCAAAAGCATCGGCAATGTAACCGATCCTGTGGAGGTGACCGAGACCTATGGAGTGGACCCCTTCCGATATTTTCTCATGAGAGAGATGGTATTTGGCCTGGATGCCAACTTCACCGAAGATGCCATTGTCCAGCGCATCAATGCCGATCTTGCCAATGACCTTGGCAATCTTTTTTCCCGGGTGCTCTCCATGCTCCACCGCTACTTCAAAGGTGTGATACCAGAAACAGATCCGACCCTGGAAGCAACAAAAGAACTCTCTCTCAAGGCCCCGGCAGACCATGCCATTGAGGCTTATATAAAGGCCATGGACAACACCGAGTGTCATAAAGCCCTCACGGCGGTGTGGGAATTCATCAGTATTCTAAATAAATACATTGACACCACGGCCCCCTGGACCCTGGCCAAAGATGCTGCCGCCGCAGGAGAGCTTGCCATTGTCATCACCAACATGGTGGAGAGTCTTCGCCTCATTGCCTGCCTGATCCACCCTGTCATGCCTGGCACCACCAGGACAATGCTGGGCATTCTGGGCCTTGAAAAATCAGATGCCAATGGGTTTTACACCATGGAAGAACTCACCCAATGGCCTTTTATGAAACCCGGTATGGCCACAAAAAAGCCACCCATGCTCTTTCCCCGGGTGGAGGTGGAGAAAACAGAAGAAAAAGATTCCACAGAGAATAAACCGCCAAAAGGATTAAAAAACTTGAAAGCAGAAATTACCTTTGAGGAATTTTCCCGGTTGGACCTTCGCACGGGAACCATTGTGGCCGCAGAAAAGATCAAAAAATCAAACAAATTATTGAAACTCCAGGTGGACCTTGGCCAGGAAACCCGCCAGATCATTGCCGGTATTGCCAAAGATTATGGACCCGACGTCCTCATTGGCAAGCAGGTGGTGGTGGTGGCCAACCTGAAACCTGCAAAGCTCATGGGGGAAGTTTCCCAGGGAATGATTGTGGCAGCCAATGGCAAAAAACAACTTTTTCTGGCAGGATTTGACGAATCTGTTACGCCCGGGCTTCCCGTAAAATAACCGAGGATTTTGCTTTGTATCCTTCTGATCCACTAAACCCATGGCAAAAATTTCAGCCCCGGGGCAAGCGTAACCGTTTCAAAAAAAAACGATTGTTCCCGTTTTTTAAGATTCCCCTGGCTTTCATGGTGATGGGGATTGTGGCATGGGCCGTGGTGGCTTTCTTCCCGGAAATCCGCGGGGCAGTAACGGACATGGTCTCTTTTTTCAGGCCATCTCCCCTGAAAGATGACTCCCGGATAGACGCTTCAGGGCAACTCACCCGAAAACAAGTGGTCTCTCTCTTGCCGCCATCGCTCTTGAACAACCCGGCCCCCGGTCCTCTCACTGTCTTAAAGGAGGACCGGCCACTGACCATTGAAACAGGTCTGGATACTCCTTTGCAGCGGTTCCTGCTGGAGGAAATCACCCATTTAAAGACCTTGACCCGGGCAAAACCGGAAATCATTGCCATGGTGGTCATGGCTCCAGACACCGGGCAAATACTTGCCATGGCCGGATTTGATGCCAGTTCATCCAAAACCAATCCCTGTATTTCCAAGGGATATCCCGCTGCCAGTATTTTTAAAATTATTACAGCATCGGCGGTGCTGGAGCTGCATCTCATGGGGCCCAATACCCCCCTTTTCTTCAACGGCGGCAAATACACCCTGTACAAGCGCCAGCTCAAGGAAGTGAAAAACAAATACACCACCCGTACCACCCTTAAAAAAGCCTTTTCCCAGTCCATCAATCCGGTGTTTGGAAAGCTGGGAAGGCATGAACTGGGGGCGGATCAATTAAAGAAATATGCGAACAGCTTTGGATTTAACCAGCCCCTGGACACTGACTTCAGGGCGTTATCAGGTTCCATAACGGTGACGGACAAGCCCTATCAATGGGCAGAAGTGGCCAGTGGTTTTAATAAAACCACCACCATTTCCCCCCTGTTCGGGGCCATGATCATTTCCACACTGCTCAACCATGGCAATGTCCCGGCACTCCATTTCGTAAAAACGGTTACCAATGAACAGGGAGACACCCTTTACCAAGTATCCCCCATGGCAACCCCCCGGGCCATCACCGCCAAAACTGCGGCAACCATGGTGGAAATGATGACCCACACCATCTCCACAGGAACAGCCAAAAAAGCCTTTCGACAGTATCGCAAAGATAGGGTCCTTGCACAATTAACCATGGGGGGGAAAACAGGCTCCCTTTATAACAAAGAACACACCATTAAACTGGATTGGTTCACAGGGTTTGCCAGGGATAAAAAGAATACACAGCAGATAGTGGTCTCCATCCTTGTGGGGCATGGTCAGTACATTGGCACCCGTGCTGGCACCTTTGCCAGAAAAATATTCAAAGAATACTTTAGCCACTATTTGGCATCCAGGGCGGAATAACGGCTATGGTCAGGTCGATTGCCGGGGGATGACGTCGGAGGCGGCATGGGTCCATTTTCTATCTTCAGTTGTGGCTGCTGGTTACCGCCATGCGGGTTTATAAGAAACTCCGCCCAATAGTCTGTAATCGTTGGAGTTTCATTTTTTGTTGTGGGCAGGCCAGATCCCCAATACGGTCTGCCCGTGGCAGTTATAAAAAAAAATTAGCATCCCCCCTTATCTTTTTCCCAAAAAGGATACATATTATGATCAAATCCATTAGCAACGGACTAAAGAGATATACCCGAAAAGTATTGGGTATTCATGTTAGATTTGCCATCTGCCCCCACAGAGCACCAGAGAACACCCTCATCTTGTTTCCCATATACCCCAGGGTATTCTCCTGCGGAATTGCGGCCCTGGTGGCATTTCAGGGTAAAAAGAATCAAACGTCCACGGATGTTATTACCTTGGAAAAAAAATTGGAAATCATGGAGGCCAATCTTCTCTCCACCTGCCTTGACCAGGACCGATCCGTGGCCAGTTGCTATCTGGGCGGCGCCGACCACATGGACGATTTTGTAAAAATGGCAAGGGCATTGAAGGAAAATGCTACGTTTTCAAAAATTTTCAATGCACCGGAAAAACAGCACCTGCTTTCAGACATCAGCACCCGACTCCAGACCCTCATCACCACGGAAAAAGAGCAGCTCACCCACCGCATGGCCCTTTTGGATTCCCAGGAGTTTGAAACAGGCCTTCAACGCATGGAAGCCTGCCAGGATGCCGGGTGGTGTATTTGCCAGGAAGTTTTGAAAAATCTCCTGAAAATAAAAGACATGAACCACTCACCCTCCCAGGAGTGTATCCCAGAACAGCTAATACGGTTTAAAAGCATCAATGCCATTCTCAACAGCATTGACCGCCTGGAGGTCCGGGGCCGGGACTCTGCGGGCATCTCCATTTTGACCACACTGCCCCACCGGGAGTTTGAAATATTCTGCCGGGAGCTGGATACCGCAGGCCTTGACGAACAATTGAAACAACGCACCGGAAAAACCGTTCTGACAAACAACGGCATCACCATTCACACCTCCCCGGAAAAAAACGGCGTAGCCCAGGTGTCCATGGCCTTTGTATATAAATTTGCCGCAGTCATCGGTGCCCTTGGAGACAATGTCACCTACCTTCGTACCCAGATTAAAAATGACCTGATTCTCCAGAGATTTCTCTCCTGCCCTGCCTCCTCTTTCAGCATTTGTGCCCACACCCGCTGGGCCTCGGTGGGCAGCATTGGTCAGCCCAACTGCCACCCCGTTGACAACCAGACGACAGATCATCTCCGGGAAAAACCGGGCATTATCCATGTGAGTCTCAACGGTGATATTGACAATTATCTCAGTTTGAAGTCCGCCTACGAATCCCGGTACGACACCCTTCCGGAGTCCATTACCACGGACACCAAAATCATTCCCCTGCACATTGAACATTATCTTCTCCAGGGCAACCCCATTGAAGAGGCCTTTCGCCTGGCCGTGAATGATTTTGAAGGCTCCCATGCCATCTCCATGCACACGGACCGGGCCCCGGGCAAAGTGTTCCTGGCCCAGAAGGGCAGTGGACAGGCCGTTTTTGTGGGACTTGCCAGGGACCATTACATCACAGCGTCTGAACTCTATGGCCTGGTGGAAGAGACCCAGGATTACATCAAGCTCAACGGAGAAAAACAGGGGCAAATTGTCATCCTGGATCAGATGAGTGAAGGCGGGCTTTCCGGCATATCCTCCCTGTCCTACAATGGTACCCCCATTGCCATCACTGAAAAAGAGATTCAAACCAGTGAAATCACCTCCCGGGACATTGACCGCCAGCATTTTCCCCACTATTTTTTAAAGGAAATTTCCGAAGCGCCTCTGTCCGTGGAAAAGACCCTCCAAAACCGATGGAAAACCGACCCTGACACCGGATTTTACAAGACCACACTGGACCAGTCCGTGGTACCGGAAAAAATTAAAACCGGCCTCACCCAGGGCAGCATCACAAAAATATATTTCATTGGCCAGGGAACAGCGGGCATTGCGGCCCAGGGCTGTGCCGATATTTTAAAAACCTTTCTGGCCGTCAAAGGCCTGGATATCCGTGCCATGAAAGCCTCGGAGCTCTCGGGATTTTCCATCCCCGGTAACCAAAATGAAGAAGAGGTCATGGCCTCATACCTGGTGGTGGCCATCAGTCAGTCGGGTACCACAACGGACACCAATCGCACCGTTGACATGGTAAAGGCCCGGGGGGCTGCCACCCTTGCCATTGTCAACAGACGAGATTCTGATCTCACCTTTAAAACCGACGGGGTCCTTTACACCAGCAGCGGCAGGGATATTGAAATGTCCGTTGCCTCCACCAAGGCCTTTTATGCCCAGCTCACAGCCGGGGCATTGCTGGGCCTTCACATTGCAGCCATGCTCAAGGCCATTGATCCGGAACGGGTAACAGATGAGATCAATGAATTAAATCAACTACCCGGGAAAATGAAAAAAATACTGACCATGAAAGCGGAAATCAAAAAATCCGCAGAACGCCTTTCCATTGCAAAACAATACTGGGCCACCGTGGGCAGCGGCGCAAACAAAACCGCCGCCGATGAGATCCGCATAAAACTCAGTGAACTGTGCTACAAAACCATCTCCTCTGACTATGTGGAAGACAAAAAACACATTGATCTCTCATCAGAACCCCTGATCATCGTGTGTGCCGCCGGTACACGGGAAAGTGTATTGGGAGACATCATCAAGGATACGGCCATCTTCCATGCCCACAAGGCCACCACGGTGATCATAGCAGATGAGGGAGAGGACCGGTTTATACCCTATGCTGATGATCTGTTTCACATTCCTGCCACCCGGGAGCACATGGCCCCCCTCCTCACCACACTGGTGGGTCATCTCTGGGGGTATTATGCAGCCCTGGCCATCAATGAAGGATCCCGTTTCTTTTATACCCACCAGCGGGAGATCAAAAATATCATCGACGAATATCAAACCCTGGGGCACGATGTCTATGAGGTGATCCTGGAAAAACGATTCCGGGAAAAAATAGCGACCTTTTACAATGAATTTTCCCAGAGGCGACGGGAAAACAGGTTCCCCGGGACCCTGGGCATTGACATTACCTCCAACATTACGCTCTTATCTAAATATCTTTCCGGCAGATTGCCGGTGGGGGATTTTGAAATTGATTTTTCCAGAAAAGGCACCCCTGCCAACATGCTGGACCAATTTTTTAAAACCACGGATACAGCCATCAACACCCTTGCAAGACCGGTGGATGCCATCAAGCACCAGGCAAAAACCGTCACCGTGGGAACCAGCCGCATAGCACAAACATTTGAAGGCTTGATATTTGAAGAGCTGGCAGCCCATGAGATTCAGATTTCCCAGTTAACCAACCGCAACGTGCTGGTAATTAAAAATCTCCAGGAGGTGATTTCCAGAATAAATGGGGCATTTTTATACCGGATATCCGGGCTCACCCTGCTGGGGGAAGAAACCCCGGAAACCCACATTGAGGTGATCCGTAAAACCGGCAGCCTTACATCGGAAATCTCCAGGGTAGAAACAGACCATAAGCTTAAGGGAACCAAAAACATCATTGTCCGGGAGGGAAATGTTTACATTGGCAAGGGCAGGAAGGATGGAAAAAGCATATTGGTCATACCGGTGATCTCTTCATCTCCAGACACAAGTGCCATTGAATTTCTGCTCTCTTTAAACGTCTCGTTTAAAAATGTGGGAGAGGTGCCCTTGATCAAACGCATCAAGGCCCTGGGGGGTAAATTTATCCGCATCAAGGACACCGTGCTGGAATCTGACAGAATCGGATGGGACGACACCCTTTTGAATCTCATCCCCATGGCGGATCTGTTCGGAGATTCAGCAGAAAAGATTGCCGATTACATGGATCAGAGTCAATCAGATAAATAGTAGAAAACCGGGGTGTAAAAAAACACCCCGGTAAAATGGTGGGATCAATTCCGGGGGGAAAGGCTGAACTGCACAGGAAGTTTATGGAGTTGACGATTTTTTTCCCTGGTGATCCCCACCTTCCATCCGGTGCAGGTGACCTGGTGTTCCAGAATCCCTTCAATCTCTTTGGCAAGCCCATTGAGATCAATAATAGGATGGCGTTCAAAAACCATGGGTAATCCATGGGTCAGGTTACAGGCCAGACATTTGCCCGGACGCTGCTCCAGGAGAAAATCAAAATAAAGGGTGTTGTTTTCTGCTTTGTTAAATACCAGGCGAATGTCATAGGCACCGTCTTCAGCATCACCATAGAGAGCTTCAAAAAACGCGTCGGCCCTGTCTTCCGGAAAGAGATTCCTCAGGGTTTCTGCGGTAAAAACATCTGAAAAATGATTTAAAGTCATGATAATTTTTTTCTCCGGGGTTAATAAATTTTCAGATCATCATTCCTCGCCGGGCACCTTATATCAGAAAATCATTTTGCGCAAGTGCTTAACATCCAGACCAGCGTTGGCGTATAAGATTTTTCATGATCTGCTTTTAAATTAATGGGTTATTAATTTGTGCTGCCCAGATCAGTACAAAAAGCTATTTTACAATGAGTCCATATCTAAGGGTTTATTGGTTCGTACATCAGCACTGCATCCAGCCTCTTTTGTATCCATGGGAAAGTTGACCGGGCTCAAGCCGGGCTATGGTCATAGCCCCGGGGATTATTCTGCTGCCATCGCCAGGTGTCCCGGCACATGTCGGCAACATTTTTCACAGCCTTCCACCCCAGCTCTTTTTCTGCCAGTGAGGCATCGGCATAGCAGGCGGCAATATCCCCGGCCCTGCGGGGAACCACACAAAAGGGGATCTCTTTTTGGCAGGCGGCTTCAAATCCTTTGACCAGCTCCAGAACCGATGTCCCGGTGCCGGTGCCAAGATTGTAAATCACCACCCCTGGTTGGGAAAACAATTTTTCCAAGGCTTTAATGTGACCCTGGGCAAGGTCTGACACATGGATAAAATCTCTCACCCCAGTTCCGTCCTGGGTGTCGTAATCGTCTCCAAACACATTTAAAAAAGGCCGTCGGCCAACGGCCACCTGGGCAATATAAGGAACCAGATTATTGGGAATTCCCTGGGGATCCTCCCCAATTTTACCACTTTCGTGGGCACCCACAGGGTTGAAATACCTCAGCAGGGCAATGTTCCATGAGTCATCAGACAGATACAAATCCTGAAGAATTTCTTCAATCATGAGCTTGGTGCGGCCATAGGGGTTGGTGACAGACAGGGGCAATGTCTCTGTGATGGGTAGGGTGGCAGGATCGCCATACACCGTTGCCGAAGAGCTGAAAACCAGATGCCTTGTCTTATGTTCACGCATCACTTCAAGCAGGGTCAAGGTGCCGGTCAAATTATTGCTGTAATATTCCAGGGGCATATCAACGGACTCCCCCACAGCCTTGAGCCCTGCAAAATGGATCACCGCATCAATATCATGGTCCTGAAACACCTGGTCCAGTCCAGATTTATCCAAAAGATCCACCGAATAAAAATCAAGGGATTTTTCAGTGATCTCCTGGACTCGGTTCAAGGATTCCTCGGAGCTGTTGGATAAATTGTCCACCACCACCACCTCAAAATCATTTAAAAGCAGCTCAACACAGGTATGACTGCCGATATATCCGGCTCCACCGGTGACAAGTATTTTCATTTTCTCCCCCCCATGTTTCAATTAGTTTAAAATCAAATCACAGCATAGGCTTACCGGGAAATCAAGCCATTTCTTGACAGACCTTCTGATAAATTGTAATGATACGCCAGTTCTGTGAAAATATCATAACGCAATGGGTAGCAGATACCCAGAACCCAAATACCTACTTTTTAATATAAAAATAATATATAGGTGATAAAATGACAGAAATTATTGGTGTTAAATCAAGAGAAATCATTGATTCCCGGGGAAATCCAACCCTGGAAGTGGATGTGGTTCTGGCCTGTGGGGCCACCGGGCGTGCAGCGGTTCCATCTGGAGCGTCCACAGGAACCCGGGAAGCCCTGGAGCTTCGGGATAATGCCGCCGACCGCTTCGGCGGCAAAGGCGTCATGACCGCCGTATCCAATGTCAATGAGGCCATCGCCCCTGAAATCATCGGATTTGATGCCATGGACCAATCCGGCCTTGATAGAACCATGATTGACATTGACGGCACAGAAAACAAATCCACCCTGGGGGCCAACGCCATTCTGGGGGTTTCCCTTGCTGCGGCCAGGGCTGCTGCCAATGCCGCAGAAATCCCTTTGTACCGCCACCTGGGGGGCATCAGCGCCCGGATTCTACCGGTGCCCATGATGAATGTCATCAATGGCGGTGCCCATGCACCCAATAATCTTGATATCCAGGAATTCATGATTGTTCCCTATGGGGCAGGCTCCATTGTGGAAGCCGTTCGCATGGGATCAGAAATTTTCCATTGCCTGAAAAAGAACCTGTCCGGTGCAGGGCTGAACACGGCTGTGGGGGATGAGGGGGGATTTGCCCCGAATCTTAAATCCAATGAAGAAGCCCTGGAGTACATTGTCAATGCCATTGACGCCGCCGGATATCGACCAGGAAAAGATATCGGCATTGCATTGGATGCCGCTGCCAGTGAATTCTACAGAAATGGACAATATCATTTTGAATCCGAAGGAAAAACCCTTTCTGCAGAGGCCCTGGTGGACTACTACGAAGCCCTGGCTGAAAAATATCCCCTATGCTCAATTGAAGACGGTCTGGCAGAACAAGACTGGGAAAATTGGCAGATGATGACCCAGAGACTGGGAGATGCCCTGCAGATCGTGGGAGATGACGTATTTGTCACCAACCCAGACATTTTCCGCAAGGGCATTCAAGATCAGCTGGGCAATTCCATCCTCATTAAACTCAACCAGATCGGTACCCTAACTGAAACCCTGGACACCATTCAGATGGCCAAGGAATCGGGTTATACCACGGTGATTTCCCATCGATCCGGTGAAACCGAAGACAGCTTCATTGCCGACCTTGCAGTGGGGGTCAATGCCGGTCAGATCAAAACCGGTTCCATGTCCCGAAGTGATCGCATTGCCAAGTACAATCAGCTCATACGCATTGAAGAAGAGCTGGGTATGGGGGCACTGTTCCCGGAAGATATTTTCATATAACTGCGATTCTTATCTCTTATTTTCGTGTTATTTTGGCAAGAGAATAAGAAATCCTTTTTGATTCTGGCTTGTCCAGGTTAGGTTTGCCGGGATTTTCTTATAACGAATATGTCGTCCAGCGACACAATATCACCATGAACAAATGTGAGGACTTAATGGCAGAAACAACCAAGTATATCTTTGTAACCGGAGGGGTATTGTCCTCCCTTGGTAAGGGGCTTGCCTCGGCTGCAATCGGATTGCTTCTTGAAAGCCGTGGTCTTTCCGTGACCATACAGAAGCTTGATCCCTATATTAATGTGGATCCTGGAACCATGAATCCCTTCCAGCACGGCGAGGTGTTTGTCACAGACGACGGCACGGAAACCGACCTGGACCTGGGTCATTATGAACGTTTTACAAATGCCAAACTGGGGAAGAATAATAATTTCACCACCGGTAAAATATACCACTCCGTGATCACCAAGGAGAGAAGGGGGGAATATCTCGGTGGCACCGTGCAGGTCATTCCGCACATCACCGATGAGATCAAAAAGAGCATCAGTCTTGTGTCAGGGGATGCCGATGTGGTGATTGTTGAAATCGGCGGCACCATCGGAGACATTGAATCTCTTCCCTTTCTGGAAGCCATTCGGCAATACAGAGGGGACGTCGGAAGTAATAATGTCATTTTTATTCATCTGACCCTGGTCCCCTATATTGCCACGGCCGGGGAAGTCAAAACCAAACCCACCCAGCACAGTGTCAAGGAACTCAGGAGCATCGGCATTCAACCGGATATCCTGCTGTGCCGCACCGATCGGTATCTGGTCCCGGAAATCAAGGAAAAGATTGCCCTGTTCTGCAACATTGACAAGGATGCCGTATTCACCGCCAAGGATGTGGACAACATCTATGAGGTGCCCCTGGTTTACAATAAAGAGGGGCTGGGGGATAAAATTCTCCAAAAGCTTAACATCTGGGCCCGGGCTCCCCGGCTGGAGGACTGGCGGGACATTGTGGAAAAGATGAAAAATCCCCGGGATGCCCTCACCATTGCCATTGTGGGAAAATACGTGGATCTCACCGAATCATACAAGAGCCTCAATGAGGCCCTCACCCATGGCGGCATTGTCAATGATGCCAAGGTGAACCTTGAGTTTGTGGATTCCAGCACCCTGACCCGGGACAATGTCAAAGAAAAACTGAAAAACGCCCATGGCGTTCTGGTGCCCGGCGGATTTGGTCCCCGGGGCATTGAGGGAAAAATACTTGCTGTTCAGTACGCCAGGGAAAAAAAAGTACCGTTTTTCGGTATCTGCCTTGGCATGCACATGGCCGTCATCGAATATGCCCGCCACGTGGCGTGCATGGAAGATGCCCACGGTTCAGAGTTTGATGAACACACCCCCTATCCTGTGATCTACCTCATGACCGAATGGTATGATGAGCAGACACAGCAGGTGGAAAAACGCGATGACGCTTCGGACAAGGGGGGCACCATGCGACTGGGAGCTTACCCATGCGTGCTGGCACCGGACTCCTTTGCCCTGCAGGCTTACCGGACCCCGGAAATTTCAGAACGCCACCGGCACCGGTATGAATTTAACAATGCCTACAAAAAACAGCTTGAAGAGGCTGGCCTTGTGATCAGCGGGACCTCCCCGGATGGAGAGCTGGTGGAGATCGTGGAACTCAAAGATCACCCCTGGTTTCTGGGCTGCCAGTTTCACCCGGAATTTAAATCAAAACCTGACAATCCCCATCCTCTTTTCAGAGAATTCATCAAAGCCTCCCTGAAAAATGCAAAAAAAGAAACGTGTACCAGCAAAAGCCAATAAGCCCAACCTGCCACTCATTGATTAAATTTTTGTAATTATTCAGCGTATATTTGCCATTACCCAATGCGAAACATACTATATATTGTGGCTGGAGTTATCTTTTTGCATTTTTAGAGTTGATTTTATAGCAATTTCCCTTAATTTTGGAAAATTTATAACCCTCTATTCGCTTATTTTTTTATAACTTATTGAATTTATTAATACCAAAAAATTGGCCATTAAAAATTCAAGGTGATATTATGTGGTAATTACATAATCTTATAAAAATGAGCGAAATGTGGGTTATAATCTAAGTGAACTGTATAATCAGGTCATTATGCACGCTGAATAGTTACAATTTTTTTTGATGTATTGGGGAAGTATCAGTCCCAAAAACCGGAACGGTTTAGCCGTTCCGGTTTTTTTATATTGCCCCCTTTAACAAGGACTGTCGTCCAATTCCCACTCCTTTACGTATTCATCCACAAAGGCTGCTAAAGGATCTCCCAGGGATGGTTCCGGCCCCAACAGTACATACCCAATCCCATTAATCTCCCCTTCAAGATATTTAAAAAAAGCAGCTTCCGTTGTTTCTGCGTTCATACTTTCAATCTCCGGCACCACGGCCTGGGTCAAATGTCCCACCGGCGTAAAGGCATCACACACCGTTGCCTCCCATTCCCCGGGAAAATTGTTGATTTTCCAGGGACTGAGGCTTTCCGGCTTAAGTATGTTTTGTTTTTTTCGATTAAAAGGCGCTGCAACAATTTTCATTTTCCGCTCATCCCACTTCATTAACGCTTTTAACAGGGAAATGACATCATCGGAAAACAACCACTCCTCAGGTTCCAAAAGAATGGGGGGAAACTCCCGACTTGTCAGGGCATACCTGAAGGGACCCTGTTTTTTCCAAAAGGCCTTGAATTCCGTTACTGTGGGCAGAATCTGCCGAATCACTTTTCCCATACTAATGACTCCTTATTCATCAAATTTCACCTAAAAACTGTATCATAAAGACTGGTAAAGGCATACAATTTTCAAGATCCAATCCATGATCTTTTTTATGTTGACGTGGGGGGGCAAGCTTGGCTTATGGCTATTTTTCCAGGGAACCCCGGCTTACATGGGAAAGAAAGGATTAATAAAGTCCATAAGCCGCCCCTATCCCCGATTTACAATGAAATCCAATTTTATGTAACTGGGTTATATCACAAATCCAGGATAAAAATCTCATTTGGAATCATTGTTGTCAAGGCTTTGAAATTTACTTGACCTCCAACAATCTTTTGTGTTAACCATCATATTAACACAAGGTTAACCATAAAACAAAAACGCATCCCCCTGCTGCAAGGGATGCTGAAATTCACACTAAGCCCCGCAAAGCCATCAAAGTGAATGCAATGAAAAATAAAATATTACAATACTTATGGGAAGAACCCAACCGCATTATTTCTGGGGTTCAGCTGAGTCAGACCCTTGGTATCTCCCGGGTGGGGGTGTGGAAACACCTGAAACAGCTTAAAGAAGCAGGATACGGCATTGAATCCACCCCCAAAGGATACAGACTTACAGACCCGGAAAATCTGGTGCACCCGTTTTGTTTTCCGGGAAGGGAAGATCGCATTCACTTTTTCCCCCAGGTTGTCAGCACCATGGACAAGGCAAGGGAACTTGCAAGATCCGGTGCACCCCACCCAAGTGTGGTGGTGGCAGATCACCAGACCCGGGGAAGGGGACGATTGAACCGTACCTGGTTTTCCACCCCCGGAGGGTTGTGGATGACCCTTATTTTAAAACCGGATCTCCCCCCGCCCTTGGCGTTTAAAGTTAATTTTGTGGCATCTTTTTCCATGGCCACCACACTTAACCGACTGCATGGCACCGACATCCGGGTTAAATGGCCCAACGATCTTCTGGCAGGGGACAAAAAAATGGCGGGCCTGCTGTCGGAGATGGAGACCCAGGGGGACATGATTTCCTTTGTGAACATTGGCATGGGGCTCAATGTGAACAATGATCCCCCCCCAGAGGAAAAAAAAGCCATTTCACTTAAAATGCTGCTGGGGAAAACCGTTTCCCGCCGGGACATTTTAATGGCATTTCTGGATGAGTTTGACATACAGATGCAGGACATCGCAAAAAAGGATGTCATTGGTCCATGGAAAACCATCACCTCCACCATTGGTAAAACAGTCAACATTGAAACCCAGGGGGAGATCAGCCAGGGGGTGGCCCTGGACGTGGATGACACCGGCGCTCTCATTCTTGGCCAGCATGACGGCACACAAAAAAAAAATAATTTATGGCGATTGTTTTCACCAAGCCACAGATTCCCAGGGCCATAACACCTGATTTGATATGGCTTGACTTCAGTCACCCTGTTTGATGATACCGCTTCGACGACTTGTATCACCTGGCACCAGCACACTTTAACTGACTCGGTACGTTGGCATCGGATATTTCCAACCCAGGTGTCAATACCCCAATACGGACCCCAGGTAACCGAAATTGGCACAGGCACCCCCATGAAATCCAGTACCCACTTACCGATTGACATAAAAGGATACCAGCATGAATACATCCAACACCCTTAAAATGACCATATACAGCGCCCTTTTTGCGGCCCTCATCGCCGCCGGGGCTTTTATTTCCATCCCCGTGGGACCGGTCCCCATCGTGCTCCAGAACATGTTTGTCCTCATGGCAGCTCTGGTGCTGGGTCCCCGGTGGGGCCTTGGGGCCATTTTGCTTTATCTTTTCATGGGGGCCTGCGGATTCCCTGTGTTTTCTGGGGGTACCGGGGGTATAGGGCGGCTTTTCGGGCCCACTGGCGGATACCTTTTAGGCTACATTCCCGCCGTGGCCGTCACCGGAATTGTGGCAAAGGCCCTGGGCCAGCGCCCCCTCACCGATGCATTGGCCATGGCTGTGGGCTCCATTATTGTCTATGGGGCCGGGGTGCCCTGGCTGAAATTCGCCACAGGCATGCCCTGGGACAAGGCGCTTGCCCTGGGGTTAGTTCCCTTTATCATCGGGGATATCATTAAAATTGCCGCTGGCACCTGGGCTGCTGGCGTGATGCGCAGGGTAATGAATAAAAATTAACCCTCATATTTACCATCGCACAAACAGGAGCTTAAAAAGTAACTCATGAAACAAAACCCCATCATGGTGGTGGACAACCTCTCCCACAGGTACGGCAACGGCACCCCGGGTCTTTCCAATATCTCTTTCTCTGTTCGTAAAGGGGATTTCATCATTGTGGCCGGGAGAAACGGTTCTGGAAAATCCACCCTTTTCAGGCACCTCAATGGCTTACAGTCCCCCACCCACGGCAGGATATTTCTCCATGGCAAACCCCTTGAAAAGCAGAAACACACGGCCCTGACCCAAGTGGGTCTCATCTTCCAGGATGCCGACACCCAGATTGTGGGGGAAACGGTGTGGGAGGATGTGATTTTCGGTCCCTGCAACCTGAAGTTATCTTCCAAGGACATCCATGAACGAGGCGTCCAAGCCTTGACTGCCATGAATCTTTTCCATTTGAAAGACAGGGACCCGTCCACCCTGTCCGGCGGAGAAAAACGAAAGCTTGCCATTGCCGGAGTTCTTGCCATGAAACCCGAGATTCTGGTGTTTGATGAGCCATTTTCCAACCTGGATTACCCGGGAACCCGGGATCTCATCGCTTCGGTGGTGTCCCTGCACCGGGCCGGCCACACCATTATTCTCTCCACCCATGATCTTGAAAAAATTCTCTTTTATGCCACAAGAATGCTCCTTCTCTCCCGGGGTACCCTGGTGCACGATGATGCCCCCCTGGCACTTCTAAAACATCTGGAAGCCCTTGGTATCCGGGAACCCTGTGCGTCCCGGCTGGGCATGGACATCCCCGCCTGGGACGGTGATGGAACCCCCTCTTTCTCACTTCATGAGAAAACAGGTTCCAATACAATGAAGACATTTGCCCATGAAAATCCGATCCTGGAAAAAAGGCAGGATATCCCTTTATCAACTTCCCATGAAGATACCATTATCCCCGAGGTCCACCATGGATAACTCTAATGCCTTTGCCCACCAAGCCGGGACATCCCTGCTCCATGGGCTGGATGTCCGGTGCAAACTGGTGTGCATCTCCCTGGTGAGCATTTCCCTTTTAAAGGCCCGGATGCCAGCCCTGGGAGGGCTTTCGGTGCTCCTTTTGTTAATGATGATCCATAGCGGGCTTCATCCCTGGCAGGTGGTGAAAAATCTCAAATATTTTCTGGTACTGCTGGTGTTCGTATTTATCTCAAGGGCCATGACCACGGCGGGAGATCCAATCTGGTCCTTCATGGGCATTGTTGTCACCGGTGAGGGAGTTTTTGAGGGTGGCAAGGTGGTGTGGCGTTTTTTCCTGGTGATGATTTCAGGAATTCTCTTCACCGTCACCACCCGTCCCTCCCATGTCAAGACCGCAGTGCAATGGTTCCTTGCCCCCGTTCCCTTTGTCCCGGAAAAACGGGCAGGGGTCATGGTGAGCCTTTTTTTAAGATTTCTGCCCCTGATGGTGCACCAAGCCCGTCAGGTGTCCATGGCCCAGCGGTCCCGGTGCGGGCATCTTGAAAAAAATCCCGTGAAACGGGTGAAACGACTGGCCCTGCCCCTGATGAAAACCATGGTGCAAAGTGCCGACGGTCTGGCCCTTGGCATGACCGCCCGGGGCTACACCACCGAGGATCGCACTGAGCTTCCCCTTCAACCTTCGGGACGAGAGTTCCCCGTGCTGATTGTCTGCATTATCATGGCAGTCGTTATCTTTTCTATATAACACCCATGCCCTGGCGGACACAACGAATATTGAAAAGGCTATCATGCCGCCCCCCCGACGGGCAATGGGCC
>CAKZLA010000029.1 GCA_937124525.1 uncultured Desulfobacterium sp.
GATTTGTGGGCCTCATTGTCCCCCACATGGTGAGGATGGCCATGGGAAGCCGCCACAGGATTCTTTTGCCAGCTTCGGCCCTTTGCGGGGCCATCTTTCTGGTTTGTTGCGATACCCTGGCAAGGGTTGTTTCCCAACCGTCCGAGGTTCCCATCGGCATTATTACGGCCGCCATTGGAGCCCCCTATTTTGTTTATTTGCTTAAGCGAAGAAAAAACGCAGTCAACTGGTGGTGAAAATATGCTCAAACTTTTAAACATATCAGCCTCATATCAGGACATTTCCATTCTTGAAAATGTCTGCCTTAACATCAACCCCAAATTGTTTTACGGGATTATCGGGCCAAACGGTGCCGGTAAAACAACGCTTCTTAAAATCATGACCGGCGTAAAAATCCCCGATACAGGTGAGGTGTGGCTGGATAGTAAAGATATCAGACGTTTTGCAAAAAAAGAGGTGGCCAAAATCATGGCCGTGGTTCCCCAGAGTTCGTTTGTTCCACCACTGTTCAGCGTGGAAGATGTAGTGTCCATGGGGCGTTATCCCTTTCAACAGTTCCGGTTTTCAGACAGTGATGCGGACAGGCGCTGTGTGGAGAAGGCCATGAAAAAAACAGGGATACATGGCTTGCGTCACCGACGAATCAATGAACTGAGCGGGGGGCAGCGCCAGGAAGTGATCATTGCCAGAGCCCTTGCCCAGACCCCGCAACTTCTCATGCTGGACGAACCCACGGCAAATCTGGATATCAAACATCAGATGAAAATTCTTCATCTCACAGCAGTCCTGGTCAGAAACGAGGGCATGGCTGCGGTTATGGTCATCCATGACCTGAATCTGGCGGCACGGTTCTGTGATCGCTTGGTTCTGCTTCATGACAAGAAAATTCTCACCATGGGGGCCCCCGCAACGGTTCTGACCCCGGCCCATTTAAAAACCGCCTATGGGGTGGATACCGCCGTTGGGGAAAATCCCCTGACCCGATCATTGGAAGTCACGGTGCTGGATGAAAATGATGCCGTGCATGAATCGGTTAAACAATGTGTAAATTATTAACCTGCAATTCGCTCATTTTTTCATAACCTGTTGAATTTATTAATACCAAAAAGTTGGACATCAAAAAATCATGCTAATATTTTGTTTTGATTACAGCATGTTATAAAAATGAGCGAAAAGGGGGTATTAATCTTTTGGAAGTCAGGAATATGGCCAACCATTCCCTGAAACACAACATGAGCCAAAGAGATAAAACAATGAGCATGTATAATAATGTATATCCGTTTGCGGCCATCGTCGGACAGGAACAATTGAAACTGGCCCTTATTCTGAACGCTGTCAACCCGGCCATCGGGGGCGTTTTGATCCGGGGAGAAAAGGGTACAGCCAAGTCCACCACGGTCCGTGCCCTTGCATCCCTTTTGCCCATGATTAAGGTGAACAGAGGCTGTGCATGGTCCTGTAACCCGGATGACCCTGAAAGCCTTTGTGATGATTGCCGAAAAAAGAGTGAACGCCGGGAAAGATCAGACCATGGAATTATAAAAGATGGAATCATAAAAGAAGGTGCCGTCGGGCGAAATGGAATTGAGCGCCGGACCCGGGTGGTGACCCTGCCGCTCAATGCCACGGAAGACCGTGTGGCAGGGGGCATTGATTTCAGCCTGGCCGTAAAGAGCGGGGCCAGGGCCCTGCAACCGGGATTGCTGGCCAGGGCCCACCGGGGGATTCTTTATGTGGATGAAGTCAATCTTCTGGATGATCATATCGTGGATATCATCCTGGATGCATCCGCTTCCAGGGAAAACCGCATAGAGCGTGAGGGGATATCCTTTTCCCATTCGTCGGATTTCATCCTGGTGGGGACCATGAACCCGGAAGAGGGGGAACTGCGACCCCAGCTTTTGGATCGGTTCGGCCTCTGTGTGGAGGTGACATCGGAGAAAGATCTTGAAAAAAGAATCCTTTTGATGTTGAGAAAGGAGGATCATGATGCTGATCCCCAAGGTTTTGCAGAGCAGTTCCAAGCCGACAATGTCCTTTTGTCCCACCGGATCAAAAGGGCTGGAATTCTATTAAAAGAGGTTCGGTTTTCTGACAGTTTAAGGAATTTTGTGGCCACGCTGTGCGCGGAAAACAACGTGGCCGGTCACAGGGCAGATCTTGTCATCGAACAGGCAGCCAAAGCCCTTGCCGCATACCATGGCAAGACCGAAGCCGGGATGGATGAGGTGAAACAGGTGGCCGGGTTTGCCCTGGTACACCGGAAACGGGAAGCGGCACCGCCACCACCGCCATCAGAGCCTCCCCAGGATCACGACCATAAGCCCGAGAAAAACCAGGAGCAGGACGAAAAGGAAAATCAGGAACAACCGCCGCCGGAACCGGACGAAAATGCAGAGCCCGAGGATGAACAGGATCAGGGCAAAAATGAAAACAGCATGGAGGAGGAGACCAAGGAGCAGGAATCCGGGGAAGATGCACCCGCACCGGAATCCGAACCCCAGGGAAAAAGCAAGGAACAGAACAAAAAAGATGTGCTGGAAAAAATATTTGAGGTGGGAGAGACTTTTAAGGTGAAAAAGTTCACCTCCCCCAAGGATCGAATCATGAGAAGGGGGTCCGGTAAACGCTCCCGCTCCAGAACGGCTGCCAGGCAGGGAAGGTATGTGAGAAGCACCATCCCCAGGGGCAGTAATGATATTGCCTTTGACGCCACATTGAGGGCCGCAGCCCCTTTTCAGATCCAGCGGAAGAACGGCAGCGATCTGGCGGTTATTCTCAAGGATCATGATATCCGGGAAAAAATCCGGGAAAAGCGCATTGGTAATTTTCTGCTCTTTTTGGTAGATGCCAGTGCCTCCATGGGTGCCCGGGGACGGATGGCTGCCTCAAAGGGCGCTGTGATGTCGCTTCTTTTGGATGCCTACCAGAAACGGGACAAGGTGGCCATGGTCACCTTCCGAAAAGAGGAGGCCTTTGTCAACCTGCCCCCCACCTCGTCTGTGGAGCTTGCAGGAAAACTTTTGGAAGAGATGCCCGTGGGGGGGAAAACGCCTTTGTCATCCGGGCTTGTCAAAGGGTTTGAAGTGTTGCGGAACCATCTGTTAAGAGAACCTGAATCAAGACCCATTGCCATTATCATCACCGACGGCCGGGGCAACGTCTCCCTGGAAAACAACGACTCTGGAAATGCAGCAGCGGGAAAACCAAAACCATTTCAGGAGGCCCAGAACCTGGCAGAGAAGATGGCTCTTGAGCAAAGAATACAATTTGTTGTGGTGGATTCTGAAAGCCAGGGCGCTGTCTCCTTTGGCCTGGCTGCAAAACTTGCCGCCAACCTGAATGCGGAATATTTTAAAATAGAAGATCTTAAAGTCAACCAGCTGGTTGACATTGCAAAGGGAGGCTCATTATGAAAAAAAAGACCGTTTATCCCTTCATGGCCATCCAAGGTCAGGAAGAGATGAAACTGGCGCTGATACTCAATATTATCAATCCCACCCTTTCGGGCGTTTTAATCCGGGGGGAGAAGGGGACAGCCAAATCCACGGCTGTCCGGGCATTGGCCCGGATACTTCCGGAGATTGAAAAGGTTAAGGATTGTCCGTTCCAGCATGATCCCCATGGCAAACATGAGGTTTGCACGGAGTGTGTCCGCACCGAATGCCGTGATCGCATCCTCGGCATGGGCAGCAACCAGGGGCCTGATATCGTCATGGAGGGTATCCGGGTGATTGAACTGCCCGTGGGGGCCACCGAAGACCGGGTGGTGGGCACCATGGACATGGAACAGGCCCTTAAAAAAGGAGAAAAACAGGTGGAGCCGGGCATACTTGCCGCCGCTCACAGGGGAATCCTCTACGTGGATGAGGTGAATCTTCTGGACGATCATGTGGTGGATGTGCTACTTGATTCTGCAGCCATGGGGGTCAACACCATTGAACGGGAAGGCATCTCTTTTTCCCATCCCGCCAGATTCACCCTTGTGGGCACCATGAACCCGGAGGAGGGGGAACTGCGGCCCCAGCTTCTGGATCGGTTCGGGCTCTGCGTCAATGTATTGGGAATATCAGACCCCGATGCCAGGGTTGCCATTATGGAACGACGCACCCATTTTGACGAAGATCCGGAAGGATTTGCAAGCCTTTGGGAAGAGGAGTCCCGGCAGCTTGTGGAACGAATCAAACAGGCAAAAAAATTATACCCGGAAGTGACCTGTCAGAAAAACAGGCTCTATGAGATTGCATCCTACTGCCTGGATGTGGGAGTGGACGGTCACCGGGGAGACATCATCATTTTAAAGACCGCCAAAACCCTGGCCGCATATGAGGGCAGGACCGAAGTTGAATCAAAGGATATTGAAAAGGCCGCCACGCTGGCACTGCCCCACAGGGTAAGACGTCAGCCTCTACAGGATATTGTGACGGACGTTTCTGTGATGAGAGACCGGAAAAAGGCGGCAGGATACGGTTCATGATCCAAATAGAAAACCTTAGTAAAAAATATAAATCCATTGATGCCCTTAAGAATGTCAATCTCCAGGTGGACAGGGGAGAACTCTTTGCATTCCTGGGACCCAACGGGGCGGGAAAGACAACCACCATACGCATATTAACCGGGTTGACCAAGCTGACCTCAGGAATGGCGACGCTTAACGGGTTTGATGTGGGGGACCGTGGCATTGAGAGCCGCCGGCAGTGCGGGCTGGTGCCCCAGTCCATCAATCTTGACCGGGAACTTTCCGTGTTTGAAAACTTAAATATCCACGGCAGACTCTATAGAATGAAAAAGGAGCAGAGGTCCGCCAGGATTGACGAGCTCCTTGAGTATGTGGAGATGGGGGACCGGAAAAAGACCCTTGTTAAAAATCTGTCCGGGGGTATGAAACGGCGGCTCATGATTGCAAGGGCACTGTTGCACTCTCCGGCGATTCTTTTTCTGGATGAACCCACTGTGGGGCTGGATGCAGGCATGCGCCGCAAGATATGGGCGTTGATCAAAAAGATCCAGCTGCAACACACCACCATTTTTCTGACCACCCATTACATTGAGGAGGCTGAGTTCCTTGCTGGCCGTGTGGCCTTTCTGGATAAGGGCTCCATTGTGGTGGTGGATACGCCGGGTAACCTGATGAAACGCCAGGGAACCTGGGCACTGGACAGTCTCAAGGAGGATGACATGGAAACCCATTATTTTAACGACAGGAAAGAGGCCAATGACTATATCGCCTCCCACAAAGATAGTTTCACCCTTCGCCGGGTCAATCTGGAGGATGCCTTTCTGGCACTGACAGGAAAGAAGGTGAAATGATACAAGGTGCTATTGCGGTTTATTACAGGGAATTGCTGGTATTACGACGGCGTCTGACACGGCTTGTGCCCTCCTGGTCCGTATCTCCGCTGCTTTATCTTGTGGCATTTGGGTACGCCATGGGAAAACATGTGACTATTGATGGGCACACCTATATGGAATTTCTCATTCCTGGTCTTGTGGCCATGAGCAGCATGACCCAGGCATTTGCCATTTCCAGCGAGATCAATATCGCACGGTTTTACTGGCATATTTTTGAGGAGATCCAGGCAGCACCTGTCAGTGACATCTCCTATGTGGTGGGTGAAGTGCTGGCGGGCATGACAAGGGCCATTCTCGCCATCCTGGTGATTCTTGTGCTGGGGCTTTTCTGTTCGGGGTGGTGCTATCCTGCAATCTCTGCCTCTGACCCATGCCTCCACATCTATCAGAACTGTATCCTTTGGCAAGATGCCTTCTTTGATGTCCCTTTTTATTCTGGCTGTCATCGGGTTCCTGTTTTTTTATGTTTCCGTATTGTGTGTTAAACGGGCAAAGGACTGAAAATAAAATGATTGAAAACGATTCCCCCCGGAAAGGGGGGATTACGGCTGATATGACTGTATTGGATACGGTGGCCACCTGGAAAGAAACCCAGGCGGTTTTTCAACGCTACGATGCCCTTGCCGGTGAATGCGTTTGCTGCAATGCGCTTTTTGAAACAATTGGAGAGATGGCACAAAAATATGGTCTGGATCTGGATGGTCTGCTGGCGGATCTGGAAGCGGCGGCCATGAAAAAAACGTGATCATTGATGTTGATATAGTAACTCCCTCCTCTCCCCGGAATCGCCCGGGGAATGCAAAAGCCCCTATGGCTGTGAGCGAACAGCCAGAAAGGTTAAAAAAAGCTTTACATCTTCAACAGTTAGTTCTACCGGTGGTTTATTCTTCACATAAGATTGAAACTTTCGTGTCCAGTTGCTATATGCTTTTAGTGTTTTAGGAGAGTAATGTCGAATCTTGATTTCTTCACTTGAGTCTGATCACGCAACCATCTTCGGTAAACAGCATGGAACTCTATTGAAATTTCTTTCACATTTAGCTGTGAATCATATTGTACTAAAAGTTGTTGTGGTATTATTTTCATTATGATATCCAATTTTAGATATCATCCAGATTTGAATGATATGCGACTGTAAATATAAATATAATTAAAAGTGAGTCAAATAACCTTTTTTTGAATGATATTTGACAATGGATACCACAACTATACGGAAACCGTTCAATTACTTGTTGAACGCGGTGCTGACTCCGTCCAGCTCCTTGTTCATGCGCTCCGCGCATGAACAAGGAGCTGGACCGGTCACCGTGGGCCTCAAAAACAAACTGCGTTTGCTTGTGAGGCCCACGATGCCGGTCAGCACCGCGTTGGACGAAGCCCTTCGGGCAGAAATAGAGGGAAAAAGTTACTTTTACCCAAGGGAAAATATCGTGCCAGACTCACCCGATAAATCGGGTTCGTCCAACAAATAAGTTGAAGCCGGACATCGAGGGCTTTTTTGGCTGTGTGGCAGCCGCTTAACTTAACTTAACGTTATGATTTTGAAGCCACAAACCAATAAACATTGACTGCATAATCGTGTTAAACGTCACACCTCGGGCGACCGCGTCGAAATATAAAGGGTTGAGATCATGTTAGAGTCAAAAACATTTTCAGTAAGACTGAACAAAGACGAGATCCTTAATAGGGTTAAATTCGAACTTACTTACATATTTTTTATTTCGTTTGTAGCCTTCGCTATCATTATCCTACCCTTAAGTGTGTTGTCCCCAGAAAACTTTAAGATAGCCTGGAATGTATTAATACACACGATAGGTTTTTCGCTAAGCCTTTGTGGCGTTTTTTACTTGCTGCACTTATTTCTAAAACATGAAGAATCAACCACCTTTACCATTATAACGTTTTTATGCATTCCAATAATGTTGTCTCTTTGCATTTGTTTAAATTTATTACAGTTAATCCCTATATATTTTTATATTCCAAGATACTATATTGTTGTCCTTTTCGGTGTAATGATTCTTTACCAATATTATTCAACTACTTTTAAATACGAAGCAGTTCTAAATCGGTCTTTTGAGTTCGTCGAAAATTATTTTTTATTAATAGCGACAATTTGTGTTCTGCGAATATTTAAAAATTTTCAAAATATTCTAATCTATATTTCTGACAACTCATTATCAATGTCATCAGAACTTATCTCATATTTTTTAACCAATATATTATTGTTTGTTTTAATAGTTATATCTATTAAATATATTTATAAAACAAAACATAACGATAAAACTGACTTCTATTTATACTCAAGTAAACTGATTGTCATATTACTCATACTTCAAACAATGGATTACGTAGTATTCAAGAATATCGAATTTGTATATTTTGGTCTAATCGCACTTTTGCTTTTAATTTTTAACACTGCAAGAATGCCTAATCAAAAAAAATCCTCAAAACTATTTTTTGGGGGTATCATAACATTTTTTATCTCAGCCATTTTAGATATTATTTATCCAGAAATATTGGATATTCTAATTACAGGGTTTAAGTTTAACTACATTTTAAATATGATTGTTATCATCTTGAGCACCATAGCGCTTCAGAACGGAAAAAAATATCTATCGACTCAAAAAAAAGAAATTTCAAAAATAGATATTGATCAAGCTATTGATGAATTATCTAACAAAAACGGATTCAATCTTAAATTTATAAACAGTTCTGTTCGAATTTCAATCGTTGTCGGTCGTTTTCTAAAACTAAAATATTTATCCTCAAAATTATATGGCAACGTCGATATAAAGAAAAAAGAGTTGTACAATTATTTCAAACTATACCTTTATTGTGCTGAGTTTAATAAAAAGAAAAAAGTCTATATTGAGTGGAAAAAAATTGAAGGAATTCTATATAGGAAACTTATTGATAGCGAACAAGATTTTACAGAATTTATTAACGATATATTCCCAAAGCATATTAGCTCTCTTCAACTCTATAGAGCTTATTCAAATAACGACCTAATTTTATATTATTTAAGAAATAAAAAATTGCTAAAGTCTATAAAACCAATATCTTTAAGTGATAAGCTGAAAAAATGGTTTTCTATTTTCATCACATTTCTAATGATTATTTCATTTGGACTATCGACAGTTCCTTCTGAAGGTATTTCAGAGTTGCTAAAAGTTATTCCTGCTACAAAAAAGATAATGTATAGCAATATCATAAGAATAAAATTTCAATTTGTAGATGGCTTCCAAGTATATCAAAATTCCAAATGGAGTAATTATTATACCAGCAATGCATTTACCTGGTCGATAAAAGCTTATAAATATTCAAAAAGAAAAGAAAAAGACTTAACTAAACTGGTAAATAGACTGGAAAATATACTGAACTTCTGTGATAAAAATGATTGGCTACATAGCAGGGTTAGCTACGAACTTGCTAATGTTTATAAAGATGGTTTCAACAATTTGGAAAAAGCTATCAATTATTTCGAAAAAGCGATAGCAAACAAAAAGAATGAACCCTTATTTTTTGATAATGCATTATATCTTTTGGCCAATTGCAACATGAAAATAAACTCTCATAGCCGTGCGAAAGCAATCTTGCATGAATATGAAAACAATCGAAAATTGTTAAAATCTCAAATCTTATTATCAGTTTTAAATATATTTTTTTCAGATTTTGCAAAAGCTCAAAATATTTCGAGCTGTGCGGGTAGTTAAGCAGCCAATCTATAGTCTAAAGTCTTCGTTTCGAACCATCTATCGCTTTCTTT
>CAKZLA010000030.1 GCA_937124525.1 uncultured Desulfobacterium sp.
GAGGTCAGCACCGTAGTAAATGAGATAAAAAAAACATATGAAATTATTTGCATCAATGACGGAAGTACAGATAATACAATGAAAAAACTCCTTCAGGCAAAGAAAAAGTATCCAAATATCTGTATTATAAATTTATCTCGTAATTTTGGAAAAGAGGCGGCTTTAACAGCGGGTTTAGATTATGCACAAGGCGAAGTTATTATTCCGATTGATGCAGATTTACAGGATCCGCCAGAACTAATAAAAAAATTTATATTACAGTGGGAAAAAGGATTCGATGTCGTTTTGGCAAAAAGAGTTGATCGTTCTTCCGATAATTTTATAAAAAGGACAACTGCTCAGCTTTTCTATAAAATCCACGATAAAATAGCTGATACCAAAATCCCAGACAATGTAGGAGACTATAGGCTGATAACGAAAAAAGTATTGAATGCCATACAGCAAGTACCAGAAAATCAAAGATTTATGAAGGGTATTTTCGCTTGGGTAGGATTTAAAACAACTGTCGTAGAGTATAACCGTGAAGCCAGGAAAGCAGGTAAAACAAGTTTTCACGGATGGAGTTTATGGAATTTTGCATTAGAGGGGATTACAAGTTTTAGTACAGTTCCTCTTAGAGTATGGTTATATATTGGGTGCATTATATCACTTTTATCTTTTCTTTATGGGAGTTTTATTGTTTTACGAACACTGATTCTGGGTGTTGACCTTCCCGGTTATGCTTCTTTGCTAACAACAATTTTATTCCTTGGTGGCGTTCAGCTAATTGGAATCGGGGTATTAGGTGAATATATTGGACGTATTTATATGGAAGCTAAACGACGTCCCTCTTATATTGTTGAAGGGAAGTATTAAAAATAATGACGGCAACATCGCTTTACAAAATAGTTGAATCATACTTTCAACTAAAGCTTGTCAGATATTCTATCATAGGAATAATTTCTACAGGAATACATCTTTCAACAGCTTTTACCTTTATCTACCTTGTAAATCAATCATTATTTCTCTCTAATATTTTTGGTTTTTCTTCGGCTTATTTTTTCTCATACATCACTCAGTCAAAATTTGTCTTTGAAAGTAAGATATCTTTTCAAAAAGCGCTGAAATATTTTATTGTACAATTTTTTATATTACTGTTATCAATTGTATTGTCAAGCATGGTAGAGGCATTCAACCTTTATCTGAAGGTGTTGTTAGTGGTAATCATTTGCCCAATAGCTACTTTTTTCATTCATAAAATATGGACCTTTGCAGAACATGCATAATATTTTATATAAAAGTCCCCGCCGTTTAAGGAGTTTCAATACTTCGGTTGTGCCGGTAAACCGCCATGTTAGTTATATACAAAAATACATGCCAATGCTTGGATTGTTACTTGGTGGAATGGTTTTTTTTATCATTTATGGACATAAAATACTTAATCCCTCTTTTATAGAATGGTCTATGGAAGGAGACGCGGCTCAACACTTCCTGGGCTGGCATTTTTTCAGGTCGGAACCTTGGCAATTTCCATTGGGCATAATCAAATCATATCTGTACCCCCAAGGTACTAGTATAGTTTATACCGATTCAATACCTTTGCTGGCCATTCCCCTAAAGCTACTATCACCATTTTTACCACCTATTTTTCAGTATCATGGTTTTTGGCTATTATTATGCTATCTACTGCAGGGGTATTTCGCCTGCTTATTATTAAAACAAATAACAGACAAACCGATTCTTATTTTATTGGCTGTATTATTTTTTCTCCTATCACCTGTAATGGTACATCGGTCCGGAAGTCATGAAGCACTATCAGGACATTGGCTAATAATTGCATCCTTATATCTCTACTTTCAAAAAAACACTTTCAATTCCAGAAGTAAATGGCTAATTTTACTAATAATTGCCCTGACGGTTCATTTCTATCTATTCATTATGGTTTTTCTCATTTTCTCAGGATATCTGCTAAAGCAAATAATGGAAGACTTCAAGAATAATTGGTTTTCTACTATCAAATTGTACACAATAGCCTTAACAATAAGTATAATCTCTATGTGGATAATAGGTTATTTTGTTATTGATGCTAAAGATAGCGTTTCTGATGGTTTTGGGTATTACTCAATGAACCTGTTGTCACCTATAAATTCCATGGGTACTTCAAGATTTTTTAAAACAATTCCTTTAGCGACAAAAGGTCAATATGAGGGATATAATTACCTTGGCTTTGGGTTAGTCTTGTTAATTTTATTTTCTATATATGAATTAGCCATACTTCATATCACTTCAAAAATACTGCATACTTTTTTAAGAATGATTCCCGAAAAATGGAACTATTGCCCTAACAACTTTAAGCCAGCAGATAAAGCATGTTATAAATTGTCATGTCAATCTTTTTTTTCGACAACTAAAATTTATTTACCACTAATTTCTATTGCATTTATATTATTTCTAATATCAATTTCAAATAAAGTCACATTTGCAAATATTATTTTGCTTGAATTCAATATCCCTTATCCTATAGATAAATTTTTTGCCATACTCAGGTCAAGCGGTAGAATGTTTTGGCCTGTTACCTATATGTTGATGTTGGCTGCAATTGCAGTTCTTATTAAACACAACAGTCCCCAAAAAGCTGTCATATTCCTTTTTGTATTTGTTAGTATTCAGATACTCGACTTTTCTCCTTGGTATAGAAATATAAACCTCGACAAACATGTCTGGACGTCACCATTACATTCTCCTTTATGGAATAAATTAATGAAAATTTCTGATCATATTGTTTTTGTTCCTGTTATTAGATATAAAGACAATTATATCCCTTTTGCATTATTAGCAGCAAACCATGGAAAAACTATCAATATTGGATCTACCGCACGAACCAATAGTAAAGATAGAACCATTTACAAGGAAAATTTACTTCAAAAGTTTAAAAAAGGGAAACTAATCAACAATGCCTTATATGTTGTACAAGATGGATATCTTTATGCACCAAGGATTTCGTCGAATTTTAATAGCGGGATGTTGGATGGATATACAATCATTGCTCCAAAAAGCAACGAAATCAATGAATCGGAATTGACGTCTTGGCCAATTACTATTCGTAGAAATGATCACAAACATACTTTTTACTCACTGATTAAGAAATATATGGTTTCCGGCTATGCTATTCTTTTATCTGTTAGAGATGAAGGGATGTCCAATTTGCCTATAGATTTTAAAGAAAGCATGAAAGATATAGGAAGTAATATTGAACAGTTACAATTCAGAGGATCATATGCCTCAGTAATACTTAACGGGAAACTTGAGGTTGAAAAAATCAGTAACGATGCAAAAGTCGGTTTTAAATATGAATTAATGGGTCATAAAATAAATATTATAAGTGCTGGCGTGTCTTTTGGCAATACATCAATCATCAATATTGATGGTATATCGTTGTCTTTAAATCGACGCGGATTTAATGTTGTTATATTAGACCTGAATGATAATAAGATCCAAAGATATAACTTTGATACATATCAACATAATAATTCTATGATGGCGAGCGAATAGACCAATGAAACTATAGGCGATAAACTGTAACAAAATCAGGTCTGATTTGTGTTATGGGCAATTTTGTTCATTGATAAAAGTTAATTTGGGTTCCAAGCGAATGAGTCCGGAAAAAAGATAGCGGCTATCCGCAACCACCTCAAAGGAGTGAACCCCATCCAACCAATGATAACAATCATCAATATGGGTCAATCCGGAATGGAGGGCTGTGCTCAGCGTATATTTGCCTGGACCAATATTAAAATGATCAAACTGGAAGCAAATTTCTTTGGATTCACCCGGAGCAAGATGAAAGGCCTGGCCCATCTGGAAGGTATTAACACCAAAAATATCCTGGCCAAAGCGATCTCTAACGGCGATACCAAGGGATATTTTTTCGTTAATTTGTTTATCCGCCTGGACAAGTATCTTTATCACAGCAGGACTTCCGGAAATAAATAGATCCGTTTTTTCCTTGTTTTCATTAAAAATATCAACCCTGACAATTCTGGCCTTAAAATTACCAAAGGCATTGTCTGCGCTGGAAACAGAAACATTGCTTTTTTTATTCTTTGCCGCAATCAGGTAGTTGTAGATATTGAGCACATGTTCTGTGGAACCGTTCTCAATAATTTCACCATCATTGAGTAAAAGCGCCTTATCACAAAGCACCTTCACGGCATTTACATCATGGGAGACAAAAATAATGGAACCGCCGGTGGCCTTGAACTGTTTCAACCGGGTCATACATTTCTGCTGAAAATAGGCATCTCCCACTCCCAGGGCCTCATCCACCACGAATGCATTGGGTTCCGCATGGATGGCAACGGAAAAGGCCAATCTCATGATCATCCCACTTGAATAGGTTTTAATGGGCTCTTTGATAAAGCTTTCAAGTTCAGAAAATTCAATAATCGTGTCTATTTTTCTGTCAATTTCATTTCGGGGCATTCCAATGTACGTACCATTAAGATAAATATTTTCAACACCTGAAAATTCTGAATTAAAGCCGGTTCCCAGCTCAAGAAGGCCGGTAATGGAACCATTAATGCTAAAAGTTCCACTATCCTGTATGTAAATTCCAGTGAGAATTTTCAACAAAGTCGATTTGCCGGAACCGTTGACCCCCACAATTCCCACGGTTTTTCCATCTTCCACGGAAAAAGAAACATTTTTAAGTGCACAAAAAGTTCTATGCAATTTCTTTTTAAACAAAATTTCTTTCAAACGGTCACCGGGCTTTTGATACAGCTTGAAGGTTTTGCTGATTTCCTTTACATCAATCATAAAAATCCCTTTGGATGCACGTAAATAATCAGATAGTCTCTGCCGTTTGCTTGAAAAGTTGAACGGTCTTCTGAGCTGTGGTTTTCCAGGAAAAATCCCCTGCCCGCTTCAATCCTTTCTGGATCATCTCTTCCCTCAATTTTCTGTCGTTAATCACCTTTTCTATCGCAAATCCAATATGTTCTATGTCGTTTGGATCTACAAGAAACGCTGCATTTCCGGCCACCTCCGGCATACTTGCAACATTGGAGCAAATAACAGGGCTACCACATGCCATGGCCTCAAGTATGGGAAGTCCAAAGCCCTCATATATACTGGGATAAACCAATGCCAATGCACCGCTATAAAGCGCAGAAAGAGATGCCTCGTCAAGATAACCCGTTATATACACTCTATTTGTAAGACCAAGGGAATGGAGCTGTTGTACCCATTTTTTATCTCCCCATCCCTGCCATCCTGCAAGTACAAGCGGAATCTTTGTTTCAATGCTGGCCAAGGCATTTATAAGAGAGGATAAATTTTTTCTTGGCTCAAGGGTTCCCACAAACAAAATATAATCTTCCGGAATATTACATTCATCAATGACCTGCCGTATTTCCCCCCCTGACCTTGGGATAAAACAAGGATCTGCAGCCAGATGAATAGCAGTAACTCTGTCTTGTGGAATAGACAATTTTTCACACACTTCCTGGCGAATAAAATTCGAAACAGTTATAATGTGATCTGCTTTTTCATGGCGCTTTTTTGAAATAAAATCATAAAAAATAGAAACATCCCTGGGATGCATTTCACCATAGTTCATCAAGGAAAGATCATGGAGTGTAAAGACCTGGGGGGTCGTTGCATTTAGAGCACATGGTGTATGTGCCGTTTCATGATAGAGATCATATTTTTTTTGTCTGCATTCGTGGGAGACTCTGAACTCATATGACATCCATTTTGCAATCCTGACAGC
The DNA here is from genome assembly GCA_937124525.1 of uncultured Desulfobacterium sp. Next base: position 5,753 of record CAKZLA010000030.1, read on the forward strand.
TGCGATTAAAGGTGCAGGAAGGGTTCGGATTCTTTCAGTTTTTCTGATCCAGGCACCACTCTCTTTGGGTACCGGCATAGTAATGCTGCCATTGACGGAATCAAAATAAGTCACCGTGACATCCGGATTCTTTTCTATTTCCCTATAAAGATTAATGAGATATCGATTAATTCCTGTAACAAGCCCCTGAAATGGAATAGCGTTTAAAAGTATTTTCATAATTTCATCATCCGCAAACGTCTCTGATTCTCTTTCTCAAATAACACGAAAATAAAAATCTAATCGCATAAATAGCATCAAATATTTCAAAGAAAATCTCTAATTTCTTTTTCAAATATTTTCAACACCCAAAGTGCACAGAACAAAAGCCCATGAACCATCAAAGCCAGTAGAGCCAAAGAATACCAATCAGGATACTGGTTAAACACAAAAAGTTTATGGTAACTGCCAACAAAGGTATAAGCTGGATTCCATGAAATAAATTTCAGTATAGTTTCAGGGAGTATATCAACCACATAAACAATGGGCGTAAACCAAAACCAAAATTGAATAATAATACCGACAATCTCTCTCATATCCCTGAAAAACACAGTAAAAACAGCGGCAATAGCACCAAGGCTGAAAGCAAATATTTGTTGAAGATAAAAAACAACCGGAAAAAATATCCATTTCATATTCACGGAATAATCCGTTACAATAAAAAAAACAGAAAGTAGAGCGCATGAAATAAAAAATTTAACAATTTCAGCCAAATTAACATAGAGAAGTAGGGACAATAGAGGAAAATTGACCTTGGTGATAATATGCTTTTTATCCACAAAAATAGATGTAGAACGTATAATGCAGGTTGAAAAACATTTCCATGGAATCAACCCAACAGCCACATACACCCCATAAGAAGCCATGCTTGAATTGCCCGGAAGACGACCACCCATCATTTGACCAAAAATGATGATATAAATTAAAAGATCAATAAAAGGCCATAAGACAGCCCATAGAGAACCCAGCACTGAACCTGCGAACTGTTCCTGAATATCTCTTTTTGTTAATTCAATTATAATACGTATATTTGTCATAGATCCAAGCAATCATTAGAAACCCAACTTTCTGAATTTTTCAATCTGAGAGGGCTCAGTCCTGCATTTTTTATGCCCTTTGAAGAGATCATAAAAAGCATGGAGCCTGATAAAAAAATCCAGACTCCAATAAAAGAAGACTGCCCCCCGTTCAGTAATGCTTAAATCAGAAAGTTACGTTATACATTAAAAATAAGCCCAACTTTCCCTTGACACTCTGCAATGTCTCGGGTAGATAGCAAAGCAAATATATAATAAGGATAAAGATAATGACCCAATACACTTGGAATGAAAAAATTAAAATTCTCATCAATTCATTTCACATGATAGGATTTTGGATGACTATCCGGTACTGCATAATCCATCTATTGGGATACCTGCCCGCCAATGACACCTCCTTTGACAAAAAATTCAGTACAGACACATCAGGTCTCATCTCATCCCGGGATCTGACAATCCAAGATTCCATCAGTCGACATAGCGCCATTATTTATTTACCGGCACCGGAATCGGTTACCGTCCACATGATCAAAAGTATTAATATTCCCCACAGAGATTTCACATTCATAGATGTTGGCTCCGGCAAGGGACGGATTGTTCTTATCGCATCCTGCTTTCCATTTCAAGCAATTATCGGTATAGAAATTTCCAGACAACTCCACGAGATAGCCTTAAAGAACATCAAGCAAGCCGTAAACCCTTCAAAACAATGCTTTAACATACACATGCATTGTATGAATGCACTGGAGTTCACGCCGCCGGAAACACCTGTAGTTTTTCATTTTTATCACCCGTTCCTACCCGATATTTTACGTCCCATGCTTAAAATTATTGGCCAATCCATTTCGCAAAATCCCAGACCCATCTATATCATATACCTTTACGCTGTTGATTATGCCCAAGCAGTGTTTGAGGATATGCCATTTTTGGAAAAAATCAAGGAAATAAAATGTGTAAACTCTCAATACAACTGGGCACTCTATGCAGGGAAAACGACATTTAGGAAATCTATAGATATTGATTTACCGCCAATTGAAAATAGGCAAGGCCAGACTGGTATTCAAAAAACGGCTAACGCTCTACCACGAACGATCCAATGATAAAGAACCCCCAAAATAAAATCAAAAAGATAGAGAGTATATCCTTTCATGAAAAAGCACAAAATAAAAAACTATTGGAATGGCGAAGCAAAAAAGTGGGATGCCTTTGTAGATGATAAAAAAAACCTTTGGACCAGACGCTCCCATATGATGGTTGAATTTATTTCAAAAATAATCCCGACCCACGGAAACAGTCTGGATCTTGGCTGTGGCCCAGGAGTACTCTGCGGATTGTTAGCTGAAAAAGGTTTTACAGCCCATGGCGTAGATATTTCTGAAAACATGCTTTCCTATGCCAAAAACCGAAATCCAAATGTTTCATTTGCCATGGGAGATGAGAAAGAAATTCCCTTTAATCAAATGCAATTTTCCCTGATCACTGCATTTGGAGTTCTGGAATACATTGAAAATCGACAAGGCTATATCCAAAAAATCACAAAAATGCTTCGGCCAGGGGGAATCATGCTGCTTTCCAATTCTAACAATAGAAGCTTTTTTGTTCTGCTGGCAATATTATCCAGGCTTTTACGACTCCCCCTTCACCCCAATCAAGCCTGGATTGATACCATTAAAAACTTATCCCACACCGGCATCTGGTCGGGGGGAAAAATTAATCATGACAAGGCGGATAATATCTACAACGCCAACAGCCTGGATCATCTTGCCATAAGCAGCGGTATGAAATTAATCACTTCCTTTGGCATGTTCAATTTTTCTTTTTTAGACTGCAAGCCTTTTTTAGTTTCCCTTCAAAAAAGCAGATTAGGACGAAGCATATTAAGGAAATGGGCATGGAACTACATTGGAGTCTATCGAAAACCCTGTTCAAAGATCGAATTATCAAAATAATAAAATTTGCAATCAGTGTTGCGCTGTTATTTTTTATTTTCAAGAAAGTGGACTGGGCACGAATACTTGAAACATTTAGATCAATTGATCTTCTGTTATTTTGCGGTTCCTTTATTATCGGACATATTATCCAATTGTTTTTATGTGTATTCCGATGGCAACAGATACTCAAGATATGCTGTCAAATTCAAGCAGGATACATTACTTTATTAAAGACTTATTGGAGCTCTCTCTTTATAGGCTATTTTGTTCCGGCAGGCCTGGGAAGCGACATTTATCGAGTAAGCCGTCTGGCCATGACAAAAGGTTTTTACGGAAAACAAATAACCACCGTTCTATTTGAAAAAATATATATCTTTCTGGCTGATATTATTCTGATCCTGGCCACCTATATGTTGGTGTATCCTTTAATTATGCCAGGAACAAACATGCAGGAAATAAAAAAAGTAATGGGGGGAATTGCCACTGCCGGCATTCTGCTTATACTCGTGATGGTGGCCCTTAGATATATAAATATGGCATCATGCATTGAGTATAAATTAAAAACATATCTATTCAAACTTAAAAAGAAAGCGCCGTCAACTCTCTCAATAGGCTCAATATTGGAGCCATTTACATCTTTCAAAAACACCATCATCTTTGTCTTTTTAACCATATTGATACGAATTACCATCAGCAGTCTGGGGGGATGGTGCCTTTTTGCATCACTGGGTGTCTCATTGCCATTTAAAGTGCACATTTTTGCCTGGTCTGTTATGTATATTCTTTTAAAATTGCCTGTTTCCATCGGTTCTTTCGGCGTTCGCGAAGTCTCTTATGTTATTTTATTTGGTTTTTTCGGCGTTGAAAAGGAAGTGGCGCTGACAGCCTCTTTTTTAGGTCTGGCAAGCACACTGTGCTTAACACTACTTGGGGGAATAAACATTAAATTTCCCACAAAGCCGGGCAAGGCAAATTAAACCGGCAACTATGTATCAATACCTCCTCCAAATTCAAAACCAATTTGGAATTAACCACCCCTAATACTATATATTGTTTGGATATTTAGATAGGCACACAATATACAGAATAACATTTAAACCAAAACAAAATTGGCGAAGGTATCAGGTATGGAGCCTAATTTAATATGATAGTTGACAAAAGAACACATTCCGCTTTATTTTTTATTGCTGGCAGGGGCAGATCTGGAACCACACTCCTTTCTACAATGTTGGACTCCCATCAAAGTGTTGTGGTATCGCCGGAATCAGGCTTTATTTTATCCATGGCCAGAACCTACCACAAAAAGAAAATGACCTTGGCAAAACGAAAATCCTTTTTCAAAAAAATAAAATGGGACAAACGCATCTTCAATAAGGCCAATACCTGGGGCATGAATGTTGAATTATTGAAACATGATATTGTCCACAAGGGGAAAGGAATGAGCTATGAGGACCTCTGCAAACAGGTGATTCGCCATTCCAGCATCATGGACGATGCCTTACCACAAATCAAAGCCATTGGAAACAAATTTCCTGCATATACCCTTTTTTTACCCCGATTGGCCCGTTTATTTCCAGATTCCCGATTTATTATTCTCACCCGGGACTACAGAGATAACGTTTTGTCCTACCAGAATGTACCCTATGAACCCTCAAAATCGGTGGCATTTTATGCTTGGAGATGGCGTTGGTACAACCAGGCGATATTGCGATTCATAAAAAAGAATCCCAACAAAGCGCTGTTGATAAGCTATGAAGATCTGGTATCAACCCCCCAAACAACAATAAAAATTATTTGCGCATTTTTGGGAATTGATTTTGACAACGCAATGATGGCCTTTTACACGCGTAACGACAAATATGATCAACATGGGGGACGAATCGAGGCGCTTAAAGGCTTACGCCCCATCAACAAAAAATCCTTAGGACGTCATGAAAAAGAACTTACGCCGTCTGAACGAGGTATTGTAAATTATATCTGTGGCAATGTTGCGCAACATATAGGATATGATCTACCTGGCGGTTCCCCATATACATTGGAGTTAAGGCAACACATAAATATTTTCATCAACAGGGTGTGGGCTACAGCCTACACCCTGCTTGAAATTACCGCAATGCTATTGCCAACATCATTGAAGTTATTAATACCAATGGTAAACAATATTGTTCTATGCTTGCGGGGTGAAAAAGGTCGTTTCTAAAAAAACACCCTTTTATTTTGCCTGGCTCATTCTCATTTTTTTAATATTAGTCAAAGAATTAATGTGAGCAAAGATAATTCCCATAAGGCCGTTTCTTACCCATGAACTCAGCACAGCATCATCAAGCCCTGAAAGCTTTTTCGTATCCACAACCCTGAATCCACGCATGACAACTTTTTTTTCGCCCTGTACTATTTTAAACTGTTTTGAGACCAGAATATCATGGTTTTCCATATCGGTTAATATTTTTTCCGTCCTGTCAATATCTGCCTGAAAACGAGTTAAAAAAGTCTTGACCTGGGTGACGATTTTTTCGGGCTCTCCTTTGCTGTTAAAAAGGGGTTGACCTTCCTTTTCATTTAGCTGAGGAGCATCCATATCCATCATTACCGCAAATTGTTTTTTTTTCTCAGGAATGGCAGCAAAAATAAAGGGATATCGCTTAATATGATTGGGGATATACCCTGCCAGCCACTTACCATCATCGGATACAAACAAATTGTTTTTTGTTCCTAAACCCATCAGTGCCATGGGAAGTAATGGATATTTTTCAGCATCCTTTTCAGGAAAAACAATGGGAAAAAATTTCGAGGCTTCTGCAACTTCAGAACCGCCCAATAGAGACATGGAGATTGTTGAAGCAAACTTAAATCCGTCATTAATTTTTAATTTATAGCTTGCATGCTTTTTTTTATCAAGTGGCACTAAATTTTCAAACATTTTAACTCCTGAGTAGGTCTTTATCTATAACACC
>CAKZLA010000031.1 GCA_937124525.1 uncultured Desulfobacterium sp.
TAACCCAATCCTATGAAAATCCCACCGCCATTCTGGAAATTGTATTACATACTAATGGAGGACGTTGAGACGATTGCTATTTTAAACGATAAAACTAAGTATTTATACCAAGATTGGCTTTTTGGTGTTTTTAGAGATAGCATATTGAAACAATTAATATTTTAAAAACGCTTTTCAACACCCTTTAATGGAGCAGAGAACGGAGGGAAAGGCCACAGTATCAAATCTGGTTTTTGGCCCACGACAAAGCGTGAATCCTTGGCATACGTCATAGTTTGAGAATCAATGCAATGCTCACAAGCCTGGCAACAGCGCAGGAGCGGCTCCCATTATTCCAGTAAACGAGAAATATACGACATATGCACCTCTTTTTCCTTCAGGTCAAGTTTCCGAAAGGTCAACGCATCTCCAGGGCAAGTGGCAACGCAGGGCGGTCCGGAATTCCCTAAAGCCTGATCCAGACAAAAATCGCACTTTTTCATCAAATCATCCGATCCAAAACGTGGCACACCATAGGGACAGGCATCCAGACAAGCCTTGCAGCCGATGCAAACCGCTTCATCCACCTCCACCACACCATCCTTTTCACGTTTTGTGATGGCTTCCACCGCACAGGCTGCAGCACACTCCGGGTCAACACAATGAAGGCAGGAAAGTGAGACCGAGTGATTTTTAGCATTCGGATAGTCCCCTCTCCAGACGTTGATGACGCTTCGAAACAAAAGCCCCTGCCCTTCCAATCCCCGCCATGATCGACAGGCAACCTCACAACCATGACATTGGGTGCATTTCTCATGATTGAACCAGATCACGTATTCGTTGTTCATGCGCATCACCTCTCCGCCCCATTTTGAATTTTTGTCACCTGTACCAGGGTCTGACTGGTCATGGCCGTGATAAGCGGATCATAGGCTTTTTCCCCATCCACACTGTACATCAGATTTACATTGGCTCCCCCATCCAGAATGGGGGTATCATCCATCCCCAGTTCCTGACACCCCTGCCACCATCCATGAAGCAGCATCACGGTATCGGGTCGAATCCCCGGATAAACCTCGGCCTTTATTTTAAGCCAGCCATGGGGAGATTCCACCTTCACCCATTCCCCATCTTCGATGTGACGAACTGCGGCTGTGTCCGGATGGATATGCAGCATGGGATGGGGTTGAATCTCCCTGAGATATGGCACATTTCGCTGCCACGAGGCTGAAAAATTTTTTGAGGTGTGATAATCGGACAGGATCAAGGGATAATCAGTTGACAGCTCCGGAGTTCCACTGATGCTCTCAGGGGGTTCACGCCACTGTGGCAATCCATTGAAACCGGCTTCGGCAAAGGCAGTATTGAATATTTCCACCTTACCGTGGGGTAAAAACGGTGCCCCATTAAGACGCGGGCTCACACGGTTAAACACGGCCTCATATTTTTCATAGGTCTTGGGTCCAGGCGAAAAAGTCATCCCGGTATTCTTTTGCCTCAACTGGTCCATGGTCACTCCCAGGGGCTTGAGCTGATCATCCATGGCTTTTGACATGCTTCCATCCCAGAAATCCGCTCCAAATCCCATGGCCACACTTAGATCCAGGAAAAAATCAAAGATGGATTTGGGGGAGTGTATGGGTGAAATCACTGGGTTGGTGGCCATGAGCCATCCGGGTACCATCTGAAATGAATGATCCACTTCATAGCTTGTGGCAAGTGGCATGACGATGTCGGCATAGGGCATATCTGCGGTGCGAGCCACATCGGCCACAACAAAAAAATCAAGTTTCTCCAGTGCCGCCACCACATTCCTGGAGCCCCTTGTACTGACGGTTGCCTGGGTGCCCGGAGCGATAATGCCCCGAACCGCATAGGGCTTTTTTGTCAGCACACTTTCCAGAATTCGGTAATAGGCCGAAGAGGTACCTTCATAAAAGGGCTGAAATTGTTTTGAAAATTCCGGTCCCACCAGTTTATCCACCATATCCTGGGTGATCCGTTCCTTCAGGGTGATGGATGTTATGCCATTTTCAGGGGGTGGGACAAACAGGTTGCCACCCGGACGATCCAGATGACCGGTGATGGCCATGAGAATGGCCACGGCCCGAATGGCATCATTGGATGAAGGGGCATGCTCCACCCCGTTTCCCAGATCTATGGTGGCCCGTTGGGTTGTTGCATACAATCTTGCCACCGTTTCAATTTGCCCGGCGGAAACACCAGTGATCTGCTCGGCCCATTCAAGCGGGTATTGTTGGACATGGGCTTGCAGCCGTTTAAAGCCACTGCACCACTGATCTATAAACTTATGATCCAACAGATCTTCCCGGATAACCACATTCAGCATGGCCAGTGCCAGGGCCGCGTCGGTTCCCGGCCTCAGGGGAACCCATATATCGGCCATGCCCACATCCGGCTCCACCGACGGCTTGATGGCGACAATTTTGACTCCACGCTGTTTAGCCGCCAGAAAAGACTTGGCAGGCCGCGCCACAGGGCCGGAATAAATCGGCTGACGGCCCCAGTAAATGATCAACTCGCTCTCCTGGTAATCGGGACGGGGATAGTCACCTAAGGTATAACAAAAAGTAAAGGCCCGTTGCATGGCACAAATGCCGCTGTGGCCATAGTTGGGGCTACCGTGGGCCACCAGGAACCGCTGTATGTACTCACTGTAAGAGCGTCTGGCCGGGCTCAAGATGGCAAGGGATTCAGCACCATAGGTTTTTTTCTGCCGAATGAGGGTATCTGCAATTTGTTCGATGGCCTGGTCCCAGGTTATCTTTTCAAATTTCCCTTCCCCTTTTTTTCCGATACGGCGTAACGGATGGGTCAGTCGGTCAGGAGAATAAACCCATTGGGGGGCGGCGTGGGCCTTGGCACAAAGCGAACCCCGATTGACCGGGGACTCGTCCATTCCGGCCACCTTAACGAATCTACCCTCTTTGACAAAGGCATAAATGCCACAGCCCCCACCCGGGCCTCCTGGCCCGCACATGCCACAGACCGTGGGTACCACCTGTTCACCATTTTTTTCTGCAATTGCCAAGGCTTCTTGATAATTCATTAAGACCTCATAGATTATGATTTTTCAACAATTCACAACCAAAGCGAATCTATTTTTGTTATCGCCGGTCACCCGTCAATGTCTGCCCATCATATGTTTATTCAATTGGTTCAAAAGCATCTTGATAGACGGCCAGTCCTTCTCGCTTTCCCACTGCAATAATTTTGACTAGAATTTTTTCATCCTAAATTTTTTGTCTTAAGACTGTCCAGCAGAGAGCTGAAATTTCTCACCACTTCGGTGGAACTCACCATTTCTTTTTTCGTATATGCAAGCATTTTTATCTCCTTTTAAGTATATGGCATGCTTTTCAATACGCACTTAAATGCATGCTATAGCGCAGACTTTATTGTGTCAATAAGATAAAATAAGGCTTGAAACGTTTGGATGTTAAAATGGGGAGGTGCTCAAGAGAATTGTCGTCACCGGACAATATGTCACGGGGTGGCCCAATTAGACGATATTAATGCCTCCACACTGCAACGCCCACAATCATAAAAGTTTAGAAGAAGATTGACAAATAAAAGTTTTACAGTGTAAATTAAATATAAAAAAGTTTTCTGCATACAGAATTTAAAAAAAACACAGTTTCTCACCCCGGCAATCTACCAACTAAGGAACCATAATGGAAAAAGAAATCTTCACCACCCTTGAATCCCGAAAAAAAGTATATCAAAATCTTTTTCACCCCAAAAGCATCGCCGTTATAGGAGCTTCCAACAATGGCCTGAAACCCGGCGGTCGGGTAATCGAAAAAATAAAAGAACATGGCTATGAAGGGAATTTGTGGCCGGTGAACCCCAAATCACCGGAAATCCTGAACATCAAATCATATCCATCCATTTCAGAGCTTCCGGGGACTCCGGACCTTGCAATTATTGCCATTCCGTCCAGATTTGTTCTGCCCGCCATCCAGGCACTGGCAACCATGGGGGCGGGCGCCGTCATCGTTCTCACTGCCGGATTCGGGGAAAAGGACGAAGCGGGAAAAAAGATAGAACAAGAGATGGTCAAAATTGCAGCCTCGGCAGACATGGCCCTCATCGGTCCCAACTGTTCCGGCTTTCTGACAAAATGTTATAAAGGCAAATTTGCCGGTATTGTTCCCCATCTCCCGGGTGGGGTGGTTGATGTCATCAGCGGGTCCGGAGCCACAGTGGACTATGTCATGGAGATGGGGCTGAACCGGGGACTCTCCTTTGGCAATGTTGTAAACCTTGGAAACTCCATCCAAATGGGCGTGGAAGACCTTCTGGAACTTTACAATGAAAACTATGGGCCGGACAATGCCAGAATATTAATGCTCTACATGGAGACGGTGAAAAAACCGGCCAAGCTACTTTACCACGCCAGAAGCCTTGTTAAAAAAGGGTGTGCCATTGTGGGAATCAAATCCGGTGCCACCGAAGCAGGCGAACGGGCCGCTGCCAGCCACACCGGGGCCATCGCCAACAGCGACACGGCTGTGGCCGCGTTATTTAAAAAAGCCGGTATTATACGGGTTGAAGGGCGTTCACTCATGGTGAATGTGGCCTGCGTACTGGCCGCTGCCAAAGGGCCCCTCAAAGGAGGTCGGGCCTGCATTGTAACGGATGCCGGAGGCCCGGGTGTAATGATGTCCGATGAGCTGTATCGCCAGGGAATGGAGCTTGCTCAATTAAAAGAAAAAACCGTTTCCCTCCTGGCCCAGGTGCTGCCAGCTGAAAGTTCGCTCATAAATCCCATAGATACCCTGCCCTCCAGAACCCCCGGGCAAATGAAGGCGATCTTTGAAATTCTGGCCAGGGAGGAGGGTGACAACATTGATGTCATTGCCGTCCTGCTCGGTAATTCCGGCATGTCTCCCAACAGCGAAATCTATCGTGAAGTCGCAAAAGCCATGGACACTTGCCCCATTCCCATCATGCCCATGTTGAGCAGTATCACCTCCTGCCGGGAAGAGATTAAAGAGATGATAGATCTTGGCAAGATTTACCTACCCGATGAGGTCCCCCTGGCCCAGGCCCTGGCCAGAATTGCTGGATGGCAATGTCCCCAGGAGACCCTGCCAGACCTTGACGGGTATGATAAAACCGCCATTGGCACGGCCCTTGAAGGCCAGACAGACATTCTGTCACCGGAAACAGTGGAACAGGTGATAAAGGGATGTGGGTTTAAATTACCGGAACAATGCGAGGTCAGAGATGATAAAAAACTTGCCGCTTCCTGCGACGCCATTGGCTTTCCCCTGGTGATGAAAGTCATCGGCCCATTGCACAAAAGTGATGTGGGCGGTGTCAAGGTGGGCATACAAAATATGACCCAAGCAAAAGAGGCCTGGGAGGCGCTCATGGAAATACCCGATGCTGAGGGTGCCCTGCTCCAGACAATGGTCCAGGGAACCGAAGTCATCGCAGGTGCAAGCCGGGAAGGGGATTTCGGCCATCTCATCATGTTTGGTCTGGGCGGCATTTATGTGGAGGTGTTAAAGGATGTCCAGTTTGGCCTGGCCCCCCTCTCCCCCCGGGAGAGCATGAATCTGATCCAGGGCATCAACAGCTATGCGGTGCTTGAAGGTGTTCGTGGAGAAGCTGGCATGGACATCGCCATGCTCTCTGATTATCTCCAGCGACTGGGCCGCCTTGTCACAGACTTTCCCCAGATCAGAGAGATTGACCTCAATCCCATCAAAGGAACAGGAAAATCCCTCTATGCCGTGGATGCAAGAATAATTATTTCGTAAAACAACCCCAGAATCCCGGTTTTTTTGACCGGTTTTGCAAGAACGGGGTCAGGCTATGTAGCCTTAAAATTTGATCCCGTTCGTCAATTATCATAGTTACTTGTCGTGTGTCACCGCATGGATGGCCTGAACCACATGGGCCATACTTTTATGGGACAGTCCTGCAAGATTGGCTCTGCCATCGGGAATCAGATAGACGGAATACTCCCGGCTCAACCGGCCGATCTGTTCAAGATTAAGGGGCAGCAGAGAAAACATACCGAACTGATTCTTAATATAGCTATAATCCTGGGAACCTGACAAGGCATTCAGGCCATTTGAAAACAGCTCCCGCATTTCCACAATGCGCAACCTCGCCGCCTCAAGTTCCTCTTTCCAGATACGAGTCAATTCGGCATCCTCAAGGACTTCAACCACCATGGCCGCCCCATGGTCTGCGGGCATGAAATAGAGCCCCCGGGAAATTTCCAGCATCTCTTTTCGCAGGCTGGTTACCTTGTCACCCTTAAGATCAGATACCAGACTGATCATGCCAGCGCGTTCCCGGTAGATGGCAAAGGATTTCGATGAGGTACTGGCCACCAGCACCTCGGGCAGCGCATCGGAAAAAAGCCGAACCCCCAGACTGTCCTCTTCCAACCCCCTGGCAAGTCCCTGGTAGGCAATGTCAATAAAAGGAATGAGCTCTTTTTTCTGGAACAGGGTTACCAGTTCCTGCCACTGGGACGCTGTCAAATCAGCTCCGGTGGGGTTGTGACAACAGCCATGCAGCAATACCGCATCCCCGGGTTGGCTGTCATTTTCCAGTGCCTCCAGCATCTGTGAAAACATCAGTTTGTTTTCCCCGGTGTCATAGTAGGGATACCCCAGAATCTCCAACCCTGCCAGCCGCAATACCAGCAGTTGGTGTCCCCAGGTGGGCGTGGGCACCCATATGCGCCGGGAGACAGATAATCGTTGGATCAGCTCCGCGGCCACCCGAATGGCAGGTCCCCCGCCCGGGGTCTGAGAATACTGGTAATATTACGATTGGGTGTTGTGCCAAATAGGTAGGGTTTCACCAGTTCACAATAGGATACATTTCCCGCAGGGGTAAGATACTCCTTAGACGTGCCACGGGTTAACAGTCTTTGCTCGGCTTCTGCAACCGCTCGCATCACCGGGCATTGACCGTTTTCATCACGGTAAACGCCAATACCCAGGTCAATCTTATTGGGTGAATCATCAGCTTTGAATGCCCTGGCAATGACGTCAATGGGATCTTCGGGTCTGGATGCAACTTTCTCAAACATAAAAAACTCCTTAATGGATGCAGCCTTGTAATGCTGCATTGATTATCAAAACGACGATTTATTTTTTTATTCAAGGTTGAGTTCCCCCAAGGCCCTATTTTAAGGATCTGTAAGAATCCAGGGAAAACATCCTTGCTCATTTCTGTAATCAGTGATATTAAATTCGACAACAACCCAATATTCTGCATACAGAATAATTTTATAGAGTTGTCAAATACGATATTGATAAATAATAAATTTGTCAATAAAAAGATCTTTTTAAAATCGATAAATTACGATAAGCTCTCAGAATCTTTTTGAATAGCACCCGCCATTTAAAGGGTAAACAGGCTTTGTCAGCCCAGGTTATTGAGAGCTTACAAACCACGGAGGATTCTTTTGAAAAAAATTATCATTCAGGATGAAATTTTTGATATGTTTCCAGACTTTTACCGCGGAATCATAGTGGTAAATGGTATCACCAATCACCCCTCATTGAAGCGGGTCAAAAAAAACCTGAAAAAGGCTATGGATAGCCATGGAAATGTGGATATTAAGAACGATGAACGGCTGCTGGCCTGGGATCAGGCCCACCAGAAGTTTGGCTCCAACCCCGGAAAATTCCCCCCATCCATTAAATCGCTTTTAAAACGGATTCAAAAAAACCCTGCCCTGCCCTACATCAATTCCGTGGTGGCACTGTTCAATCTTATCTCCATCAAATACTGTCTGCCCTGTGGAGGAGATAATATGAAAAAAGTGGAAGGTGATTTTATCCTGGGCCTTGCCAAGGGCACAGAAAGCTTTGTGGCCCTGGGATCGGACAAGGAGGAATCCCCGAAAAAGGGAGAGGTCATCTACGTTGATGGTCACAACGACAATGTCATGTGCCGTCGCTGGAACTGGCGCAACGGAGACATAACAAAAATTGAAACCTCCACACAACAAATTCTTATCAACATTGACTGCCTTCCCCCCCAGTCCCGCCAAGTGGCCATTGAGGCAAGGGATGAGCTGGCAGATCTCCTGCAGCAGCATTGCAATGCCACACTTTTTACCGGAGAACTGCATGGGGATAGCCGGGAAGTAGAACTTGACATATAATGCAGAACTTGACATATAAACCCACATGGCAGTAACCACCTACCACAATAAAAATTGAACTTTCTATAATTACAGGATTTTAGACGAAGTTTCTTATAAATTATCAGAGGGCAAGGTACACAACATTTTCACCCGGACCTTTACAAAAAAAACCATGAAAAAAAAAACATCAGAAGAGAAAAAATCAAGCTACAAAGCCACGGTCCCGGCAGTGGACCAGGCCATGCAATTGTTAAATTGCCTGGCAGAGTCCGCCAACCCTCAATTGACCCTGACAGAAATATGTAACCAGCTGAAAATTCATAAGAGTAAAGCATACACCATCTTAAATACCCTCATGGGATATGATTTCATCGAAAAGAATCCCCAGACCAAAACCTACCGCCTGGGTTTGGGGATTGTGGGTCTTGCCAGAAATATTTTAAATAACATCGACATCCGGGATCTGGTCCTCCCCCATTTGCAAACCCTGGCCAAAGAAACAGGGCTTTCCGCCCATTTTGGCCAGATTATGGGATCAGAGGTATATATCATCGGCAAAGCGGATAGTAACCAAAATTTCGGCTACCGCATCCGTGTGGGAGCCCATCACCATATCACCCATGGTGCCCATGGTAAAGCCATCGTGGCCTTCGTACCCGAAGCCCGCCAACAGGAAATTCTTTCCCAGGATTACCTCTGTTTTTATGGTGACGGAGAGCCTGTGGACATGGATTATCTTCTGGAAGAGCTTGCCACCTGTAGAAAGGAAGGTTATTCAATGGATCTTGGCATCACCAATCCCAACATTAACGTCCTTGCCGCTCCGGTTATGGACAACAAAAATGAGGTGATCGGCTGCGTCATTCTGGTGGGGGCTTTCCGCCGGTCCGAGGTTAAAAAATTCGGTTCCATGGTTTCCAAAAACGCCATGAATATTTCTCACATGCTGGGGTACAGGAAAAAAGCCTGAGTCTTCCCCCAACTGGCCGGGATTGTAATCAAAGCAGAAATTCAAAAGCATCCCCATGAAGCGGAAAGGCCTGGCTTTAACAAAAACCAGGCCCTTCTATTTTGCAACCTGTGCGGGTTGCACTCTGCTGACCCGACCTGGAACAGCATTTCAGCACTATTTGTAATCTAACTCAAGAGTCCTAAATCATCATAACCAATTGAAATCATTAAGGCCTATAAAATCAACTTTTAAGGCAAAGGGATATAATTTCAGGGGAGTAGCAAATCTCCATACACAACATGCAAAGAACTTAGGTTCTTATCTCTCTAATTTTCGTTTTATTTTGGCAAAAGGACCAACAAAACCTTTTTGGTTCTGGCTTGTCCAGGTTAGGCTGACGAGATAGTCTAACAATACAAACTGAAGGCTATAAACTTGATCTATTTGCATTGCCAAACGCTACGGATAGTTGCCACCAGCACAGCTCGCTATTTTTAAGGTGATGCAATTTCCTTTTTACTTTTTAAAATTTAACGCAATGCCGCCGCAAAAATGGAGATGGGATGCTGCGCCCTTTGCCTTGTACCATCCTTGATCTGCTCACGGCAGGAAGTGCCCGGTGCCGCAATCATCACCCCGGGAGCGGCAGCCCTCACCGCTGGAAATAAAGAAAGCTCCCCAATGGCCATGGAGGTATCGTAATGCTCCTTTTCATACCCAAAGGAGCCAGCCATGCCACAGCACCCACTGTCAATCATCGTTACCTCGGTTTCCGGAAGAGCTTGAAGCATGGTTATGACCGGATCAGAGGTCCCCAGCGCCTTCTGATAGCAATGGGTGTGCACCATGATCGTTTGCTTGTCCAATGGGTGTTTAAAGACAAATTTAACGCCGTCCTCGGACATCAGCCCCGAAATGAACTCCTCAATGAAAAAACTATTCTGTGCCACCAGACGTGCATCCCGGTTTTTAAGAAGATCCGGGTATTCGTCTCTGAAACAGGTAATGCAGCTGGGTTCCACACCCACGATGGGGGTTCCCTGGCGGACATGGGGCAGAAGCCTTGCCACATTGTGCCTGGCATGTTCTTTGGCCTTGTCAAGCATTCCCTTGGAGATCAAGGGACGACCGCAACAACGACGATCCCCCACCAGTATAACTTCAAAACCGGCCGCTTCCAGGATGCGTACGGCATCTTTGCCAAGCCCGGGCTGGTGATAACTGATGTGGCAGTCATCCCACAGCACAACAGGACCCCGGGGGGATGAGGAAGGTTTGCTTCGATGCTTAAACCAATGTTGAAAGGGCACCGATGCAATGGCTGGCAGTGTTCGCCGACGGTCGATCTTAACGGTTTTTTCAAGCAGTTCCCGGAATAGGCTGTTTTTATAAAAAGAATTAACCAGGCCCGGCAAGAGACTTCCCAGGCGACTGGACACATCCATATGACCGATCATACGACTTCTCAGCGGCACCCCATGTTGGGCCTGGTACTGGGCCAAAAACTCAAACTTCAATTTGGCCATGTCCACCCGGGTGGAGCATTCGTTGCGACAGGCCTTGCATGCCACACACAGATCCATCACCTCGTAGAGCTCACGGCTTCCAAGGCCCTCGGTTCCGAACTTACCGGTGATGGCGGCCCTCAGGGCATTGGCCCGTCCCCTTGTGGAATCCATCTCTTCACCGCTGACTCGAAAGGTAGGGCACATGGTACCTCTTACCCGGGAGCGGCATTCGCCCTGGCCGTTGCACATCTCCACCAGGCCTGCGAATCCGTTGTGGGATGAAAAATCGAGAAATGTTTTTTCAGGGGACAGGGAGGTCGCATATCCCGGTTTATATTTCAGCCAATCCGGATCCCAGGGCTTGGGTGCATTAATCATCTTATGGGGGTTAAATAAATTATCGGGATCAAACAAGGCTTTAACTTCCCCAAAGGCCTGGTGGAGGCGTTCTCCATAAAGCTGCTTATTAAAATAAGACCGGGCAAGCCCCTCTCCATGTTCACCGGTGGTGGTACCCTTGTGGGCAATGGCAATGTCCATGATCTTTTGGGCCAGCCGCTCAAGGGAGGCAAGGCCTTCCACGGTTTTCAGATTGATTTCAGGCCCCATGTGAAGACAACCCGCCGAGGCATGGGCATCAAAATTAAGCTCAAACCCCAGTTCCCTTCCCGCCGCCAGGATATCCTGGGTGAACCCCACCATACGATCCACGGGAACGGTGGCATCATCAATGATCCAGATCCGCCGGTTGTTGTCTCCGGGTTTGCTCATCAAAAGTCCCAGTACAGATTTTCGGACCCACCACACCCGGCCGATTTCTTCCGGTGTAACGCAATGGGTCATGGGGGTATCGTAGCCAGTGTCCATCAAGGCCTGTTCAAGTCCTTGAACGCTTTTTGCAATGGATTGTTCGTCTTCTCCTGCAAATTCCACAACAAGAATGGCCCCGGGGAGCCCATGGACAAAGCTATGTAATGTGCTTCGATAGGCACTGTTGTCATGGGCCAGCTTCAGAAGGGGCCGACTCATGAGCTCCACCGCCGACGGATCATGTTCCAGGATAGAGGGTACCCGCTCCAGGGCCGTTTTCAGATCATTAAAATGAAGCACCATGAGACGAACGACCCGGGGCCGGGGGACCAGCCCCACACGAATACGGGTAATGGCAGCCAAAGTACCTTCCGCCCCCACCACCAGGGGCATGAGGTTCAAGGGGTTCCCCGCATTTTGATCATCCACCAGACGTTTTAAGTTATATCCGGCCACATTACGCCAGGTATCCGGATAACCCGTCTCAATGTCGGTTTTATACGCCTTTAATATTTCAAGTACTCCTCGGTACAAGGCCCCCTCTGCCGTGGTCTGCTCCAGCAGTTCTGCCACCTGATCAGGGGTTTTGGGTCCCAGGGTGGCCCTGGTGCCGTCGGCCAACACCACATCCACCTCATGGATATGGTCCACAATCATACGATATTTTATGGAGTGTGATCCGGTGGAGTTATTACCGGTCATGCCGCCCAGGGTGGCCACGGCGCTGGAAGACGGGTCAGGTCCCACCATGAGCCCATGGGGCGCAAGGGCAGCATTCAACACATCCAGCACCACACCGCTCTGTACATCTGCCCATTGTTCTTCCACATTGATTTCAAGAATATGATTCACATATTTTGAAAGATCAAGGATGATCCCTGGCCCCACTGTCTGACCCGAAAGGCTGGAACCGCCCCCCCGAGGAATAATGGAAACGCCATATTTTCCGGCAATGCCCACAACGGCACAAATATCATCTATATTGGCGGGGACCACCACCCCCATGGGGAGTTTCTGGTAATCCGAGGCATCGGTACTGTAGAGCTGTCGTGAGACCCCATCAAAACGGATCTCTCCTTGAATCGCTGATCCCAACGCCTGGAGCAGCCCTTGTCTTAATTGTTCATCTTTCATATTCATCTAACTCTTTTTCATTTATTTTAAGTGTTGACCATCGGCCACCTTGTGGGGAAGGTAGTATATAACTGTCACGGGCAGACCGTATTGGGGATCTGGCCTGCTCACAACAAATATCGAAATCCCAATTAGGGAGTTCATGGGAAATAATATACCCAATGCAAATGAACTCCATACCCACTATCCAGAGCTTTCCATGTAAAAGTGGGTAGTTTTATTATCATGAACTCCCTTATTACAAATCGTTGGACGGAGTTTCTTGTAAAGAAGAGATCAGAGAGAGCCCCAAAAAAAATTAACCATCCAGTATATCACGGCATCAAAAGTTTTGGTAAAAACATGGAAATGGGGGGAATATACGTAATCAACAGAAGTCCGACAAATAAAATAATCAGAAAAGGAAATACGGCCCGTCCCACCTGGGTAAGGGATTTCCCTGTTATGCCCATGGCCACAAAGAGGTTCAGTCCAAAGGGAAAGGTCAAAAAACCAAGTTCAATATTAACAATCATGATAATACCATAGTGGACCAGATCAATATCAAAGGCCTGCAATGCCAGCATTAAAATGGGGGAAATAACAATGATGGCGGACACGATATCCATCACACATCCCACCAACAGCATGAAAATATTTATTATAAATAAAAATAAATATTTATTATGGATATGGCTTACCAGAAATTCCGCTGCTATTGCAGGCATTTTCTCCCGGGTTAACAGCCAGATAAAGGTCATTGCACAGGAAATGATAAATAAAAGGGCCGAGGAAAGTACCACGGACTCCTTTAAAATCCGGTGAAACTGTTCCAGACTTAAATCCTTATAGATGAACAATTCAACAAGAAGCGCATACACCACAGACACGGCCGCCGCCTCCGTGGGGGTGAATACCCCAAGATAAATGCCGCCCAGAACAATAATGGGCATGGCGATTCCCCAGGAGGCGGTTTTAACAAGTTGAATGGTCTGGGCACGATCAATGTCCATGGGAGTATCCCACTTGTTCTTTTTTGCCTTGAAAACGGAATAAGAGATCAAAAGGCCACCGATGACTATCCCCGGCATAACTCCTGCAAGAAACATCTGTCCAACGGAAACATTCATCACCAGTGCATAGAGCACCATGGGTATGGAGGGCGGAATTAGAATTCCCATGGAACCTGACGCTGTCAGCAGTCCTATACTGAAATCTTCATCATACCCATACTTCACCAGTGCGGGTATCATGATAGATCCAATGGCAATAACCGTGGCCGGACTGGAGCCGGATATGGCTGCAAAAAAGATGCATGCAAGGATGGAGGAGATGGCCATGCCACCTGGCAGATTACCCACAATAAGCTGCATGAACTTCACCAGATGTTTGGAAATGGATCCCTGGGCCATGATATTTCCGGCCAGGATAAAAAAGGGGATGGAAAGCAAAATGAAGTTATCCATACCGTTAAACAACTGCTGAATCAACGCCTGGAGTGGAATGTGGAGAAAAAATTGCAGCGTGGCACCGGTCACTGTCAACAAGATGATGGCAATGGGCGTTGAGATCAAAAGCAAAGCAATAAACAAAAAGACCATGAATGCAATCATCAGTGAACTCCCGGCGTTGCTTTAAAGGGGGAATTATTTACCATGCAACGACCGTGTTTAAAGGCTTGGATCAAAAACCGGCAGGCAATGACAAGGGTAAAAATACCGATGGGTAGATAGGGGATGTACATGGGTATCTGAAGTGAAGGCGTTGTCGCACCAAACCCACTCAATTTCCAAATCTGTATCCAGCTATAATAGAATATCACGAACATGGAAAAGGCGGAAACCAGATTGGCCATAGCCTTAAGAAGATGTTTTACCCTATTGGGAACATATTGCACCAGGGCATCCATGCCGAAGTGGGTGCCATATTTAACACACACAGCTGCCCCCATAAATGTGATCAAAATGATCATGTACCGGGACCCCTCATCCACCCAGTCATAAGCAATACCAAAGGTATACCGTAACACCACCTGTAAGGTTGCAATAATGGCAAGGCCCAACAGGGCATACCCGATGAAAAGCTCCTCTATATTACTGAGGAACTTGAACAATTTTTTCATCTTCCACATCTCCTTAAATTAGCGCCCTTTGGGCGGACTTCTTTTTGGCTCAACATTTGATTCATAATAGCATGGTATTTTTGTGATAAAAATTATAAATAGCCATCTTATTAAATTCGATATTACCCAATGCAGCCACACCGACAAGGACCATGTTAAATATTAAAATAGCCTGGCCTTGACGTCTTACAATTGTTGAACCGTAAAGAGTGATCCACGGCCATAGAGAGC
>CAKZLA010000032.1 GCA_937124525.1 uncultured Desulfobacterium sp.
TTTTTCATAGATATCCCCCCACATTACCTTGGGCTGGTTTTTTGCGTTACGGGTGGTGGCCCTGATGGAATCAAGGGATGCTGCCACCCGATCAAAATATTGTTTTGCCTCTTTTTCCCGGTTAAAAAACGGGGCGACAAAATTGACAAAATGCAGCCTGGCATTGATGCACATGGCCACGGGTGTTCTTGTAATGATGCAGACGGCACCCATCTCTTCCACCATGGGGATGATGGACATGTCCCAGGAGAGAACAATTTCCGGCTCACATTGCTTGAGCCTTTCAAAGTCAATGGAGCTATAATCTCCAAGAAAAATTATCCTGCCTTCGTCCATGCCCTTTGCAATTTCGGGGATAGTCCAGTTCTCCCGCTTGTCAATAACCCCCACAAGGACATCCTCCAAAACACCCAGGGCTTTTAGGACGGCGACATCAAAGTGATCACAATAGGCCGCAACCCTTTTTACCGGGGTATAAACTATCTGCTCTGGCTCGTACCCTTTGGGGGCAGTTTCTCCCCTTGGGATCAGCACAAAGCTTCTGCCTGCCCCGTCCCTTACCTCCACCCACCCTTTTGCAATGGGGTTTACGGAAAACCCTCCAATGCTCATGAAATCCTTATTTCCAAAACTATTGACCGCTCTATCCTGCTTTTTATCATCTGAACCACAGCCAGCCAAAGCAAGCGAAAGCAAAAGAGCTGTCACTATCTGGGATGCTTTTTTTCTCATTGTCTACCCTCCTGACCACGGGCTCTAAGACCGGGTCTATACTTGTCTTTTTCTAAGACATGGATTTCCCAAAATGCCCTTGCGCTGATGGCAAGTCTTTCCATGTGGAGCATTCGTTTGCCCTGGTAATAATCTATCTCAAGGCTTTTTAGGGTTATGGTGCAGACCGGGGAAGCAAGGGAAATGGCTTTTCCCGGTAACAGCACTCATATCAAAATCCCTTTTTGTCCATTAAAACCGGTAGGTCACCTGCAGACCGATTTCTCCAGGATCACTGTAGATCGTATAAAAACCTCCGTAATAGCCATAGGAATTGTATTCCTCATCAAAAATATTTTTACCATAGAGGTATACATCAAATCGTTCTGTTTCGTAGCCAATTTTGGCATTGACAATTTGATATGAATCTCTTGAATAGTCATTTGCCCGGTCAAAATACATTTTGCCATAGCCGATCAAGTCGGCTCGAAGATATAATCCGCCGGGATTCCGGTATTGGGCGCCAAAGTTATAGGTGTAGTCCGGTGTATAGGGATTCCTGTTGCCTTCGTAATCACCATTTACATCTTTAAAATCCTCAAATTCCAGATCGTTATATCCAAAGCCGCCTATAAGAGTCAGGCCCCCGGAAATCCTGGCCGTCATCTCCATTTCAACTCCTTTGGCCGTCGCTTTTGCTGCATTGGTCAGATACGATACGTATGGTGTAACGGCTTCATTGACTTGCATATCGTCAATGTCCATATAATAAATAGCTCCGTTTAAAATAATTCTGTTATCCAGCAAAGTGTTCTTTATTCCGATTTCATAGGACCATAATTCCTCTTCGTCATAGCTGTAATATGGATAATTTTCCGTTGCTGAAGGGTTAAACCCACCCGAACGATATCCTTTTGATACGCTTGCATAAGTCAGTATTTCAGGCGTAAAATTATATTCCATGCCTATTTTAGGTGTTAATGCATTCCATGAATCGTCAAAGTGTTTATCGTTAATTTTATCTTTATAGTCCTGGTCTTGTTTTTCATAACGCAATCCGGCAATCAAACTAAGGCGTTTGGTAAGTGAATAGGTGGCATTAACAAAGGCTGAATAACTGTCCCCACAGATCTCATTATTTTTTTTCTTGACCCCTGTCTTAGATGTGGTTTCAGTTTTAAAATATTTATCGTCATTGTCATAATATAGACCGAACAGCCACTTTAATTGCTCTGACGCATAGTTCAGCCTGAGTTCCTGGGCTGTAGTTCTTAATTCATTATCTTTGGCATTATGTGATATTGTCTCGGGACTGTAATCGAAATCGTTTTCAGCGACATCATCATAGTCCCTTCTTGTGGTAATTGAGGTCAATGTAAAAAAATCATTAATATCATAAGTGATTTTTAAAGCTTGCGAATTTGCACTTGGCTCGACATGCCCTTTAAGGTTGCTTGCAACTTTGCGATCCTCCATAAGGGAAAGTCCGTATATAGCGGCCCCGTATTCCCCCAAACTTAAATTTGCCCCTCCATCATCATGTTCAAGCATTGAGGCAATAAATGAGATATATAGTTGATCCGTTGGTGTCCATCGAAGATGTGCCTTGCCAAGCCAATGCTCCCTGTCGTCCATTGTATCGCCGGTCGTGATGTTCTCAATAAATCCATCTCTTTTATAAAATTGCCCTGAAAAACCTAAAAAGAGTCTGTCTTTTTGTATGGGACCACTCAGATTGAACGAAATTTCGTTTTTTGTCTTATCCCCTGCTTCGGCAGATAGCATTTTTCCCCATTCACCGGTTATTTTCCCTCTGAATTCGTTGTTTGGCTGTGCGGTGATAATATTGATGACCCCTGCTTCCGTATTTTTACCATATAAAGTTCCCTGTGGCCCCCTGAGTACTTCTATACGCTCTATATCAAGCAATGCATCTTCATATCCGAAAGCCGACAATACAGGTATCCCATCTATGAAAAGGCCGACTGATGTTGTATAGGAGGTAAAAGGTGCATGAATACCCCGCATGGACGGCGAGTTTATGCCAGGCCCTCCTTCATCAAAAATCATAAAATTAGGTACAAAGTCGGCTAACTCCCCTACGGATTCAATTTTTTTATCCTCAATATCTTGCTCTCCAAAAACCGTTATACTCATCGGAACTTCCTGAACGTTTTCTTCATGCTTTTGAGCCGTGACCGTAATCGTTTCCAATTGATGTTTTTTGGGCAGTTTGGATGATTTTTTTTCTTCCTGTTCCACCGCAGTGGCTGCCTCTGAAAAGAGCGAGAACATTACCACTAACAGTATTATGATAAACCTATGTATAGATTTCATAATGTTTTTTCCTTTTTTCCTTTTTAAAATTTAGCAGTATTAAATTCGTACTAATATCAAGACAATGCTTTATGGCTAAGAACTTGACACTGTTTGATTTGAAACAAATATTGCGCATCATTTGTGCGTTAAATCCCACAGGGAGGGCACCCACTTGAGGCAAGACAATTTTGTAAATTCAATGGGTTAAAAAGATAGTCTATATCATCTCAATAATCATCCCCAATAAAAAATTGAATACAGCTTCATAACCACCCCTGATTTATAAAAAGAATAAACCATAAATTTTGCAATAACGATAACGACTATGTTTATTTTTTTAGCGGAATCGTTTATTTGATATTATAATGGACCCCCAAAATCTGAACCAGTTGCTAAATGTACATAAGTGGTAGGATGCCCGACAATGATCTCGCTATAGATTTTTAAAGTATATTTCTCATGAAAACTTCCAGCTTAAAAAGTCACGTTCAAACCGAGGCTCGTATTGAATCCCGCCATTGGGTAGAGATTTTCATTGCCTGGATCACCGCTGCCGCTGCCAACAGCGCTTTCATCAAAAATGTTGCGTGCCACAATATACAGCTCAACCCGACCTATTTTTTTTGAATATCTGGCATTCAACATCCAAAAACCATCATCTTCATTGGTGTTGGCGTAGTTGAAATAGCGCTTGCCCGTATAAACAGGATTAAGTGAAATATCGCCCAAGATTTGGTGGAGATAGCCCAATTGAAAAGCACATATTATATCCGGCACGTTAAGTTGTTTCCGGAATAGTCAACGCCTTGGCTGATAAATTCATCAAATTCGGATTCTTGGTAGGTAAGCACTTTGGTACGGGATTTGATTTTATCATTCATCCCCTTAAACCCCTCAGATGAAACATTAATTGTAAGCAAGAGGTCAACATCAAGTTCTAATAATTTCTCGCAATTAATGTTATAAGGACCGGGAGGTTCCATGGCAACAACAGTTAACTTTTCGATATCCGGATATAACTGTTTATCTGGTATAATCATATATCCTCTTCCTACCACTTTGTTCCAAACACCGATTACCTTGAGCGCTTCAGCAATACAAGTGCCGCTAAAGGCTATGCGATTAACCGGCTGTTTAATTGATACCTCCCTCCCCATGGCATCAGTTATTGTAATTTCATTCTGTTTCCCCATCGCATTGCCTGTAGTAAAAAAAATAAAAAATAGTAAAAATAGACAGCATGATTTAAATACATTTTTTTCTTTAAGCATACACTCCTCTTTTGTGGCAATTTCCGACATCCTTTGTTTGCTATTTAATACTTTTTGGCACTACTGTTTTTTTGGGAATCATGTATAAACCGGCATGGTCGGAGCATGGAATTTATTTATAGGCACAGCGAAAAATAAAATTCACATGATTACAAGAGATTGGAAAGAGTTTCTTATAAACTGCCATGGGCGGAGCATGCACAGATAGCAATGCTTTGCCAGGATGAAATCTCTCCTTCTGGCAAAAAGAATAAAACACAAATTTTGAGAAAACGATAACGGTTGCGTTTATTTTTTTAGCGGAATCGTTTTTTTCGTATAAAAATAGTATTATCCTTCAAAAATATGCATCATGTTGCAATACCCTTTCGTAGTTATAAAGGACTTCTCTCTAAAAAATATATAGCCAATATCAATAAAATTGTACTCTTACCGCTGCCGTTGGGACCGACCAGGCAAACGATTTCAGAATCGTTCATGGTTACGTTTATATCGTGGAGAATTTTTTTGCCGGGATAGGAAAAAGCAAGATTACTAATATCTATTCTCATTGGTTTGTTCCATTATTTTTGATTATTAAATATACAAATAAAGGGACTCCTAAAAAAGCGGTGACAGCGCCCACCGGAAGGATTATCGGAGACATGACGGTTCGTGCTACAGTGTCGGCAAGAATCAAAAGAGCAGAACCCACAAGTCCTGAAGCAGGAACAAGAAACTTGTTGTCACAACCAATGATCATTCTGATAACATGGGGAGCAACAAGACCTACAAAACCGATGGTTCCTGTACTGGGTAGTCTGAGCTGCCAGATAATTACATCTGCATGGATAGTCGTTAAATTTAAGCCAGGAAGATTTTTTTAGAATAACAGCAAAAACATCTGCAAATGAAATACTTGCAGAGCCGGTCGACACAGCAAATCCCACAAGAACCAACAACATTGGAATTAGAATAGCGACAAACAGTTGTTTTTTCCCTTTGTGTTTTAAATAAGATTGTCTCAAGTCAACACGTTTCTGCTGGATTGCCGATAAATCGTTTATTGATAAAATCTTGCTGTCTTTTTTTGTTTTGAATATTTTTATGTGAAACTCCGTCCAAAAGGCTGAAATGATTGATGTTTCAATTTTCGTTGTGGTAGGCGGTTACTGCCATGTATGTTTTATCTGAAAGAGTAGGCAGCCATAACATTCTTTCATACTCCGTTGTGGCAGGCCGGGTCCAGAATACGGTCTGCCCGTGGCAGTTATATCAAACATACAGATATGGGACCTTGAAACACAACAAAAAGCATTCCAAAAAACGAATAACTGAATGCCGTTCCGGAAACGTCTCAAGGGTCCTAAGTTTTTGTGACTCATTGAAATCATTAAAGTCTATAAAATCAAGCTTTAAGGCACAGGGTCTATAACTTCAGGGGCTTAGCAAATCTCCATACACAACATGCAGAGAACTTAGGACTGACAAGGAAACGTAATATCTCTATATTTTAAAGCTTGCGCCCAACATGAAGTTCAGTTGGGCCAATGGGTGAAATAATCTGATCGTTCAAAGTTTTGGTACGAATTGAGGTGAAACCTGCCTCAAGTATGGCCTGGGGCAACACATCTTCTTTAAAGGCGAAATCTTGGCCCATCAAAGAGGTGGAGAGCCAACTGATAACGGTATCTGTGGGTGCGGTTTTTTCTGCATTCAAACCATCT
>CAKZLA010000033.1 GCA_937124525.1 uncultured Desulfobacterium sp.
TAGCCTTTTATTGCATTAACATAATCCATTGAGGTCTGCCAATAACTCCTTTAAAATAGAAATTCAGTGAATACTAACATAGCGGTTAGCCTGACTACCAACCATGAATACCCATAAGTTTTCCGCGTCGGGATTTATGTTTTTTGTTTCAATGATATCATATTCCACCTGAAGCCGGACTCGTTGGACCCAGGCATGTGCCTCCTCAAACAAGCTTCGTGCATCCCAATAGCTATTAAGAGGTTGAAGAATGCTATACGCTTCAGTATACATACCCTGCACAAGAGCCTCTCCCGCCACTCTCTCAAGCGTCCTTTGTTTCAGCGAAATTCTTTCCATAACCACTTCGGTGTTTTTTCCTTCAATCGTCTCTTCTAATAGGAATTTCCCTAAAAGGGCATGTGCTTTAATGTTGGCTATGCGTGCCGCCTTTGACTCTTCATCGAATGACTCGCCTGCATCCTCACGCCATAAAGCCGCTATATAGCTTGGAAAGGCCGGATGAATATAAAATAGTGATGGGAGGACCTCCCTCAGCAGTCCCACCTCGACGCATCTCCGGAGGCATCTTTCCCATTCTATATTATCAGCGCCCTTAAACCGCATGGGTGTTTCGTCTAATTCTGAAAGCACTGCAAGCACACCAATGTCAACGAATCCTTCGAACAATGTAAGCGCCTGCAGACGACGATCTTCTTCGCAAAGATGACAAAACGAGTAATGGACACAAGTTCTCAGGGATTCAGTTTGGCCCTCTTCTTCCCCGAATCCGGGAGGCAGTTCTCCTTCCGTTGTTTCAAGGTGGGGCAGAATAAGACGGAGGGCCAGAGGATGGCCGGATAAGTATTGCAATAGAACACCGTAGGCTTTCCGCTCTCTTCGCTTTTGTGCTGTCATAAAATTATCAAGAAGGTATTCCGTATAAAGAGCAACATCTTGAGGCGCGAGGCCTCCCACTTCTATGCGTTTAAGGTTTTTCCCCATCCATATTTCCGGTGATCGGCTGATGATAAGGAGGCCACTTCGAGTTTTTTGAGTAACTTCATCAATGAAAGTTTTAAATTCCTGAAGCTGTTCTGCATCCAAAGGCGGTGTAGTTTGTGTCGAGTCATGCATTGAAAAAATCGTTTCGCAGTTGTCCCATATAAGCAGGACTCTGGTTTGTTTAAGCTTTTCGAGAATAGCATTTTTCCGCTCATTAAACTTGAAGTAATCTTTTACGAATTTCGGGCCAAACAGCTTTATTCCGATCAGCGTGAGCATCCCGTTCAGGCTGGAGGATGCCTCACCGTTCCCAAAATAATGAAAAAAGATCTGGTCGGAATTTTCAAGCCCATTAGAGCACAACTGCCAGCACGCAAAGGCTTTCGCCAATTCTGTTTTTCCTGTACCACCGACTCCATGGATAATTATTGCCTGTCGATTGTGAAGTGCGTTCTCAATTTCAAAGAACTCTGCGTCTCGACCCAAAAAGCATTCCTGTGGTGTTAAAGGATTCCACGCTGCCTCATCAAGGCCTTCTGGTTTCATTTCTTTGCGCAATTTAGCAAGGTCTTCAGGTAGAGATTCCCGACGTTTCGTGTCCGCCCTTCGAAGGGTTGGGAAAGATAGATCCTTTAGCGTATAATAAACGGGCACAAACCAATCCTTGAGGGCCATCATTCCTTTTGGGCTTGGGCGTTGATTGCTGTGATTTAGCTGTTTTCTTCCTTCTAAGACTGCCTCAGAAACGACCTTTCCTGAAAACAAAGTTTCGTAAAAGACTGTCATAAACTCTGCCGCCGCCACCGCATACACACTGTAACTCATTGCAACTACCGCAGCGCCATTTTGCAGCAATCTGAGAGCGACGGCTGATTCAGGGGATATTTGAGGATTCAAAGCTGCTGAACGACAAGCATTTAACACTAACAAAGGAATGGATGAACTGGCCAAAAGCCTGCCCAATTTTAAAGCGGAAACCGGATGAGCAGCCCCATGTTTTGTCTGAAACATTAAAAAGCCATGGTTTATATTGTTTTCGGAATCATCTACACCCAATGAAGATGGGCTGGCTAAACCACCACCTCCATGCCCATCGAAGTGGAGGATATCGAAGGGCTCCGCCATTTCGGCGGACTTTTTAAGCCTTTGTTCTAGGCGCTCATAAGTTGGCGGTCTTAGGACTTCCAATTCGACACTACCGGAAACCATCTCAAGACGTTCCATTAAGGGACGGGCAATCATCTGAAAGGGCACATCCTTAACTCCTTTCGGCCTGGAGATGACCATGAGGATACGTAACCTTCTTCTGGGGCAAGGTTTTGTTGGCTCTATATTAAAGGGCACAGTGCGGATTATTCGAGCATTCTCCAATGAAAGGGGAGTAGAATTTCGGGGGGCTTTTAAAAGTTCCCATGGCAGGCCCAAAAACCGAGCAGAATCGGACTGAATCCAAAGTTCAAACGGGGACCGCCGTCAAGTATCCTTTTGTAGATATGCAACATCCTGCTATCATGGAAGATGCACTCGAAAAGGCGTTGCCCCCATTCTGGTAGTAGCTCTTCAATACTAGTGCCTTGTTCCTCCCATACTGCGAAAGGAGTTCCAAGGAAATCCTCAAGATACCAGCGGATTTTTTCAAGTTCTTTTGCTTTTATCAGAGGTTCAAAAGGAATTGAAATTTCAGTTTCTTCAGATTCTATATCACCAAGGTCATGAAAGGATATAGAGATCCTACCTCTCCTCTCCTGTATCATTAATTTAGCAGGCATAATCGCCTTCCTCATTAATTAAGTGTATAATTCAACTCGCTTCCCGGTTGGATTCCACTTTCTCTTGAGCTTTTCCGATATATATCGTGGTCTCAACAACCACGTGGATAATCTGGGTAAGTTCTTCCCTTGGTACCTCTGGGGCTCGTTGTTCCATTTCTCCCGAAATCTCCTGTTCCATAAGTTTTTTTTTCGGTTCAATTTGGCGCTGTTTCAGATATTGGTATATCTGCCATGCAGCCTGAACGGTGCTCAACAAAAGCCCGGCGGCCATCATGAGGACCTCTGGCGTTGAATACATATCACGGCTTTCCGATAGGAACCCATTAGCTAATTCTTCATCTACGAGGTTCGGCAATTCGTGATATTCAGCCGATTCAGCAAGCCTTGATGCTGCTTTGCGAGCGATTTTGTAATAAACTTGGGACATCTGGCCCTCCATATTAATAGTGAGTTTTTGGATCAAAACAACTTTCAATGGAGCAATATTTTGTTACATTCGTCTTTGTTGCAAAATGATTAATAATCTCTTGATCATTCATAACGTCCCAAATCACCGAGTGCAAAAGGCTGCCACAAAACTATGCAAAAGCCATAGCAAGTGAGAAACCACCGACAAGGCAAAAAGCCACGGCCTTTTGCATCCAGTGCATTTGGTTGTTCGCTGTTTTTTTATTTTAACCTTTTTCTTATCCCAGCAGGATTTTTTCTACAGTCAATGACGGCATAAATTCTGACT
Source organism: uncultured Desulfobacterium sp. (assembly GCA_937124525.1). The sequence goes on from CAKZLA010000033.1 coordinate 3,493, forward strand.
TCATTTTCCTCAAGCCGGTAATAGATGGAGAAAGGAAAACGTTTTGATAGAAGACGATGATACTTCTGGAAATGAATACTATGTATTCCGGCAAACAATTTGAGAGATTCAATATCAGAGTATAGAGATTCCAAAAAGTATGACCCCAAGCCTTCTTGCTGCAATTCATAAAAATGATAGCCTTCTTTTAAATCTCCTCGCGCAGATTTAAGAATTCTGATTTTCATGAGATAGAATCCTTGATATCCCTTTTAGCTTGTTCCCAGTCAATAAATTCATCTTTACCTTGTTTTATTTTTTCTTCCCTATCTTTTAATATGTCTCCATGCCATGGGGGGGAAGCCAAGTCTGGAACTTTTCGGCAAATATCATCCCATAGAAGTTCCATTGTCCTAAGTTTTTCTTCTATTGTCATTTCCTGAAGATTTAAACTCATTTTGTTACCTCCATTTTTATAGCGAACGCCCACCATCACAGGTAAGCAGGGAATGAAGCCTTGGCAAAAGCCACTTTAACGCCAAATTGCGTAAAATCCTCAGCGGCACGACCCTGCGAATCCTTGTGAATGGTGATGTTATCTTTTGATTTCGATTCACATATCAAGAAGTTAAAGCTCTTTTTGCTTTGGATGAAAGCACAATAATGACAATTCCAAGGATCAATCCTGATACCGCATCACCAGCAAATACTATGGGCGAAATCTTTAAACTCAACCCGATAACCAATGATAATAGACCAAATATTGCTAATCCATATGCTCCTAAATCTAACATTGGACCACAACCCAGTGGGTTTCTGGCAAGGATAATAAAATATACGCCAATCAATCCATATATCCCACATGAAACCCTGAAAATGTACATTACCAGTTGGTCATTTGGAATTGGTTCAAAACCAAACCATACAACAATCTTATCGAGGATATGCCAAGGCAATGCAATAAATGGAACTGCTGTCAAACATCCTATAGCAGCAACCCAAAGTGCTACTTTTAGACTTTTCATTTTTACACGCTCCTATGGAAGATAACTTTTAACTCACTGGCTTGTCCAGTGCAGTGGTTTGTTCAACGGCCCGGGGAAGTGGGGTGGAGAATTCACCTTAACTGCCGCTGAAGCGTTGCTTTGCTTCGCCCGTCATAACGCAGTTATGCGGCAGCAAAGCAACGCTTCAGCGGTAGCATAAAATCGGACAATTGTCCAGCCCGCCCACGTGTGTCCGGTAACACAAACATCTGCGGTTTATCCGCCAGCATGTTTTTGTTGGGATTTGCCGATGTGATTCTCTATTTGTTTTTTTCTATTTTCTGTTCCAGCTGTTTTAATTCTTCCAGATCATCTTTATCTGCCTGGATGGCTTCATAAGCCTTCCGTTTGCTATCAAACAATTGATAAATCTGCTTAACCTTTTCTTTCATTGCCGAACTGCTGATTTTTCCCTTTCCAGTGAGCAGGGGTTGTTCATTGAATTCCAAAATCCTGTCCACGTTTTTCTGCCAGAATTTCATAGTGATATCGATCCTGTTTTTTGCCCTTAATTCTGCGGTTTCAAGAAAAATGACAACCAGTCGGTTCAAGGTATCGATTTCATCTGCGTTCAGGTAATTTTTGGCAATAAAAATATCCTGTTTCCTTACGACACTACCTTTCCAGGATGTCAACGCCATATTGGGTTTATCTGCATCTACCCGGTCCAGAACGATTTCCGCCGCAGTCTGTCCGGTAACGGCAAAGAGTAATTTATTTTGGGTTTCGGCAAAAAACATTTGGGTGGCTTTATCAGTCTTGTCATAGTCGCTGCTTAGAGCGAAAAGATCCCGCACCTTTTGATAAAAGCGCTTTTCAGAAGACCGGATCTCCCGGATACGCTCCAGAAGTTCATCAAAATAATCCGGTCTGCCGTCGGGATTTTTCAGGCGGTCATCATCCATGACAAATCCCTTTACCATGTATTCCTTCAGATTTTGATTTGCCCAGATCCTGAACTGGGTACCTCTTTTGCTGCGGACTCTAAAACCGATGGCCAGAATCATATCCAACGCATAAAATGCAACATTATAGTCCTTGCCGTCGGCAGCACTTGTAAAGTAATTCTTTACAACTGAATTTTTCTCTAATTCCCCTTCTTTCAATATGTTGGAGATATGTTGACCGATATTTTGCTTGGAGGTGTCAAAAAGTTGGGCGATTTGATTTTGGTTCATCCAAACCATGCCGCCTTTGGCATATAGCGAGACAGATGCTTTGCCGTCTTTGGTATTATAGATAATAATATTTTGTTGCTTGTCTTCCATTTTCAATCCTTACAATTTGACCCAGTTTCACTACGATTACGCCTCAAGCCCCATCATCATATTATAATGTCCTTCGTGCCGGGTCAGCTTAAAAATATCTTGAAACACCTTTAAATATTTATCAATCGTATCTGCGGGGGATTCAATATACAGATCATCGGATATACTGTGCGAACCATCGTTGATCCAGCAGAGCAGGGACCGGCATATTTCCTGCTC
>CAKZLA010000034.1 GCA_937124525.1 uncultured Desulfobacterium sp.
GATCAAGGCATCGGAGCGAGTGCTCATTGTGGGGGGGGGCAACGTCGGGATCATTGCCGGATACCATGCCCTCCAGGCAGACATTGAAGTGGTGGCTGTCATTGAAGGATTGCCCGAGGTGGGGGGATATAAGGTCCATGCAGATAAGTTGAAACGACTGGGAGTGCCCATTTTCACCCGGCACACCGTTGTGTCCGCCAATGGTACGGACCATTTGGAATCGGTGACCATGGCGGCCATAGATGACCACTGGAAGGTTATCCCCGGCACGGAAAAAACCGTTGAAGTGGACACCCTGCTCATTGCCGTGGGGCTTTCTCCAGTGAATGAGTTTTTTCATAAGGCAAAGGAGTGGGGGATGGATGTCCATTCTGCCGGGGATGCCCAGGAAATTGCCGAGGCCTCCGCCGCCATGTTTACGGGGAAAATAGAAGGGGTTAAAATTGGAAAATCCCTGGGGGTATATCAAGGCGAGATTCCCCAGGCCTGGCTGGACAAGGCAAGTGTTTTAAAATCACGTCCCGGTGGGATAAAAAAACAGGCACTGCCATTGCCTGTGCCGGAAGGGGTCATGCCGATGTTTCACTGCACCCAGGAAATTCCCTGCAACCCCTGCACCTCCATCTGTCCAGAACATATTATCAAAACGGAAAAAAATCTCATCACCGGCCTTCCCCATGTGGATGCCGTGGATAAGTGCAAGGGATGTCTCAATTGTGTGGCCATCTGCCCGGGCCTTGCAGTTAGTGTGGTGGATTATCGAAAGGATAAGGCCAATCCAACCGTTACCATTCCCTATGAGATGGGCCGGGATGCCGTGGAAAAGGGTATCATGATTACGGTCACCGATGTGGATGGTGCCGTTATTGGTGATTACCCGGTGCAACGGGTGGTGGTGAATAAAAAGAAATTTCCCGGTACCCTTATGGTCCAGATAAAAATGGAGCACGAACTGGCATCCAGGGCCATTGGGATCAAGGAGCAGAAAAGTCCGCTGACCTCCCTGGATATTCCGGATCTTTCTGCCTGCCCCGATGACGCCATTATCTGTCGATGCGAACGCATCACCGCAGGGGAGATCCGGGCTGCCATCCGGGAGGGCGTAAGGGACATTAACCAGCTCAAAGGGTTGAACCGTACGGGCATGGGGGCCTGTGGGTCTAAAACCTGCCGGCCCATGGTCATGGGGTTGTTCCGGGATGAGGGCATTGATCTTAAAGAGGTGACGGACGGCACCCATCGTCCCATGTTTGTGGAGGTGCCCTTTGGCACCCTGGCCGGTGCCAAAGGAGGTGAATGATGACAACTCAATATGATGTAATTCTCATTGGTGCAGGTTCTGTGGGGGTGCCGGCGGCCATAGCTCTGGGTGGCCTGGGGGTGAAAACCTGTGTGATTGATAAGATGGCCTCCCCGGGCCAGGGGGAGAATAAACATGCCATTGGGGGCATCCGGGCTACCCATTCTGATCCGGGTAAAATCATTGCCTGCATGCGATCCATTGAAATTTTTTCCACCTGGCAGTACACTCATGGGGATGACATTGAATGGCTCAAGGGCGGGTATCTTTTTCCGGTTTACAGACAGGAGGAAGAAGCCCTTTTAAAGGGATTTCTTCCCATCCAGAAAGAACATGGACTCAATATTGATTATGTGGATGCCGACACCGTGGCTTCTGTGGCTCCTGGTATTAATCGCCGGGGCCTTTTAGGAGGCACCTTTTCCCCGGATGACGGGTCTGCTTCTCCCCTGATCACTGGCAGTGCATTCTTTCGCCGGGCCGTGGCCACGGGGAGTGTTGATTTTTATTTCAATGAGATGGTCATGGAAATACACCGGGAAAAGGATCAGGTGTGCGGGGTGACTACCAATAAGGGCCGTTACAATGCCCCGGTGATTATAGATGCTGCAGGCCCTTTTTCCAGGGAATTGGGGGCACTTGTGGGACAGGATATTCCTGTATTCCCCGACTGCCATGAGGGGGGCGTATCAGAGCCAGTGGAGCCTTTTTTCAAGGCCATGCTGGTGGATCTTCGCCCGGCCCCGGGGTCCCGGAATTACTATTTTTATCAAAATGCCCATGGTCATGTTATCTTTTGTATTACCCCTGATCCCCCCATTGTGGGCACGGACAAGCGGGAAACCTCCCAGTTCCTTCCCCAGGTGGCCGCCCGCATGGTGGACCTTTTGCCCCGGCTGAAGAACATCCGGGTGCGCCGGGTGTGGCGGGGACTTTATCCCATGACTCCGGACGGCAGCCCCATCCTGGGATGGAACAAAGAGATTGGGGGATTGCTCCATGCCACAGGCATGTGCGGCCAGGGATATATGCTGGGTCCGGGTCTGGGGGAGATAATTGCCAGAATGGTGACCAAAGACGTCACCCTAAAGGATGCTGTTGTCATTGATGAATTTTCCCTGTACCGTGATTTTGGGGGAGAAGAAGGCCTGAAATAAAAAAAAATGGGGTCAGGCTTGGCTTATTGGGGTTGTTTATCCCGATCCATGCAAACCAGACCTCCCCGGAGTGTCTGGTGTTATGACCAACCCCCCCAAAAAAAAAATGAACATTGAGTGTGACCTCAAGAGTCCTAAGTTCTCATAACTCATTGAAATTATTAAGGCCTATAAAATCAAGCTCTAAGGTACAGGCTCTATAATTTCAGGGGGTTAGCAAATTTCAATACACAACATGCAGAGAACTTAGAACTTACGAGGTGTGACAAAGGACAGGGAAAATTTATTACTGACGAGGAACTATATGAATATTAAAAAAATAGTAACCACAGTGGATGCCCACACCGCAGGGGAAGCCACCCGCATTGTCACCGGAGGAATCCCCCATATCCCCGGCAAAACCATGGTGGAAAAAAAAGAGTGGATACAAGAACATCTGGATGATCTTCGTAAAATGCTTATGTGGGAACCCCGGGGGCACCAGGATATGTTTGGTGCCATTTTAACGGCCCCGGCCTCGGAGGATGCCCACACCGGGGTTGTGTTCATGGATTCCGGCGGGTACCTGGACATGTGTGGCCATGGTTCCATGGGGGCGGCTGCCGTGCTGGTGGATACCGGAATGGTGTCTGTGGATGGCCTTGAAGATGGCATGGCAAAAAAGATTGTTCTGGATACCCCTGCCGGAAAGGTCACGGCCCGGGTGAGTATCCAGGATGGGGGCGCAGACGAGGTGACTGTTCAGAATGTGCCCGCCTTTTATTATGATACCGTGGAAATCCAATTGACAGAGTTGGGAACAATTCGGGTGGATATCGCCTATGGGGGTAATTTCTTTGGCCTTGTCAATGTGGCTCAGCTTAAGATGTCCCTGGATTTGTCCTGCCTGGATCAATTAAAAGCCCTGGGCCTTGAGATCCGGGATCGGGTTAATGATGCTGTTTCCATTGTGCATCCTGGCACGGGTAAGCCTGCCCGGGTGGATCTTACGGAGATATACCAAAATGGTGATCCCGTGAAAAATATGGTAATTTTTGGTAATGGTCAGGTGGATCGTTCTCCCTGTGGCACGGGCACCTGTGCCAAGATGGCCTGGCTCCATGAAATGGGACGTCTTGGTGTGGGAGAAACCTATGATCATGCCAGTATGTTAAACACCCTTTTTACAGGCAAAATTGTCGCAGAAACCCGGGTGGGAGACAGGGCTGCCATAGTTCCTGAAATCACCGGTAAAGCCCATATCACCGGATTCCATCAATTTGTGGCAGAACATAAAGATCCTTTTAAAGCCGGGTTCTTGTTAACTCATCAACCGTAATATTTTTCAAATAACCGCCATGTCGGCCTATCGACACAACAAATAATGAAAATGGCATAATGCCGCCCCCAACGTCTCACCAGCATGTGTGATATGCGTATTCCTCTTACCTTTGCTGAATCAGGCTGTCGCCTTCTTTTGGAAATCATCAGAGACGCAGCCAAAGCCACCATCATATAAAGGAGATTTTTTTATGTCCAAAACAATAGTTAAAACCGATAACGCCCCTGCTGCCATAGGTCCTTATTCCCAGGGTGTGGTCACCAATGGACTTTTATTTACCTCGGGTCAGCTTCCCATTGATCCTGCAACGGGTAAAATTCCCGAAGTATCCATTGGGGAAAAAGCCGCCATTGTTTTTAAAAACCTTGATGCCATTGCAAAAGAGGCCGGTACAACGCTTGATAATGCAGTGAAAATAACGGTGTATCTGGCAGATATCAACAATTTTGCCGCCGTGAATGAGGTCTATGCCCAATACTTTAAAGAACCCTTTCCCGCCCGCAGCGCATTCCAGGTAGCAGCATTGCCTCTGGGTGCAGATCTTGAGGTAGAAGGGGTTTTTCAGTTTTAATAGGAAGATGGGTTAGGCTTGGCTTATGGGGCTATGGGCTTAACCGGGGGCTTTTGGGGCAGGCCTACTTTGCCATGCTTCCCTTTCAGATGTTGATTTTTAAAGCCCTTGGGGAAAAAATTCTGGAGCATGCAGCGACCTTGTAAAACGGGATCATCAGAAAAAACCAAATTGTGCCAGCCGTTTTTTCACGGTGGGATACTGTTTTTTTCCCACCATCAGATGATAGTTTTCCGCTTTGATGACATGTTTTTTCAAGACCGGGTCGGTGGTGAGAAGGGCAATCAAATCCTTGTCTGGATTCACCTTGAGGATGTACATATCTTTTACAATTTTTAAAGGCTCCATGCGTGCCAGAACCGATTGAAAAAATGTTTCCCATATTTCCGGCGGATTTTTTGAGATATGGGTCCTAAAATAGTCAATTCTGTTTTGTACGTCCTTAGGGCTGCTGCAATCCTTGAGAAAGGATTGGTAATCCACAAGATAGCTGGATGTGGTGACCCGTTTTCCCACACTTTCCAGGGCCAGTCGTTTCACAGGATCTTCACCCAACAGGGAGAGCAGGTGCCTGGTTTCATCAAGGATGATTTCAGCGCTTTGCTTCTCAATGCCAGCGGAAAAGGATTTTTCCTTATCCAGAACAAAGGCACCAAAATCGGTGAGGCGAACATATGTCAAGCCATCGTAGATGCTCAGATAGGATTTGTCTGACAGGAGGTAGCGCTCATTCCTGGGCTCAGAATAGGCCAGAGAAACCATATTCAGGCTGCCGAAAAAAAACAGCAGGGCTTTCATCAGAGGCAAGGAGATGGTCTGGCCTGTATCTGTCTTTGATACACCAATGGTGCAACCATGCCCATAGTATCCTGATTGGAGCGAGAATCTTTTCATGGTCCAGGGAGATAGATCAAGACAAACCTGGTCGATTTCCACTGGATTTGAAAATGGATTGGTTTCAAGTCCCCGGTAACAGATGGCTTGGACAAGATTTCCCACAGCAACCCACTCCCCCTTGGGAAGCAGTGTCAACAGGGTTTTAAATGATTGTCTGATCTCTTTCTCAGCTTTTTCGGAGTCATATTCGGGTTTTTGTCGTTTGACATGATTCAACAATTCCCTGCATCGAAGGGTTTTATAGTCTGTGAAGTCCAGATATTGTTTGATTCTGTTTTTGAGGAAAAGTGGCAGGTTGTGCATTGCCTCATCCTTCCATTGTGCCCCGGATATAAAGAAATCGGCAAGGGAAGCGGTTTTGAAATATTTCATGGGGGGATGATCTTCTCCGTGGAATTCATTCAGGCCGCACAGTGTGGACATTTTTTTCAAAGAAGCAACCTTGACTCTATCTCCGTTTTTTGTGAATTCAAGGTTATCCTGGGCGATGAAGGCCAAGATCGTGGGAAGCTGCTCAAAGAAGTGTTTCTCTTCATAAACAGCATAGGCCTGGGGGTCAATATAATCATCTGAAACCGGTACGACATCATAGAGAGCCGGGAGAGGCAGGACTTTTTTCAAATGGGGAATAAAATCTTCATGGATATTGAATTTATAACCAGCCGTTGAATAACTGGTATTCCATGTTCTCTCTATCTTAAAAAGAAAAAAAGCGGGGTGCTGTATTACTTCCACATCCCACTGGGTTTTGGGTGGAAACGCCTTGCCAAGCAATGGCAGCAAGGATGCCGGCAGTTCAGGGAATTTTTCTTGTTTATCCTTCCCGTTTTTTCTTAAGCGGCTAAGTCTTTTTAAATCATCCTTACTGAAAAAAAAATAATTTTCCCAAGTGCAAAGATAGATCAGAATACCCACCTCAGCCGGCAATGTTGGCAGCAGTTTTTCAAATATATATTTGTTGGACAGGGTGGCGGCAATCAATCTAATGCAGGTTGACGGTGTGTTTTCTTTTAAATCGTCGTATTTTTTGCGGCCATAGGTATTGGGATCAATGAAATCTCGCATCTCATTAAGGTACTGGGAATTAATTTTCTGGTAAGGGGATATCCGAAAATTGATGCAGTTTTTGACGGTTTGCTCAAGTAAGGTGTACTTTATTTTGGTATTCATGGGGGAGTCTGTGGCAGATCCGGTTTTTGTTGTTTTGACCTTTGGAAGTCTGTTAAGGGGGCCCTGACCTTTCATGGGTTGATTTTGTTCCGCAGCAATTCGGACACACCCTTCCCTCACCAGCGGGTTGGGATCTCTGCACAGATCCTGCCACAATTCTTTTGCCCAGGAGGTATCAATTTGGTTGATGATACCTGCAATGTGAATTCTGGCTGAAGGGCTCGGGTCTCTGGATGTCATCTCAAATCTGGCAATGGTAGCTGGATGGCTTGGAGAAATGTGGTAGCAGACTTTTGTTATATTTGATTTTTGCTGCCAGTTAATGAATGTGTGTGTTTTTAATAGTTTGTCAAACATTTGTCTTTGGTTATGGTAGGATAGGCAGGCCTCAAAGGCTTTCTGGCTGACATGATGTGACAGTGGGTTCTCTGAAACAAACCCCAAGTTTTCAATCAAAAGATCACGAATATCCATTCGCAGTTGAATGGGATGGATATGGGTTAATACTGCCAGTCGTTCCACAATGGTGCCCCTGGAAGAGAGGGCCTCTTTAATACGTTCTTCGGGCCACTTATCTGCATTGCTGTGGATCAATTCTTTTTCAATGGCAGCGGTGCAGCACGCCTGGCAGACAGTACCGGCCTGGGCGGTTTTTGTATAATGAATCGCCTTTTTACCACAGACAGCGCAGATTTTGTATGGTCGGGCTTTCCAGGGTTGCAGGGAGTTGGTCTCCTCAATGTCAATAATGGGCAAACTTTTTAATCCCTTTTTTGCGTTGGTTTTTGATTTTTTCATATTCTCTATTTTTACTTTGTTAGGTTCACAAATCTATCTAACAATTTTTGACGTTTCACAGTAAAAACTCCCCAAAAGGCACTTGGTTACAGTGGAATTCATGTGTTATGGATAAGTTAACAAAGTAGAACTATCCTCCAAGAATAAATTCCACATCTTTTTCATCCATCTGTTTGATGGATGCCGAGTCGCTGGAGATGAGAGAATCGAATAACTCCCGTTTGACCTCCTGGAGTTTCAAAATTTTCTCCTCAATACTGTCCCTGGCAATGAGACGGTAGCTGAACACCCGGTTGGCCTGGCCCATGCGATGGGCCCGGTCAATGGCCTGGTTTTCAGCGGCAAGATTCCACCAGGGATCGAATATGAAAACATATTCTGCAGCGGTGAGGTTCAGGCCCAGTCCGCCGGTTTTCAAGGTCATCAACAGGGCCTTGCAGGAGTCGTCATTCTGAAACCGGTTAACCACACAGCTTCTGTCCCTGGTTGAGCCGGTCATGACCATATGATCAATGTCTGCCCCTTCTATATCCTGGGACACACACTCCAATGTATGCAGATAGTTGGCAAACACAAGCACCTTATGATTTCCGGCAACGGCATCCAGCACATGCTCCATGAGAATTTCTCGTTTGGGTGAGATGATGGCGTTGTCGCTTTTAACCTCGGGAATGGAGGCGATCTGACGCAGTTCGTTCAATGCCTGGAATATAAAGAACTGGGACTGTTTAAGCCCCTTGGTTTGGATCTGCTCCCGGATGGCCGCGCGGTACATCTCCCGGCGCTGGTGGTAGAGTTCCTTTTGCGGGTCGGTCATCTCTACGTAAAGGGTCTGCTCCATGCGCTCGGGCAGATCGGTTAAGACCTCCATTTTCAGGCGGCGCAAAATAAAGGGATATATTTTCCGTCGCAGCTCTTCTGTCACAGGTTTGCTGTTGTGCTTCTGGATGGGGGTGAGATAATTTTTGTTAAAATCGGCAAAAGAGCCAAACATGGAGGGGTTCAGGAATCGGAACAGGGCATAGAGTTCACTGATGTTATTTTCAATGGGGGTTCCGCTTAAAGCCAGACGATGGTCGGCGTTGAGCAGCACCGATGCCTTGGAAGTTTTGGACAGGATGTTTTTGATGTTCTGGGATTCATCCAGGACAATGAGGTGAAAGGCTTTTTCCTTAAGCACCTCGATGTCATTTCGGATCATGGCATAGGTGGTAAGAATCAGCTGGTGTTTCAAGGCCTTGTCAAGATCTCTATCCGTCCCGTGGTATTGACAGAAGGAAAGTTTTGGTGCAAATTTTTCCAGCTCATTTTCCCAGTTAAAGAGCAGGGTTTTGGGCATGACGATGAGGGAGGGTTTTTTCTCTTTTGGGTAAATGGATGCCAGAAGGGCAATGGTCTGGATGGTTTTTCCAAGCCCCATGTCATCGGCAAGGCAACCGCCAAGTCCATGTTTCCTGAGATAGGACAACCATTTAAATCCCTGTTTCTGGTAGCTTCTGAGGGTGGCATTGATCTTTGGCAGTCTGGGTTTGCTGCTACTTATCTCATTGAATCCCAGAAAAATTTCCCTTGATTTTTGAAGCCCTTTATTGGCCACTTTTTCATCAATGAGTTCCTCTACAATGGGCAGGTCGAAAAAAGAGATTTGCACCCCGGCTTTCTTCTTTTTAAAAATTCGGGAGAGCTTGGCCATATACTCCGGGTTGATGATGGCGCTGGTGCCGTCGCTGAGTTTTATGTATGAATTTTTTTTAAACTGTTGCAAGACCTCATTTAAGGAGAAGGTCTCCCCGCCAAGATCCAGGGTGGCATCCCCCTCAAGGAAATCAATGCCGTGGGAGAGCTTTACGTTCAGGCTGGGCTGTACATGCTTGATTTTGTATGCCTTGAGTTTTTCCGCCCCCATGACAATATAGCGACTTAACAGCCCGGAGATTTCACAGGTGATGAACCGTGAGGCCAGTGCCGATTCAATGATGAGGAAATTGTCCTGCACATAGAAGTCTTTATCCTTGTCCAGGGTTTTTGCATGTTTTTTCAGTGCGGCGTGGATCTCTTTAAAACAGGCGGCAATATCCCCATGGCTCAGTTTGCTGACAATGATTTTTTTTTCCATGTCATTGACCGTTGCCAGTTGGTCCATGTCAAATCGGTCAAAAAAACTCGGAGCGTAGCCGGGGTAGGTGGCCGCCACTTTTAAATGCAGGGTGTTGTCCGGGGTGACGCTTTCAAAAATCACTGCTGGCTGGGTGCTCCCAGGTTCGCCTTTGACCACTTTATACCCGTCATAGACGATGTCAATGTGGGTCAGGCTGGAAAAGAGCATGGTCAGGTAGTGTGCAAGTAGGTTACTGTCAAATGTGGTTTCAAAGAGGTTTATTTTGTCGAAGTGTTGCCCCAGGGGATTGACCCGGTGGATGGTGTGGTCGGAGAGCATATGATATTGGGTGACCGGGATGGCGGGCTCAATTTTATTCTGGTCATGCCACAGCTCAATTTTGCTTGCCAGCACCAGCTTATCTTCTTTGCTTTTATTTCCATCCCCCGTGTTCTTTTTTTTATTTGCAGGCAATCCCTCTTTTTTTTTAACCGGCTGGATAACGGCTTTCACCTGGCCCGTTCCCTGTGCAGGAGAGAGGGTTTCCCCCTTTGCATTCTGAAGCAGATCTGTTTCCAGCAGCATGGAAATGAGGTGATCATTTCCATTGATATGAAATTTTTCTGTTGTTTCGGTGGCACCCCATTCAATGCGGAATGCGTTCTGCTCCCTGATCCGGGAAATCTCTTTTAATATATTCCGCTCTGGACCGGAATAGAATTCATAGGCCGGGTTCACTTCCTTTCCATTGCTGTTGACGGTGGTCAGGAAGAATCCCTTATCATCCATATCCAGTCTAAAGAACACCCCAGCGGGCGTATCCACATGTCTGAGTATGGGGCTGGTTTTTTCCAGGGCACTAAAAAGTGCTTCAAATTCCGGGTTTAATGGATCAAGTTCATTCATAAAAAATCGGCAAGGCCCCCTGGTCTTTAGCCCAGGAAGGGCATTGCCGCCTCCATTTTGTTATTGTAATTATAGCCATCTAAACAATGTACTAACTTACAATATTTCCAACAAACACCTTGCACAGCGGCTTCCTTTATTTTGACATTAAATGAGCAGCTACGTCTCTCAGACACTCGGCCAATGTAAGTTCTTTTCCTGCCAAACCCAAAAACATTATATTATTAAGAAGAGACGTCTCTTTGTCAATAATTAAATAGTGTTGAAATTTGAAGATTTTAAGTGCCAATGAAAATGAGACCGTGAAAAAAATGATGTACCACACAGACAATGCAGAAGTTTTAAATCATAAACGGTGGTACTGGATGGTCAGCATTATAGCCTGAGTGTTTTGTCCTGGGACAGGCTGATCATGTTTAGCTTGTGTCAAATACAGCTACCCCTCTGATGATTCAGGTTTTTTGGGTTCACCTTTAAGGCAAATGGTCTGGCGCTGGTAAACCGGTTGTCGATAAGCCGTAGCCTGGTGGAGGCATTTGGCGGGGCATGCATCCACACAGATGCCGCAATAGATACAGGCAAAGGGGTCACAGCTCCAGGTAGCAGCTTTTTTGTCCACACTGATGCACCGGGACGGGCACTTGATCTCGCAGATACGGCAGAAGGTGCAGTTCTCTATTTCATTGATCAGCTCACCTCTCATGTTTTCAAAGGGCTCCCGGATCTCCACCGGGTAAAGCCGGGTGGGCTTTTTGGAAAAGAGGTTCCTTAGTACATTGGGGGTCATTTTAAACATGAAAGTTCACTCCTTTACCTTTCCATGCAGCTGATGCATGGATCAATGGACAAAACGATGACAGGAACATCCGACAACCAGTGACCGGGAAGCAGGGTCACAAGGGCCGGCACATTGGCAAAGGTCGGTGTGCGAATCCGCAGTCGATGAAGATTTTTACTGCCATCGGCTTTAATATAATAAAAGAGTTCACCCCTGGGCTGCTCAACTCTTGTTACCAATTCTCCTTTGGGACGTCCCTTGACCTTCGCTTGAATATCCCCTTTGGGAATTTTGCCGATGGCCTGGCCGATGAGGTCAATGCTTTGGAAGACCTCACGAAATCGAACCTTGCTGCGGGCATAGCAGTCACCTTCCGTTTCCACAATTGGTTCAAAATCAAGTTCATTGAAAGCTGCATATCCCAGCATGCGCATGTCCTGGGCCACCCCGCTGGCACGCAGGGTCGGGCCTGCCAGACCCAGTTCATGGGCCTTATCCCTGCTCACAACGCCCTTTTCTCTGGTTCGTTTTTTCACCGTATAATCATTGAGCAGGGTGGATTCCAAGAAATTCATCTCCATTTTTACGTCTGCCAGCTGGAGCATAATCCATTGCAGCTGGTCTGGAGCAATATCCCTTCGAACACCGCCCACAGCGTTGACGGACAGGATAATCCGATTGCCGGTGGTGGCCTCATGGATATCCAGAACCTTTTCCCTGATTTTCCAGAACTGCATGAACAGACTCTCAAAACCAAAACCGTCGGCAAAAAGGCCCAACCATAAAAGATGGCTGTGCATGCGGCTTAGTTCGGACCATATGACCCGCAGATACCTGGCCCGGGGGGGCACCTCAACGGCCATCATCTCCTCAAGACCCTGGCAGTAGCACATGGCATGAATCATGGAGCAGATGCCGCAGACACGCTCAACCACCTGGATCATTTGATGAAAATCACGCCGGTCAATAAGGGATTCCAACCCCCTGTGGATAAATCCAAATGCAGGAACCGCTTCTATTATTACTTCATCTTCCACGGTCAGCTTTAAATGAATGGGCTCGGGAAACGCCGGATGCTGGGGTCCAAAGGGGATAATCGTTTTTTTCATCACTGATCCTCCCGGGTGTGGCTGTTGGGTGATGCCGGCCGGGGCTTGCCCCTTTCTGTGGAAGACCCTTGGACAGTGTATTTGCAAAATGGCGTGGTATGGGGTGTCTTTTCAAGAAAAAGAGTGCCTTTGTAATCAATGGCCATGCCATCAAAGTGGATACCAAACAAATCCTGGACTTCGTTTTCCGCCAGAAATGCGGCAAAATATACGGAAGAGATGCTTGGCACAACAATATCCTTTGTCACCGTCAGGCGCAGGTGCCTCAGTTCGAGTTCCCGGTCAAAATGGTACAAAATATCAAAATGGGCTTCATCTACGGGTACACAAGAGATGGTTATAAACCGGTAACCGGCAATTTTAATGGCGGCAATTTCCTTCACCACATCGTGTATACTCACAGGCATCATTTCTTTAAGCATGATCTTTTCCCATTTTTTTTTGTGAAAATCTTTTTAGGGCCATGATTACCCCATCAATAATGGCCTCTGGCTTGGCCGGGCATCCGGGCACATAAACATCCACCGGAAGCACCTTGTCAATCCCCCCCAGAACATTGTATGCGTCCCGGAAAATTCCCCCCGACAATGCACAGGAACCAATGGCCACGACAACCTTGGGGTGGGGAATCTGTTCATAAAGATTCAATAGTACTTTTTTATTTCGAGGATTCACCGTACCGGTCACAAGAAAAATATCAGCGTGCATGGGGTTACCCACATTGATGATGCCAAAGCGCTCAATGTCATAAAGGGGTGTCAGGCAGGCCAGCACTTCAATATCGCAGCCGTTGCAACTGCCGCAATCAAAGTGCAGCAGCCAGGGTGACTTGATTTGTGCTTTTTGAATACTGTCTTTAAACATTTTGTTCACCCCTTAGCTGGCATAGAGCCAGACCAGATTTACCATGGATAATACCAGCCCCATGGGCCACACATACCCAAGCATCCAGCGCCAGCTCATACGCGCTGAAACCACATCTATAAGGATCATCACCAGGTACGCTATGACAACTATCACAACCATTCCCGTCCAACTGGTTGCCCAGAAAAGTGAGCAAAAGCCCAGCATGAGCACAACCTCGTACCAATGAGCAACCTCAATAAGGGCTAAAAAGGGTCCGGAAAAATCAGTTAACAGCCCTTTAACCAGCTCTTGATGGGCATGGTGGGAGGTGGAGAGATCAAAGGGCGATTTGCGAAGTTTGATGAGCAGAGAGAAACCGAGAACAACGAATAAAAATGGCAGTTTCAACAGCAGCGGGGCATCCCAGTTATAAATTGTTTGAAGCTTAAAGCTGCCTGTTTCAAGATAAATACCCACAGTAATAAGCACCAGCATGGGCTCATAGGCAAGAATCTGCAGCAACTCCCGGTTTGCCCCGACCTGGCTGAAGGGTGAGGTGGATGAAAAGGAACCGATGGCCAGGAAAAGCGCACCCACTGCCTGGACAAACAGAATCAATAAAAGATCCGACTGCAGGAAGAAAAGGACCAGGCTGATGGAACTGGCAGCAAGGTAGCAATAGGCACAAAATGCCTGCCAAACGTTAACCACCATTTTTTCCTTTCCGAAAAGTTTCAGCACATCAAAATAGGGCTGGCACACCGGCGGCCCCATGCGCGCCTGGAGGCGGGCTGTCAATATACGATCCAGCCCACTGATAACGCCACCCAGCAAAGGCCCTGCAGCCAGACCCAGAATAACCATAACAAGACCGCTGATCATAACGCACCTCCGATAACAAGGGCCAGCAGCACACCGGCAGCCAGGTTAATCCAGGGTGTCAGTTTTTCTTCACCAAATATGGAAGAGAGATAATAGTTTCTCGCCTGTGAACGGGTGGGTTTATTCATGGGTCCCACGAACACCCCGGGTTCCTCGGTCTGGAGCCCGCTGAGATAGGGAGAAACCCTTCGTGCGCCGACGGCCTTTTTAACCGCCCAGATGCCGGCAATAAATCCCAAAATCGCCACCAGACCGAGGGGAACAACGGGAAAACTGCCTACGATATTTTCCAGGATTCCGTTGTGACTGGTATAATCCAGACGATAAAACGCCTTTTCAGCAGGTGCGACGACCCAGTTGTAAAGCCAGGGGGCTCCCATGCTCAGGATGGCCGCTCCCAGGCTCAATAATCCCAAGGCTGTCCAGGTAAGCAGATGCTGCTTCTCGGCTTTAAATTTTCCGGCAAAGGAGGCACTCATCAGGATTCCTCCCCACCTTGCCCAGTACATGACGGTAATTGCACTGCCAAGGGCAATTAATATAATGATGTAAAAATCTCTGGATGCCGCTTCCATGGCCATCCATTTTCCGATGATCACCCCAAAGGGAGGCATGATCATCATGATAACGCCCATGACGGTGATCAGCGCTGTCACAGGCATAACAGAATACAAACCACGCATCTCCTCAATGTCACGGCTGGCGATGCCCTGCTCAATGGTTCCAACACATAGAAATAACAGGGCTTTGGTGACTGCATGGTAAATCAGCAGCAAAATACCGGCTGTGATGGCCTGGGGATAGTTCAGCCCGGTACAGGCAAAAATCAGCCCCAGATTACTGATGGTGGAATAGGCCAGCACTTTTTTACCATTGCTTTGCCCCACAGCCAAAGCTGCGGCTGCCAGAAAGCTGAAAGCCCCGAAAAAAGCCACGCAGTGACTTAAAAAAGTTCCGCTGAATGCCGGGGCCAACCGTATGACAAGGTATACACCCACGTTAACCATGGTGCTGGAGTGTAAAAGGGCTGACACCGGAGTCGGCGCAACCATGGCACCCAACAGCCAGCTCTGGAATGGAAACTGGGCGGATTTCGTAAAGGCAGCCAGGCAAAACAGAGACAAGGAGAAAAGAAAAATATGGTTAAGGGGATCGGCGTTGAGTATAATTCTGTGCAGATCAAGATCACCGGTTTGACTGACCATTACGGCCAGAGCCAGGATAAAAAGAGCCCCGCCCAGGCTGTTTATCCACAATGCCCGCACCCCGTTTGCAACAGCCGTCTCAGTGCCGTCGTGGGCAATGAGCAGAAAGGAACAAAGTGTGGTGACCTCAAAAAAGAAATAAAAGAATATCAGGTCATTGGAGAGTACCAGCCCGTTCATGCCACCAATAAAAAAGAGCATGATGGCAAAAAAACGATGCTGAATGGATTTTTCAAGTTTAAGATGCGTTTCGTGATTATCCATGTAGGGAATGGCCTGAAAGCAGATAATCGCCCCGACAATGGATACAATGAGCACCATGGTCATGCTGAGTTGATCGCAATAAATGGTTCCGGCCGGGGAAAGCCCTTTGAGGTAAAAAAATTCCAGATAGACCAGGAACAGAATCTGGAACAGCGAGAGGAGCTTAATGAGCATGCTGTGATGTTTAAATCCGAAATAGAGCATCACAAACAGCAGTAAAATATCAGCGATAAAAACAATGTATTTAATGGAAAAAACTGCCACACTGCCGCTTTCAAGGGTAAAGGGGACAAAGTAAATCATCACCAAGGCGCATATACAAAGAAGCGCACCTGTTGCCAGCACAACCAGTGAACGAACCCTGGCTGGCCGAATCAGGTAGCAGCACACGGCCGACACAAAGGGAAAGAGGATAAGGATGGTTGCAAGAGTTGTCGTCATTATTTTGAAATCCCAATGACGTAAACCTTATCATTTTTATGGGTTTGTCTTGAAGTCATGTGGCGATCCTCCCTTATCTGGCATGTTATTTTTTAAAAGCATTGAAGAATTGTCTTCCAACATGCTTTTTAATAAAGCAACTGATGTGCCATGACAGAGTAAGGGAGTGTAAAATGCATAACCATATATGACAACATAAGAATAAAATTGATTTCGCAAAACCATTAGCGCTGAAATTGGAAAGGCACCTGTCCAACTATTTTACAAGTTGCAAAATTTCAACCTGTGCGGGTAGCAATTATCCGCAGTGTTTGGCAATGCAAATAAATCAAATTTAGCCTTCAATTTCTGGCATCCTTCAAAAGTACTTTACATTTTTTTAGAGCATTCCTCATTTGCAGGGGTTTTCCCCAAAAGACTGTAAAGTACTTTTGGGGCCATACAAAGGAAGCCCAATTTCTGATAACCCTATTTCTCAGCAATTATATCTTATAAAATGTAACCTTCAGCCAGGGCCTGGTAGTCTGCCATCTGGGAAGTTATCCAGCTTTGGTCGCGTTTGAGTTCACGGGCCATAATAGCAGCCACCTCAGGCGCCATGGCCATGCTGGCCCTGGCATCCAGGAGGAGTATCCTGATTCTTCGGGACAAGAAATCTTCCACTGTACGTGCCATCTCATTGCGGACGGCCCACACCACCTGGGCCCGGGTATACTCGTAATCTGGATGCAGCAGTTGAGCAAGGTCCGGCTCAGCCTGGATCATGTCGTTGATGGCGGTGCGGTCAGAGCCGTAAAAATAACCAGGTGAATTAAAATTAATATTTTTTACATATCCGTGGATGGGCATGTTTTCGGTGACACATTTTTTTTCAGGCAGTCCGCCCACCTTCCAGGCTTTGTTTACAGTATCTTCGGCCATCTTTCTGTAAGTGGTCCATTTACCCCCGGTAATGGTAATCAGGCCGGACAGAGAGACAATAAGCTTATGGCTTCTGGAAATTTCTTTGGTACTCTGGCTTTGGTTGTCCTGTTGGGCAGCCAGGGGTCTCAGTCCAGCAAACACGCTGAGTACATCCTTTTTCTGAGGGTCTTTTTTCAGATACTGGGCTGCTGTTTTCAGAACAAACTCAATCTCTTCTTCCAGTGCCCTGGGCTCAAGACTTATATCCTCTGGTCCCAGAGGGGTATCAGTGGTCCCCACCACCACTTTGCCATGCCAGGGAACGGCAAATAGAACCCGGCCGTCCGATGTTTTTGGGATCATGATGGCTGAGTCGCCCTGGAGGAACGACTTGTCCAGGACAAAATGAATGCCCTGACTCGGCCTTACCAGGGCCTTTGCACTTGGATCATCCATCAAAAGAATATCATCAACAAAAACCCCAGTGGCATTGATGACCACCCGGGAGCGGACCGTATGATTTTTTCCAGATTCTGTGTCCATCACTTCAACACCATAGACAAGGTTGCTTTTGTCTTTGAGAAGGCCTGTAACCTGCATGTAGTTGAGGACAACCGCCTCATTTTCCCTGGCTGTCTGTGCCAGGTTGATGGCCAACCTGCTGTCATCAAACTGACCGTCATAATAGATGACGCCGCCGTTAAGGTGATTTTCGTCCAGGTTGGGAATGGCCTTTAATGTCTCTTTTCTGGAGATATTCTCCGATGGCCCAAGCCCCAGCCTGCCTGCCATCATGTCATAGACCTTCATGCCAATATTGTAGAAAGGTCCCTCCCACCAGTCGTAGCTAGGGATGATAAAGGCCTGGTTTTTCACAAGATGGGGGGCGTTCCTGCGCAGCAGGCCGCGCTCGTGCAATGCTTCCAGCACAAGGGAGATATCTCCCTGGGCAAGGTAGCGGACACCGCCATGGACCAGTTTAGTGCTTCGGCTGGATGTCCCTTTGGCAAAATCCGATTGTTCCAGAAGCACAGTTTCATATCCCCTTGATGCAGCATCAACAGCAATGCCAAGGCCCGTTGCCCCGCCTCCGATGACAAGAATGTCCCATTGTTTCTGCGGGTTTTGTTTGAGATGGTTCAGTTGAAAATTTCGTTGCATGCCTCTACCTCCATAAATTATGGTGAACAGCAGGTCTGGCGGGCCAGATGGCCCAGTCTGGAAGGATCGGGACGGATGATTCAATTCGAATGATCATGTTTTCCTATCCTAATCCTATCCTTTATATATCGGTTTCTCATCTATGATCTAATTTTTTTCAGTGCTGTTCGGTTAGCTTTTTGGGGTTTGGTCATAAGATGGGCCACTTTGAACTGATTTTTTTCGATCCAAAAATAAAGTCAGTAATTACAGATAATTGACTATAGCATATTTTCAGTCTCCGTATAGTGGCCCACCTTATGACCAACCCCGGTTTTTGCATGATGAGCTTTTGAAACCATTTGGTCTAAATTTTGTCCCAACCTTGTTCAATAACTTAACAACATGTTTCTCAAATATTAAAGAGTGCAGTCCATGGGATACAGGTTCAAAGCACAACAATGCATATGCAAGAAGCTAACCGGACACTAGTGAGTTTGTAAATTTTCAATAACCCGGGGTAATAAAATCTGGCTAAGCCTTTAAACGCCGGGTGCTATTGAAAAGGATTCTCTGAATACCCTGGGTTATTGAGAATTTACGTGAGTTTTTTATAACATGTTGAATTTATTAATACCAAAAAGTTGGACATCAAAAAATCATGTTGATATTTTGTTTTGATTACAACATTAATTATGGCACATGCCTTGCATTATATGTTCAAATAGTTTCATGCCTTGTGACAGAAGCAAGAATTAAAAGCTGAGAATAAAGGCATCCTTCAAAAGTTCTTTACACTTTTTTAGAGCATTCTCCATGTGCAGAGCTTTTTCCCAAAAAAACTGTAAAGTACTTTTGGGGTCATATGAAGGATACCAGAATAAAAAGGAAAATATCATGTTTTTTACTACCAGTTTTTACTTTGCCCTTACAGTTTTCAGCTTAGGTTTGCTCTACAAGGTATCAACATGGTTCCGAAACAGCATAGATACAGTTACAGCACAACTTTTTTTCAAAAACCGAATATATTGCGCAACCAAAGGTATTATTTTAACAATATTCAGTGCAAAATTCTTTACCCTCCTAAAAGTTTTTATTTTTGATATTCTCCTCCAGATAAGGATATTAAAAGAAAGCGTTCTCAGGTGGATTATGCACATGCTTATTTCCTGGGGATTTATGTTACTGGTTTTCATGCATGCTCTGGATAAATTTATTACAATGCCTCTTTTTCCAAATTATTATTCAACACTAAATCCTTTTTTGTTTTTAAGGAATCTGTTTGCTGCAATGGTAGTCATTGGTATTGCTCTCGCAGTCTTTCGGCGCGTTTTTATGAAAAAGCGCCGTCTGTTTACCAATGCAATGGATCATTACGCTATTATTATAGTCGCAGTTATTATAGTTTCAGGCATATTTATGGAAGGAGTAAAAATTTCGTCCCATACAGAATTTCAAATAATGGTAAGGGATTATTCTGATCTGAGCATGGAAGATTATGAAGATGAGGTCAGGCTACTCACCTAAGCCGGGACAAACTGTAAAATCAATGGCTTGCATAGCCTTGGAATGCAGAGTCAGCAAGGCCCAGAAGTGTCCCGCTTTAAGACGTGTAGCCTCTATTGCAGACAGCTTATCAATGATTATTTTCGGTTCGCTTTGATATACATCACCGAATTATTCATGCGCATATTAATTTGAAATAAATCACTTGCTCGTATCAAGTCACTTAATTTTTTATATCCATAATTGATGGGAGAAAACGAGGTGTTATTTGAAATATATTGTCCAACCATGCCAAGGTGGGCCCAGCCATCGTCCTCAGCTGTATGTTCAACCGCGTTTCTGAGGATTTTAACCAAACCGGCGTCCCCACGAAGTTCATTGCGTGATTTCTTTAAATCTTGATGAACATTTGTTGTTTGATCATCTGCTTCAGGTGAAGCCATTAAGTTTTCAGTATAGATAAATTGAGAGCAGGCATTGACAAAGGGAAGCGGGGTTTTCTTTTCTCCAAAGCCATACACCTTCATGCCATTTGTTAAAATTCGCATTACAAGTGGGGTAAAATCACTGTCGCTGGTCATAAATGCGAATGTATCAAGCTTTTTAGTATAAAGTAAATCCATTGCATCAATAATCATGGCAGCATCCGTTGCATTTTTACCTTGGGTATATGCAAATTGCTGGATAGGCTGGATGGCAAATGGATGGAGTTGGTCTTCCCATCCTTTTAATTGTGGCATTTTCCAATTACCATAAGCACGACGAATATTGGTTACGCCATATTTCGCAAGTTCATTTAAAACACCATCAATGGCATGATAACTGGCATTGTCACAATCTATGAGGAGAGCAATTTTTTTGTCTTTTTCCATGGTTTTTCCTCTTTTTTTTACGTTATTGCTGAAGATCTGTTTTTTAGCGGTCATAAAAGCTATCCCCGCATAATATCCTTATATTCATTTCTACCATGGCTCACTCTACTTACTTAGATGCAAAGCGGGAACACAAACGCTGGAGCATCAAAGATTTTATGAAACCACCGGCTCGGGTCCTGGGCTGGAGCAGGGTGC
Source organism: uncultured Desulfobacterium sp. (assembly GCA_937124525.1). The sequence goes on from CAKZLA010000034.1 coordinate 20,363, forward strand.
TGAAAGTTTTTGCCTTTTTATAGGCCACCTGGAAAGGGGGTATTTGTTAAAATACCCAGGCCCACAAACTGTGATGGATAAAAATGGGCCAGGGATTGAACCGGATGGGTGTAAACGCCGATGCGGTCCAACAGTCTATCATCAAGCAGTGCATTGGTTGCCATTATTAAAGGCTTTTTACATGTCATCTCGACAGGCATAAGTTTTCCGACGACTTTTTGCTTATAACCCTCTATTCGCTTATTTTTTATAACTTATTGAATTTATTAATACCAAGAAGTTGGCCATTAAAAAATTAAGGTGATATTATGTAGTAATTACATAGTCTTATAAGAATGAGCGAAATGTGGGTTATAATGGATAACTTGTTGAACTTATTGATCCTGAATTTTCAGAAACGATTTCATCAGTAATAATGATATCAGCATGTTATGAGAGCTTATGACTCTGGAGATGTCATGAATTATTTTGATCATCAACTTTTTGATTTGTGTGGGTTGTTTTGCCCATAGCCACAGCCCCCTGGGTTTTTCCATTCTTTGAAATACTTGAATGATGCAGGTGTGCGGGAACGTTTGTGCCAAACAAGCTGTTAGCAAATTTTACGGATAACCAAAACACAATTATCGGCAAAGCAATAACTTGAATCAAAAAAATACCAGCATATAGAAATATCAGTTTAAGAAGATTTTCTATAAGATGCCCTGTGTCGCTGATTGTGTCAACAAGGGCATTTCTTAACTCCAAAGATTTTCGTTTAACAAATGATGTGCTATTCTTTATAGTTCCTAAGACACCGTCGGTCTCAGGGAGTGAAAATTCCATCAATTTGTCAAGTTCCGCAGATCCGAGTGCCAGTTCTTTATTTACATTTGAAATTTTTTTTTCAAAAAAATTTTCTTGAAGAAAATTATTTGTAATAGCCGATATGGGAAGGGTAAACCTGGCAATTAGAATCAATAAGATGAAGACAATTATGCTTTTTTGAATGGTAACTAACCGTTGGTTTTCAAACCAGATTAGAACAGATAAAATCAGGAGAAATATGGTAAGTATGAGCGGCGCAATTGACACACTAATCTCATAGGCCAATTTCTGAACCCCCAACGACGTAATTGCGGTAACGATTACATCAGAGACCCGTTCAGTCATATCATCAATGGGGTCCAAAGCCTGTCCTATGGCCAGTGTTATCCCTACGCCTGCGGGTTCCAGATTCAGGCTTGAACCCTTAATAATAGAAACAGAGGCGTTGATAAGCCTACATGTTGCATAGGTAATACCCGCTTTGCTTATTGCCTCACGAAAGTAAACGTCAGTCGTGCTGTCTAAGATCGGTAGCTTTAATCCGGGTGAAAAGAACAGCAATATCGCTAATAAGACTCCAATGGATGATATTATTATTTTTTGTGTTTTTGTTGATTTCATATTCATTCTCCTTACATGCCTCTACCTCCATAAATTATGATAGACAGCAGGTCTGCCGGGCCAGTTCACCTATGCAGGCCACTGCGGACTTTATTTCCCCAAGGTCGTTTTGTGTGTGTAGCCTTGGGCTGCACCACCAAGGCTTGAAATTTCTGTGATCTTCTACTTGATTTTCAGATCGGATTTTATGGTCTCAAGCCCGATGCGTTCAACCATGCGCCCCATGCGTTCACGTTTAGAATTAGCTTTATAATATTCCACCACAGTCTCAACCATGGCCCGGGCCTCGTCAAAAGGCAGGTCTTCCAACAGGATATCTGCCAATCGCGGTCTTGCAGAGCCATTTCCGCCTATCATGAGGGTCCACCCACTTGCGGTCCCATAAAGGGAGATGTCCTTGATGCAATTTTCAGCGCACTGGATCTTGCAGCCGCTGACCCCCATTTTCATTTTACTGGGAAGCGCCATGCCATGATAGGTCTCATCCAGGAGCATGCCCATCTGCATACTGTCCTGTTTTGCCAGGCGACAATAGTCAATGCCTGGACAAACCTTGATACTTCGAACACAAAGCCCGGTGGCGTGACCGGGGTCCATTCCAAGATCCTGCCAGACCTCGTCCACCTGATCTTCGGTGATTCCCACCAGAGCAATGCGTGTCGCACTGGTTATTTTAATGGCAGGTACTGAATATTTTCGGGCCACGTTTCCCAGATTAATCAGCTGATCCGGGGTTACCATTCCACACGGAATGTGCGGTGCAATGGCATAGGTTACCTTGTCTTTTCCCCGTTGGCGAATCACGCCTTTTTCACCATCTTTTAGCATACCCAACTCCTTTTTTTATTCCTTTTGTCCGCAACTGATTGGGAACAAAATTTCTTGAATGTTTAAGACCTGTTTTGTATTATTCATGGTTCCATATGTCAAGAAAATCAAAAGGGCTTAAAATCCTTTTTAAACAGTGTATTAACCCTCTTTTCGCTCATTTTTATAACATGTTGTAATCAAAACAAAATATCAGAATGATTTTTTGATGTCCAACTTTTTGGTATTAATAAATTCAACATGTTATGAAAAAATGAGCGAATTGCAGGTATTAACACTTGATGTTTAAATTTTTGAGATGATAAAAGCTGACCCCTTCCATATAAACCCACATGGCAGTAAGCACCTATCACAACGAAAATAGAAACTCTAATCATTGCAATTATTTAGACGGAGTTTTATATAAACTGCCACGGGCAGACCATATTGGGGGTTTGGCTTACCCACAACAAAGATTGAAAGACCTTCTTGGTTTGCCGGGACTTTCATATAATACTAACATGAAAAATTATGAACATCGAGTTCCAGGATTAGACCTTAGGAGGATGGTATATGAAATTTGATCCCTTTGAAAATCGTGCCTGCAGGGACATTAGAAATCATCTGGGCCATTGTATGATCCAGAGCATCACAGATAAAGAGAGCTTACGATTTGATTATGAGGCAGGGGGTTGTCTGTCCAATGCCCCCCAGGAGCATATAGAGGCGTATATCACCCATCGCAGGCAGGCTCTGAAAAATGTGCTGGCCCGGATGGAGGTGCTGAGGGTGGACTCCCGGGATTATTTCGGTATTGCCATGATTCTCTGGAATCTTGAGCTGTTCTTTGAATTTCATGAATGGCTGGAGCAAAAATGGCTCACTGCATCCGGAGACAAGAGAAAAGCTTTGCAGGCCTTGATCCTTTCTGCCGTGGTCTACGAGCAGTTAACCTATGGCAGAACAGGCCCGGCAAAAAAAACAGCGTTAAGGGTTATTTTGCTTTTGAATCAGTATGGCCACTTGATTTCAGATTGGTTGGATACGGGGCTGTTGATAAATTCATTGGAGGCCCTTGGTCCTGTTCCTCCCAAATTCAGCCTGCCGGGTGAGTCCTTCCCTGGCTAAATTCGGGGACACCAATTAAATTCGGGGACACCATACTTAATTTTTATTCACCTTCAGCCATCTTTACAGGATGCAAAAAAAGTTGACACGTCTGTGGGAATTTTGAGCTGGGGCAGCAGAGACATGTGATTGAAAAATCAGGAGCTCTTGGCGGCCATCATGATTATTCAACTTTAGTTGAGTTTTGGAACCCTTCTTCTGGCACATTTATTGCTTATTAATGTATTGAAGCCAAGACCAAAGGCCTAAATTAATTTCTTTTAAGGAGGATGAAATGTATCAGAAAATACTTGTTCCCCTGGATGGGTCCAAGCGCGCTGAAGCGATATTGAGCCATGTTGAACACCTGGTTAAAGGTAATAATGCTAAGGCTATTCTCCTGAAAGTTGAGGAAGAGACTATTCTACTGGGACGTGATGAGGTTATTGATGTTGAGAAATATCGCAAAAATTACGAGAATCGAATCGAGCTCTCCAAAGCCTATCTTGAAACCCTCAAAAATACGCTTAGTGAAAAAGGAATTGATGCTGTAACACAGATCGCCTACGGATCGGTTGTCAGAGCAATATTAAAAGTGGCTTCTGAGACAAACTCAAACCTGATTGCATTGGCTACTCACGGTTTTGGCGGCCTTGCCAAGGTCTCTTATGGGAGTGTGGCCGCAGGGCTGTTGCAGGCAGCTGACATTCCTATTTTACTGATCAGATCTTGTTCCGACAAAAAATAGAGCATGTGCTGATTGTTTCAAGTTATGAAAAACAATAGCGTGTGCCCTTTTTCCACAGGGAGAAAACAAGGTGCAGCAAGCTGAAAAAAAAAATAAAGCGGCTGAGTTCATTGGCCAGGTGGTTGCAGTGCGGGGCACTGTGGTTGATCTTCTCTTTAAGGAAAATCTTCCACCCATAAACGGATTGCTGCACAACGGATCAGATAACAAGGTTATAGTTGAAGTCATTGATCATATTGACGAACATACCGTGCGTTGCATCGCCCTGACCCCGACAGCAGGGCTTGGTCGTGGCGACCGGATGGAGGGCAACGGAGATCCCATTAAGGTGGTGGTGGGTGAAAAAACACTTGGCCGTATGTTCAATCTCTTTGGGGAAACCATTGATAATAAAAGTGCGCTGGTGGATAGTGAAAGAAGATCAATTCACCAGCGTCCCATGCCCCTTTCCCAGAGGGTGACCCACGAAGAAATTTTTTTAACCGGTATCAAGGCCATTGACCTTCTGGTGCCTTTGGAGCGCGGCGGTAAGGCTGGACTTTTTGGCGGAGCCGGAGTGGGTAAGACAGTAGTAATCACCGAGCTAATCAACAATATGGTGGGAAAACACCATGGTGTTTCTATTTTCTGCGGCATTGGCGAGCGTTGCAGGGAAGGAGAAGAGCTTCATCGTGAGATGGATCAGGCAGGTGTACTGAAAAATACGATTATGGTTTTCGGGCAGATGAACGAACCACCTGGCGCACGCTTCAGGGTGGGGCGAAGCGCTCTGACCATGGCAGAGTTTTTTCGGGATGATCTGGGTCGGGACGTGCTTTTGTTGATTGATAATGTTTTTCGTTTTATCCAGGCTGGCATGGAGCTTTCTGGTCTCATGGGACGTCTGCCTTCCCGGCTTGGTTATCAGCCCACCATGGCCACGGAACTTGCTGACCTTGAAGAGCGGATAGCCAGCTCCAAAAAAGCTTCAATAACCTCCATACAGGCGGTCTACGTGCCGGCAGATGATCTGACCGATCCAGCAGCTGTGCATATTTTCTCCCACCTCTCCTCCAGCATTGTGCTCTCCAGAAAGCTTGCCTCCGAGGGTATTTATCCGGCCATTGATCCTCTACAGTCCCGTTCCATGATGCTCAACCCCCGTATTGTTGGTCAAAAACATTACGATGTGGCCCGCAATGTCAAAAAGACCCTGGCCAATTATGAAGAACTCAAGGATATTATTGCCATGCTTGGCATTGAAGAGCTCTCCCGGGAAGATCGAAAAATCGTATACCGGGCCCGGAGGCTTGAACGATTCTTGACCCAGCCCTTTGTCACAACTCAGCATTTCACAGGACTTGAGGGCAGAGTGGTGGATCTGGAAGATACCATTGCCGGGTGTGAAAAAATATTGAACGATGGGTGCTCTGAAATACCGGAAAGTGCTCTGTACATGATTGGCTCAATCAGAGAAGTAAAAACAGAGAAACAAGGAAATCTCGATTCCATCAGCGAGGTGAAAACTGGCAGGCAAGGGGATATTTCATGACCATTTCCACAATGCACCTATCCATCTTTTTGCCCGATACCCGTTTACTTGAACTGGATGTTCGTAAGGTCAAGGGCGAAAGCCTGACCGGAGAGTTCTGCCTGAAACCCAAACATATTGATTATGTGACAGCACTTACGCCTGGAATTTTTTCCTATGTCAACACCCAGGAGAGGGAATATTTTCTGGCCATGGACCAGGGCGTTCTCGTCAAGCAGGGCTCTCATGTGAAAATTGCCACCCGTAATGCCGTACCCGGCGAATTGGGATCTCTATCCTGTGAAGTGGAAAAAATGCTCAATGAGAATGCTGAGAAGGAAAAGCAGAATCGTTCTGCAGTGGCCAAACTGGAAGTGGGATTCCTGAAAAGGTTCCTTGAATTCAGCCACCGGGTTAAGTCATGAAAAAAACAGATAGAAAAAAATTTCCCAAAAAGGTGTCAGATCGAGAACAAAGCAAGCTTGATGCTGGAAAACAGGAAAAAAAAATCTGGTTCGGTCTTGGCATGTTCGGAATGGTGGGCTGGTCCGTTGCGTTGCCTGCAGTTGGTGCAACTTTTTTAGGTGTCTGGATGGATTCAAGGCATTGGAGCAGTTATTCATGGACACTGATGCTTTTTATGGCAGGTCTCTGCCTGGGGTGCTGTAATGCCTGGTACTGGATACAAAAAGAACGACGTGAAATCACCGGAAAAAAGGGGAAAGATAAACAATGACAGAAATGTTTTCCCATCAAATATTTTCTTATTTTATGGGCTTTACCATTGGCTTCATAATCGGTTTTTTTTATTTTGCAGGGCTATGGATCACGGTGAAAAAAATCAGGTACAAAAGAAGACCGGATAAGTTCCTGGCGTTCAGTACCGCTGCCAGGCTCCTGCCGACTTTGACCGTAATGTTCTTACTCATGAGGAAAGATCCCGGCATGTTTTTGGCCATGTTGATCGCTTTTTTTATCGTACGATTTATCATGATTAAAAGGATTGCTTAAAAAAAATGGAACTCAGCCCGGACAATATTATCTACCAGAAGTACGGCTTTGCCTCGCTCAATGCCACCATCCTTTTTACATGGCTGGTGATGCTTAGCCTGACGATTGCCTCCTGGCTGATCACCCGGAAACTTTCCACCAGCTCCCATATTCCGCGATGGCAGAACCTTGTTGAAAGTATTGTTGCCATGATTCTGGGGCAGATTCACGACGTCACCCGCCAGGAGCCAAGACGGTTTTTACCATTTCTGGGAACCCTTTTTATATTCATTGCCATGTGCAACCTGTTGTCAATTGTCCCGGGTTTTGAGCCACCCACCGGCTCCCTTTCCACCACCACAGCCTTGGCCTTATGCGTGCTGGTGGCGGTGCCAGCCTATGGCATTGCCGATAGCGGGTTTCTTCCTTATTTAAAAAATTATATCAAGCCAAGTCCAATAATGTTGCCCTTTAATATTGCCGGGGAGGCAAGCCGTACACTGGCTCTTGCCGTACGTTTGTTTGGCAATGTTATGAGCGGCGGCATGATAGGCGGTATATTACTGGCCATTGCACCGCTTATCTTTCCCATTATCATGCAGCTTTTTGGGCTTCTCACCGGTCTTGTCCAGGCCTATATCTTTGCAATACTGGCGGCAGTGTATATTGCTGCAGGACTTAAGGTTGATGATATTGCTACAGAACATGCGGTGGATGAAAAAAATCTTGAGCCGTATGTATCTATTGATTCTGAAACAGATAAATAAAAAGGAGTATTGCTATGGATAGTCTAACCCTTGTTGCAGCGGCCTCAATAATTTCTGCTGGAATCTGCATCGGCATCGGTGCCATTGGCCCGGCCCTTGGAGAAGGACGAGCACTTGCCCAGGCACTGGCATCTATTGCCCAGCAGCCAGATGAGACAAATACCATTACCCGAACCCTGTTTGTGGGGCTGGCCATGGTTGAGTCAACTGCGATTTATTGTTTTGTGGTCTCAATGATTTTGATTTTTGCCAATCCATTCTGGAATTATTTCCTCGCAAATTCCGGAGGGTAAAATATGTTGATTTTTCGCAGAGATTGGGGGGTAAGATATGCTGACTTTTTGCAGAGATCGGGGTGTAAGATATGCTGATTGACTGGTTCACGGTTGGTTTTCAGATCATTAATTTTCTGATCCTCATTGCTCTGTTAAAACGGTTTCTATTCGGTCCTATTCTCCGTGCCATGGACGAACGGGAGAGTACCATTGCCGCACATCTTTTTGAAGCGGCAACGGCCAAAAATGAGGCCGAAGCAAGGGCGCTTCTTCTGGCAAAGGATCAGGAGGCATTTGCCTGTTCTAAAGATCAGATGAAACTTGATGCCCAACAGGAAATTAATAGATTAAAAAAAGAGGGGATTGATCAGATCAGGGAGGAGATTGCAGGGACGCGAACCTCCTGGCAGCAGAATTTGGCTGAAGAACAAAAAGAATTTTTACGGAAGCTGAAAATTCATATCAGTCGTCAGGTGTTTCAGATTGGGCAGAAGGCCTTGGCAGATCTGGCTGATACCAGCCTTGAGAGCTGCCTGGTAAAGAGCTTTCTGGAAAAAGTTCGTCATGAGCCAGGGATAGTTGTTAAAGAAAGCACAGGGCGGCTCACAGCCACAATCGAAGAGATGAAAGCCCTTGAACAGCCAGAACTTTCCTCTAAACTGCCACGGGCAGACCGTATTCTGGACCCGGCCTGCCCACAACGAAGATTAAAAGTCCCTCTTGGTTTGCCGGACTTTCATATAAAAGATATTCAAAAACCGGACACGCTTCTTGTGACGACTGGTTTTCCCCTGGAAGCCCCCTTGAAAGAATCGCTTATGGAGGAACTCGGCAGATCTTTTTCATGGTCTAACGGGATTGATTTCAATGAAGATACTACCTTGGGATTCGGAATATCTCTGCTGGCAGGGGATCAGAAATGGGAATGGAATCTTTCCCGCTATATGTGCGATATTGAAGAAGAGATTATCAAGGGTATGGAGAGAATGGGCAGGTAAATATTCGGCCAGCACCCCATCTTCGCCTATTTTGGCCTGCTCACATAGCATTAGTATGCTACGCAGTCCCAAATAGGCGAATATGGGGCACAGACCAAACATTTAAATTACCAACCCGAATATTTACATTGGCAGGAAAAAATAATGAACAAAAATAGTTTATTAAACAATATGCTGGAGAACGCAGCCCGGGAGGTGGAAGAGGGGTTGCAGGAGTATCATGCCGGGATTTCCAGGGAGGAGGTGGGGCAGGTTCATTCGCTGGTTCAGGGAATCGTCTGGGCCAGGGGGCTTGCACATATAAAGAGCGAGGAGCTTGTGGTAATTGGAAACCATGTGCTTGGCATGGTTGTTGACATTCTGCCGGATCGAACCGGCATCGTTCTTCTGGATCAGGACACGGGACTCAAAGCAGGTGATGTGGTGAGGCGAACAGGCCGTATTCTTGAAGTAATGGTCGACCCCGGCCTGATCGGCAGGGTGGTTGATCCTTTGGGGCGGCCCCTGGACGCAAAAGCTGCGATTCACTCAACAAAAACCCTGCCCGTGCAGCGGGAAGCCCCTGGTATCATGGTGCGTGGCCCGGTGAACAAGCCACTTCAGACCGGCATTAAGGTGATTGACGCCCTGATTCCCATTGGGCGAGGACAGCGTGAATTGATCCTCGGAGATCGTCAGACAGGCAAAACTGCAGTGGCCCTGGACACCATTATTAACCAGGCGGGTAAGGACGTCATCTGTATCTATTGCGCCATTGGACAGCGAAGTTCCTCAGTGGCCAAAGTGGTGGCAGAGCTGCAACGTCACAATGCAATGGCGTACACCATTGTCACTGTGGCCCAGGGGAGTGACCCACCTGGACTGCAATTTATTGCCCCCTATGCTGCAACCTCCATGGCCGAATATTTCATGGAACAGGGCAGGGATGTTCTGATCGTTTACGATGATTTAACACGACACGCCCTTGCCCACAGGCAGATATCCCTGCTGTTAAGGCGGCCGCCTGGCAGGGAGGCTTTTCCTGGTGATATTTTCTACGTACACAGTCGTCTTCTGGAACGCTCCACCAGGCTTTGCAACGAATCTGGTGGGGGTTCAATAACCTCGTTACCTGTGATTGAAACCGAGGCCCAGAATATTTCAGCCTATATTCCAACCAATCTTATTTCCATTACGGACGGGCAGATATATCTTTCCCCTGATCTTTTTCAAAAAGGGATTTTTCCGGCTGTAGAGGTTGGCAAATCCGTTTCCCGTGTGGGCGGCAAGGCCCAACTGACTGCTTACAGAAAGGTGGCCGGGGATCTGCGTCTCTCCTATTCGCAATTTCAGGAGCTTGAAGCATTCTCCCGTTTTGGAACCCGCCTGGATGATGCAACACGTAAGATACTTGAGCATGGCAAGCGGGTGCGGGAGGTTCTTAAACAGAACCAGTTCGTACCCATGAAAGCAAGTGATCAGATTGCCGTGCTTCTTGCGGTAAACACGGGTATGCTCGACACCGTTCCAGTTGATGATATAGCCGGCATTGAAACAAAAATCATTGGGATGCTTGTGGGAAATCGTGAACTTGCCCATGGGATTGTCACAGCAGAAGAAGATGATCCGGTTTGGCAAAAGCTTAAAGATGAGTTGCTCAAAACAGTGCAGGAGTAGCCATGGAAACCCTTGAAGTCCTGAGACGCAAAATTCGAACTGCACATGATCTTCTCTCTGTGGTTAAAACCATGAAAAGTCTGGCAGCGTTGAACATACGGCAGTACGAGGGTGCGGCTGATTCCATGAATGAATACGCCTCGGTCATTGCCCAGGGGTGGCAAGGCTTTTTTCACAACAGGCCCCATTTACACATCAACAGTAAAAAGGGTGAAACTGTCTATCTTGTCTTGGGGTCTGATCAAGGCATGTGCGGCCAGTTTAACGAGGTTATCATGCAATATGCCCTTTCATTTATCAGCAATGAGATCGAATTAACTCACCCCGGTTCCCCCCCTCCTGGAATAGATAGGGAGGTGGGGAGTGGGATAAATGGGAAAGTCATTTCCTCTTCAATACTTAGTGAAGAAAGCCCGGAAATTGCTGCACCTCATTTGTGGGCAGCTGGGGAGAGGGTTTGGAACGGCATGGAGGATATGGGGGTGGAGGAACATTTCTCTCTGCCCTCCTCAATCGGTGCCATTTCTGATTTAATGGTTGATATTGTTGAACGTCTGGCCCTTTTAAGGGAGTCCAGGCCTGTTGATAAGTTTATTATTTTTTACAATCATCTGCTCAGGGCGGGAACCTATGAACCTGGCCTGGATCAAATCCTGCCCCTTGACCATGGGTGGCATGATCAGCACCGCAGGAAAAAATGGCCAACGCGTTGCTTTCCCATGCTTGGAATCCACGGGTATCTTTTGTTTGAAACGCTGTTCCAGCAACATATATTTGCCTCCATTTACAAGGCTTTTGCCCACTCCCTTGCCAGTGAGAATTCGGCTCGCCTTGCTGCCATGCAGGCAGCGGAAAAAAATATTATAGAAATGGAAGAGGATTTGCAGGGCAGTTTTCGGGAGACCAGGCAAAACGCCATCACAGCAGAACTTCTGGATATCATATCCGGATTTGAAGCCATAAAGGATGCGCAATAGCCATCTCCATGAGCAATTGCAGCTTTTGGGGTGGAGATATTAATTTTGAAGGAGGCACAAGATGAAAAAAACCGGTAAATATATTCTCTGGTTTAAGGATGTTACCAATGAAGACGTCGCACTTGTGGGCGGTAAGAACGCCTCTCTTGGCGAAATGTATCGGGAGCTTAAGCCTAAGGGTATCCAGATCCCCAACGGGTTTGCAATAACAGCCCAGGCGTATCGTTATGTCATTGAATCAAGCGGGGTTCTTGAAGCATTGAAAGAAACCATGGCTGGATGCGATAAATCCAATATCTCTGAACTTGCCCGGTGCGGTAAAAAGGCCCGTGATCTTGTACTGGGAGCCGGGATTCCCGATGATCTGTGGATTGAAATTCAAAATGCCTATGATCAGCTCTGCCAGGAATATGGTGTGGATACGGATGTTGCTGTGAGGAGTTCGGCTACGGCTGAAGATCTTCCAACTGCCTCCTTTGCCGGTCAGCAGGAGAGTTATCTTAATATCCAAGGGTATCATGATCTGCGCCAGGCTTGTGGAAAATGTTTTGCCTCACTTTTTACAGATCGGGCCATATCATATAGAATTGATAATAATTTTGACCATTTTGATGTTGCACTTTCCATTGGTGTTATGAAAATGATCCGTTCTGACCTGGCTTCAAGTGGTGTTATCTTTACCCTTGATACGGAAAGCGGTTTCAGAGATCTTATTTTTATTACTGGAGCATACGGCCTGGGGGAAAATATTGTTCAGGGGGTTGTAAACCCTGATGAGTTCTATATGTTTAAGCCCACGTTCAGAAAAGGGTTTAATGCTATTATCAAAAAGAATATGGGGGAAAAGAAGATTAAAATGGTCTACGGCATGGGGGATTCTAAAGTATTGACACGCAATGTGGAAGTCCCGGAAATTGATCGACGAAAATTTTGCATTTCAGATGCTGATATTATAGCTCTGGCCGGGTATGCCGATGCCATTGAAAATCATTATTCTGTGAAAGCCGGCATGGCGCGTCCCATGGATATTGAATGGGCCAAAGATGGTATTACCGGTGAGCTGTTTATTGTTCAGGCCAGGCCGGAAACCATCCATTCACAGGCATCCCTGGATATTCTGGAAACCTATATTCTGGAAGAGAAAGGCCCGATTCTGACCATGGGTAAAAGCGTGGGTGAAAAGATTGCCTCAGGTAGAGCCCGTCTGATCCATAATATTTCCGAGCTTGCTCAATTTCAACCGGGAGAGATACTGGTATCCAACACCACCACGCCAGACTGGGAACCAGTGATGAAGAGTGCTGCTGGCATTGTAACCAACCGTGGGGGAAGGACGTGCCATGCCGCCATTGTCAGTCGGGAACTTGGTATTCCAGCAGTTGTGGGGGCGGATAAAGCCATGCAGGCCATCAAAACAGGGGATGATATTACCATCAGCTGTGCCGATGGCGACAATGCGGTGGTTTATCAGGGGACACTGCCATACCATGTTGAAAAGGTCAGCCTTAAGGACCTTGAGCGTCCACGGACAAAAATCATGATGAATCTTGGCAATCCTGAAAAAGCGTTTTCTCTATCCAGGATTCCCAACGACGGTGTTGGCCTTGCCCGCATGGAATTTGTCATTAACAGTTATATCAAAATACATCCCATGGCATTGATTCATCCGGAAAAAGTTGAAAATAAGAGTGAAGTAGCTGAAATAGAGAGATTGACCTTTGGTTATGGGGATAAAACTGAATATTTTGTTGAGAAACTTTCCCAGGGCGTTGGTACCATTGCTGCTTCATTTTATCCAAAGCCGGTCATTGTACGGATGAGTGATTTCAAGAGTAACGAATATGCCAGCCTTATCGGTGGTCGATATTTTGAGCCTGATGAGGAGAATCCCATGATCGGTTTTCGGGGGGCTTCCCGTTATTGTCATCCCCTTTACAGGGAAGGTTTTGCATTGGAATGCAGGGCCATGAAGCGTGTTCGGGACGAAATGGGACTAACCAATCTGGTTATCATGATTCCCTTTTGCCGGAGGGTAGAGGAGGGTGAAAAGGTGTTGGAAGAGATGGCAAAAAACGGCCTGCGCCGGGGTGAAAATGGTCTGGAAGTTTATGTGATGTGCGAAATTCCCAACAATATCCTCCGGGTTGATGAATTCAGCCAGCTGTTTGACGGGTTTTCAATCGGATCCAATGATTTGACACAGTTAACATTGGGTGTTGACCGGGATTCGGAACTGCTTGCACATGATTTTGACGAACGGGATCCCGGGCTCATGAGTTTTATAGCCATGGCAATTGAAGGGGCTCGTCGGAACAAGCGGCACAGTGGTATCTGCGGACAGGCCCCAAGTGATTATCCGGAATTTGCAGAGTTTCTGGTAAAAAAAGGGATAGATTCCATTTCTCTGACCCCGGATTCGATCATGAAAACCACCCTGAAGATAGTTGAACTGGAAAAAAATCTTCGGAATCAGTCATGACAGTTAGGTAGACTTTTACTCAATGATCAAGTTTTTGGGCCTTGCTTTTACGAGAACGGGGTCAGGCTTGTGCTATTGGAGCCTGATGTTTTTATCAGGCTCCATAGATCATCGGGTATTGGGTAAAGCACATTTTGTCATCAGGCCAATGGTGGCGGCGGTGGAGGCAATATCCCATTTTTTAAGGCTTCCCGGGCTGCCTTTACAGGGATGATTGATTCACAGGGCACTCCTACCTGGCACAAGCCGCAGCCATACCCTTCAAATTTATAGGTTGCCTTTACATATTCTCTGGACCGAACCAGATGTTCTCTGCATTTTTCTTTGTCATGTCCAGCTTCTGTGATGGCCCGGGCAGGGCAACGGTCAATGCATTTTCCACAGGTCCCCTCTGCATAGTGGAGACAATAGGCGTGATGATCATCATAGGGACGTGGCGTTGGCTTTATCACTGCGTTTACAACAACAGATCCCACCCGCATGGCCTTGCCCCTGGCTGTAATAAGGCCATCACACAAGCCAAAAGTGCCTAACCCTGCCGCATGGGCAGCATGACGTTCGGACCAGGAAGAGGCATAGGAGAAGCGTTCAGATTTTACAATTGTCCAATTGGAAACCAGCATGGGGGCGACTCCCGGGATGCCCTGCTTTTCAAAATTCTGGACAACATGATGTCTCAATGCAATGTTGAATTTTTCACCATATACCCTTATTCTGGCCCATTCCTCGGCTGGATATTTCTTTTCTTGTTTATTTGCGTTGCGAACCAATTTCCGTTGGGGCAGAACCCAGGAAATAACAGTGAGTTGGTCGGCGCTCACATTTTTTTCGGGGCGATGCTGATTAAAGACTTCCCATGGTGTCCAATGAAATGCGCCCACGTATTCTTTATACTGCTGCCAGATTTGATCCGTACCCGAAGCAAATCCCACTAAAGCCTGGTCCCAGGCAGGCTCACCTGTGCCATTTTCCATGGTGTTTAATGGGGATGTGGTGATGAAATCATGAATGGTGCTTTTTACCCAATCTTCTGAAATATCAATTTTTTTGTCCATTAGAATCTCCAAAGTAAGGAACATTTCCCTGTGATTTTACAAGTTCGCGTGTATTTGAATCAATCATTTTTTTGTCCCATCATTAAATTTTCGGCCAGGTATCAGCCACCTGATATACCTGGGGCCAGAACCGCCATGCGGGCCGAGCAGGCAGTGCCTGTGGGGGAGCGATCCAGCTTGCCCGGTTGGATGACCACCGTGTTTTTCCCCCAACAGCACATGGTTTTCTTTCCTTAAGGGTGCCACCATTTGACAAAACAAAATCTTGTTTCCGGCTGCGGGTTACAGGTCTGCAAAATTCCCAGTAACTCTTCCTTAAATCCTTTGAGACATTTATCATCAAGATCACACACCAGAATTACAGCAGATGAGTAATCCGGTGGATAATGGGCAAAGGTTTCTCCATAGCCTCTCAGCAATTTGGGGAGCTGGTCAAGTAGAATTTTTCTATCGGGATTGGATGTGCCTTTTAATCCTTTGGGGATACTCCCAACGCCCTTGTATGAATGCACTTTAAATGTATGGGCCAAGCCTAAGATTTCAGGAATAATTATATCCAGGGCTTTTTTACCGGAGAGATTTTCAACAAGTATTTCTAAATGCATCCGTTTACCTCGCGTCCAGATAATCGCCGTACCAGAGTCCGCCCAGGGGCAAACCCTCAAGTACGTGTTGAGCCTGACCTCTTCCTGGGAAGAGTCGGCACAAAACGGATTACAGTTTCAAAATTTATTAATCGCCTCAAGCATTGAGGAAATGCGCAGATTGCCATATGAAACCCTTATTGAGGCCGCAACCAAAAGTGAAATTCCTTTCGGTCCGGTCATGGACGGCATCATTCTCGGTGCAGACCCCAGAGATACACCTTCGGAAGCTCAATACGCCCCGATGGTCATCGGTACGGTCAAGGACGAAGGCTCCTTGTTCATCTACGAATACGGGGTTGAAACTTTGACCGACTACGAACAAACGTTGCAGATATTGTTTGGGAATAATGCCTCTCTTGTGGAAGCCTACTGTCCGGCTGCAACGGTTGAAGAAGCCGTATGGCAGGCCGTTACCGTTAACGGTCTGGCGGGAATGCAGGAATCTACAAGGCATACGGCCCGGGGCGCCTTCCTTTCGGTGCCGGTGCACAGGTATTATTACACCCATGTGCCGCCGACGGAGGCTGGCTCGGCCCTTGGCTGTTACCATAGTTCGGAATTGGCCTATCTATTCGGCAATCTGGAGGATGCTGAGGGGTACGGGCCCAGTGATACGGTATTTTCAAATCAGATCATGGATCTGTGGACCAGTTTTGCCAAAACCGGAACGCCATATGCAACGGGATTGCCCGTTTGGTCTGAATTTTCCATTGGGCGGGAGAATACTTTCCATTTGAATGGCCCCGATGATTTTGAACTGACCGAAGGTCTCAGCTTTGATGACGAATGTGAGTTTTTTGAATTAATCGTACCCAAAGTTGAGCCGGATTATCCAAAGTAGTCTCGCTTTTAGAAGTCATTTAGGGGGCAACTCTGTTGTTGACTCTTATTTTCATTGGAGATTATAAGCAAGAGTCAACAGCAGATTTGGCTCCTTATCACGTATTTATTTAGGCGACCTGCATGCCAGGTGGTATGGGGCTGGGGGGGCCCCCGCTACCCGATTATTCAAAACATTACTTACCCCAGTCTTTTGGAAAGCTGATTGTGCCCGACAACCCTACAGACTTGCTTTTTCTTTCTGGATCAGTGGTGTCAGGTTAGGTTTTTGCGGGCTTCACCTTCTTTCTTTGAGGATTTTTTAAAACTTGATTGTCTAATGTTTCCGGGCAGTAAGGGTGAAGTGGTAAAAAATATTTGGAAGTCAACATATTTCCAATCAGTCTTTCCAGGTCTATAAAATTTAGCTCACTGGCGTCCAGAGCAGTGGTTTGTTCAACGGCCCGGGGAAGTGGGGTGGAGAATTCACCTTAACTCTCGCTGAAGCGTTGCTTCGCTTTGTCCGTCATAATGCCGAGTTGAGGAGCGACCCATATGGGTTGGCTGCTCCAATTCGTTGTTAAGTGTGCTGCGGCGTGCGTCAAACCTATTCTCAACTCGGCATTAAGTGCGCCGCAGGCGCACTTAACATGAAAATCTGCGGCGGAGTCCGTAGCATTTTTTTGTTTTGATAATTGTAAAAAGAGGTTTAACTTGCGCTCAGGTTTTTTGGGGGTCAACTATCTCAAATCTGTCCAAATGTGAAAAAGTTTGAATTTTTTGGGTTTGACATTTTTCCTTGATAATTTTTGCTCACATGAAACAACTTTTTCGGAAAAATCAATGTTCAGCTCTGGAAAATCCTTAGGCAAGTATTTATTCACTTTAGCTATTATTAGGTCGGGCTCCATATTCACGATGTAGCCAACCATCATGCCGGACGGTGCTAATTTCCCATATTCATGCGACTTAATATCGAATCGTTTAATACCATTGATTACATAATTTTTATTAAGATTTGGTGAACCGGGAGTTTTCCCCAGTCGTTTGCATTCAACATGAAATGGAATTGTATACATTTTTGCAATAGTTGCCATACTATTAGTCAAGCTACATGTAAAGTCAGGACGCTTCCCAAAGTTACCGCCTTTGAAATCTTCAGGTTCCGCAGGCGGAATTGGTTGTTCCCAGGCGGGAATTTTAACATCTAAGTCATGCTCAAAACATATTTTATTTAGAACTGGACATAGTGCCTCTGAAATAGCATCTTCATGTTTTTTTTGTTTGTTAGATAATATTAATTGTTCAAGAGCACTATGAAAAATAGAATAGTACAAATTTTCATGATCTTGCCACAAAGAAGCAAATGTTTTAATAGCACCTATTTTTCGGGCCATTATTTAAGATCTCCGTGTTGAGGCATTGTTTCAAGCATGCGTTTGCATAAAGTTGAATCAGCGTCTTCTCGGGCTATACTACGCGTCCAAAATCGTTTTAGATTTCTCTTAATGATAATAATTGCATCATCGGAAATAGCTTGAACGACTCCATCCAAAACGATTTGAGATGTTCCCATTGGCTTTGGGAGAACTTTACTTATTTCATCAAGGACATGATCCCAAGAGCTTTCTTTTGGAGCTAAATCCCAGTTATCACCATCATCAGCAGGATAAAATTCAAAAGCAATCAAATTGCCAGATGCTCCAATATGGACATCTGCTCGCATGACTTCATCTTTATTCAGGTACGGTTTCCATCGGTTGGCAAATATTTTTGCATATTTTTGAATCCAAGTTATGTCCTTATTGTCAATGGCAGGTAGCACACCCATACTTTTGTACGGTTGATAAAAGAAAGGAAGAGTAATTTCACAACAATCGCGAATTAGGTCTTGCTGGTCTTCTGAAAATTCATATAGATCAAAGACTGCTTTATCGAGTTCTGCTTCCAATTGATTCCGTTGTGCTTTTATCTTTTTTTGTGGAATACCATCAGGATGAAGCATATTTAACTCTTGAGGTCGATATTCCCTCAGTTTATCAACTATTCTTACTATAGTATCTGTCTTTTGATTTTTTTCTCTTAGTTTTACCGGGAAATTAAGTCTCTCGCTAATTAATACTTTATCATTCCAAAGTCCCCAGTTTGTCGTTGTTAAAAAAAAGAAATAGCGAGAAAAAGAAGACCATAGACACCCAAGTAGCACTTTATATTGCCACTCTTGTTCTCCTTTTAATTTCAAGACGTGCAAAGAATGGTTAAATGAAAACGAATCAGTTTCATATCTAGCAAGAATACGTCCAAAGGTCTTTTGTTTTTGTTTTATGCCTTCTTTTATTATTATTCTTCTTCCATTGTAGCAATCTTCTGATTTGCCTCTATGTTCTACCTTTGGAGGGCATTGACCAAATGTCATGCTATCATACCTGGAAAAAGATTTATTCTCCAATGTTTGGTACTTTTTCAACCAAGATGCTTCTTTCGATTTATTAGCAACTTTATAACCGACACAATGCATCTTGGAAAAGTTTGATAGAGAATCTGAAGATTGCATGACTTGTTTCAAAAAAACAGAATCGGCATGTCTACCGAACCAATTAATTTTCCATGTTATATTATCAGATAGATCTTGCTCAACAAGATAACTATGGTCATATTTTGATAATAAGACTGCCTGTGTTTCTTTTAATGCTATCATCTGTTTCGCCGACCAATATTCAACTGGATGTTGGTCTTGTTTGGCTTTTTCAAAATGAATCATTAAAAAAGGCGAAATAGCGCCCTTAAAAAAGAACTTACGGACATGGGTAAAGTTAAATACTTTTTTTAACCGAATTTGACTTATCAAGTTTTTTCTAAAAGATTGAGTTGTTAAACTATTTTTTAAAAGAACACCAGCAGAGGTAAGTAAGGCGCATTGCCCTCCTTTTTTTAGAAAGTCTAATGACCTCCATAGAAATGCTTGGGATGGTTCTTTGTCTCCAAGAGGATAGGAGTTTAACTCACACCAGTTCAGCATTATTTTTTGGCGTTCCTTGGTTTGTGTGTCTGCTTTATTCCCAGGTGCACCCCACGGCGGATTTCCAACAACGATATCAACTTTACCCAGTTCTACTTTATCTATGCTAAAAGCGTTTTCCACTCGTATAGAATCAAAATGGTTGTTACTTTTACTTTTTGAAACCAGGAGATTGGGTAATTTATTCCCATTGCGAATATGTTTTTGAATCGATGGCGGATCAAGGTAATGCAGCATTGCTAAGTATAAACTCAAAGCAGTTATCCTTGCAGCTTCTTCATTAACCTCAATCCCTAAAATTTGTTTGCCAAGGATCTTTTTTAATTCATTAAAATCCAATGCACCTT
>CAKZLA010000035.1 GCA_937124525.1 uncultured Desulfobacterium sp.
AGATTGCGTCTGAAAGTCTTTTCATGACGATGACACCCAGCCCCTCTCCCAGCAATGTGCCATCACTTCTTTTTTCAAAGGGCCGTATCTTTCCCAGTTTGCTTAAAGCGTCCAGTTGGGTAAAAATCACAGAAACTTCCGGTGGCAGGGACGCATTTACGCCACCTGCAAGCATCATACGGGTCTGCCCCTTATGCAGTTCATCAATGGCCGCCCCAACAGCCAGCAAAGAAGAGGCGCATGCCCCATCAATCAGATAATTCGGTCCTTTAAGATTTAACCGATTTGCAATCCGTCCGGTCATGACATTCGGAACCAACCCTGGTACAATATCTGCATTAAATTGTGGAAGCATATTCTCAAGCAACTTGCGAGCTTGAAGTAATTTTCCGTCATCAAGGGAGGGGAACACTGTTTGGAGTAACTCTATTGTTTGATCCAAGACAAGATTATGTTGAACAAGATTTCCCTGCCCTCTATGCAGATAGGTGCTGTGGCCAAGTACAATACCGGTATTCAGATGATCCACTTCATCGCCCAGGTAACCTGAATCCCTAAGGGCATCACGGGCCACACGCAATGCCAAAAATTGATCCGGTTCCCCACCATCCACAGAATTTGGCATAATACCGAATTCCCCCGGATCAAAACGATATAGATCCTTAAGATATCCCCCATTGGCGGTATGAATACGGTTGGAGTCAAGGTAACGCCCTGCTTCCCATTCAGGTAATGGTTCTCCAATTGCATCTACGCAGTTAAGGATATTCCGCCAATATGCCTTGATATCAGGTGCCTTGGGAAATATACATGCCATTCCTATAATTGCAATGCCTTCCCGTTTGTTCCTATTCTTTACAGACATTAACACCACCCCTTTTTTTAACAACGATCATGTAGTGAATTTTGGGCTCAGTTTTACAAAACCAGCAAGGCGGTTTAATTCCAAACTCGACACACATTCCATATCTTCAATCAACAGTAAAACATTATCATCCCCATCAGAAAAAGAGACATTGGCATGAATAGAATGAAATTCGTCCGATGAATTTATTACAAATTGCATGAACAGCTGTTCCGGCAAGTGTTCAGAATATCGAATGATACGGCCAAACCGAGTGGGGAGCGCTGTTTCATTGCGAAAACTTCGGGTCCATAGTATAGCCATTTGTGCCGCAGCATCCACAACGGCAGGATCAAAAACCCATTGATTATGCCCATTTTTTACTTTCTGCAACCATTGTTCAGGAAGGGAGGATCGCAAGGAGGCCCGGCAACCACCTTCAGACAGGCCGTATATCTTTCGAATTACCTGGAATTTAGGTCCGTGAAACAGCCATTCATTGTAAGCCTTTTCAATCGACACCATTTTCTCGGTGTGTAATATCGGTTTATTTTTAATTCCAGCGGGAAATTGTTTGCCAAGATGCAAAATCGAACGATAGTGAATTCGTCTTTTTCCGTTGTTTTTTTCCGATTCAATAGCCACATTCACCTGAAAACCATTGTCGTAGTGAGTTGGCGATGAAAGCACAACCCTCAATTCAGGATCAGGTTCTTTCAACTGAATCCCCTTCAACAGTTTGCAATCACAGGCCTGAACGATAAAATGATCCGGCCAAAAATGCGCCACTGCCTCGGACATGATTTCCAATGCAACGGCTGCTGGCAACACAGGAACATCGTCAAGGTAATGATCCTGCAAATATGCATGATTTTCCCCGAGGGGAAAGGTGATAACATGTGCTCCCTTGGAGATATCCGATACAATTGCATGGTTGAGCAGGGGCCATTGGATTTCATTGCCTGTCACGGGTTGGTTTTTTTTTTGGATACAGCCAAGGGCATCTTCACGCTGTTCCCAAGGCCCCACACCGCAAACGATTTCAATGTGGTCTCCTGAACCATAGAGCAGTTCATCCCTTACAAGAGCACGACCCACGTCCGGGCGCACCAGCTTGACACCTCTTTCAGCAAACTTATTTTCGGTATCCTTTGTTACCATTCCAACACCAAATGTGGTGGCTCCCCAAGGGCCCCAGCAAAAGGATTTAAACTTAACCAGATGGCCCCAATTAACAGACAATTGGCAACACAATCTGTTCATAAGCTCATTGGCAGTGGCATAATCGCTTTGGCCACTATTACCGTAACGACCTGCAACGGAACTTAAAACAGAAAAAAACTTGAGGAATTTCGGACGTAAATATTTTTGTAATAACAAAAGACCGATCACTTTCGTTTCCACGACCCGGGACCAGCTTTGGCTTGATTTGTCCTGCAACAGCTTGTCCTCAATGATCCCGGCACCATGAATAACGCCGTTAATTCTCTTATGGCGATGATATAAGTCATCCAGCAGCAGATGCATTGCCCCATCATTTGTGGCATCAACAGCATAATATTCAACGTTTGCACCCCGGGCTTGAAAATCTTTTATATTACTAAGCATTTCCCTATTGGAAAGGATATTTTTAATTTTCTTCTCAATTTCCGATGGCGTTTGCTTTAAATTGCCATTTCGCACTTCAGTCACAAAATGCTCACGTAATTCAGAAGATGTTTTCAATGACGCTAATTCCTGGAACGTATTCTCCGGCAATACACTACGACCTGTTAGTAATAGGGTATTGCCCGGAAGTGCAAACTCTCTTAATAGTTCCGCAGTTATGCCCTTTGTGCCACCGGTGGCAAAAATCACAAGGTCAGCCATACCAGACAAATCGTCTTCACCTTTTTCCACCGCTAAAGGAACGGTCTTAAAAATGGTACGTTCTCCTTTTGGGTATCCAACCTCCTGACGTCCACCGATAATTTCCAACTCATTCATCAGAGAAGAAACCATCTGATCATCCCCTTGCTCAGAATCAAGATCTATTGCCTTAACTCTTAAAGTGGGCCTTTCCTGAAGTAGCGACTTAAGCAATCCAACCGCCCCGCTTTGCAAAGACAAACCGGAAATACTCGTTGTGTTTCTATTAAAAAAACCTCCCAATACACTGGCAGACAGAACATGCGCATCGGCATTAAGCTTGTCACTGAAATGATGTAGTAAGATGAAAAGGGATTTTTCATTGAGTTGCAATTGGTTTCGCCAATCCTTGACGGGAGCATTTGTTTGAATCCAGTCTGATCCAATCTGCGCCAAATGAATTATCCCACAAACGTTTTCAATTTGACTTTCCATAGAAGCACACCACAGATTCAACTTGCTCTCATCCGCCAAAACGTCCTGTTCAACAATACAGGGTATACACCCATGACTCATCAGTATTTTTGACAATTTTTCTGTCACACCGATTTTATCTTGTGTAATGAGAAAATGACCTTTCTCCAAACGTCTGTCAGCATACACATCAATGGATTCGACTTTTGGTTCAATGATATGCCGGAATGGATGACTTGAAGTATCAGTCATATATTCCATTCCGGCATTAAGAAAAGGGACGGTGTTTTCTCCTTCAAGACAAACTTTGCACAACAAATCCAAAATCCCATCAAGTGTCGTTTTAGTAGATAGACTCGTACGCTTCTCTTCATCTATCATTTGACTTAAATTTTGTGGCAATTCTTTCAAAAACCCACCAATAATCTGGGTACGTTTTATGGAATCAATACCGAGATCCGTCTCCAGCTTTTGATCCAACGCAATCATTTCACGGGGATATCCCGTTTTATCTTCAACAATGGTAAGCAGCATATCAATCATTTTCTCTCGATCAATCCCTGCAGCTGGCCCATTTACCGAAATTTCCTGCTTAGAGGTATCTTCTAACCCGGATAATACAAATTGAGGATCCTTGGCTTCAGGCAGGTTTGCTACTTCGTTGATCTGTCCGGGATTTTCTGAAATTTCCGCCCCTATTATCTCAGGCTGAACAGACACGCCACATGGTGGTGCCTCCATACCCTGTTCCGCGAAACTATGTTTTAAAAACGTTTGACGTCTATTTTGTGCCTGCCGATGCCCAGTGCCTTGTTCCAATGACTTTCCATCCATATACATTGACATGACTTTTTCCTGGGTCTCCAGGAATTGACGCATCATGCCAAAATATTCTGCCATGACTCCAGGATCACTATGGGCAGGCGGACGTTTATTATTAACCAATGATTTTTCCTCCTTATGATACGTTTTCGTTCTCAAAGAGCGATTCTGCATATTATTATTCAGTTGAGTTGAAGATGACAGAGGTTCCTCTTGAATCACACGGGGTGAACATCTGGCAGAGTCATCTTCCCTGATAACATCTTTTATAATAGGATCCTTTGCCCGTCTGGCACACCCCCCATTGAGCATCCATGCGTGTTCAGGTACCGGCACACTGCGCTGCATTTTGCTTAAATGCCGGGGATCTCCATTTAAACAACTACGTCCATCAAAAAGCTTCATTGGATCCAGACCGATACCTGAGCACAACAACTGCCCCATTACATGCAAAAGCCCGGTGATCCCCCCCCCATGACCGTCAATTGCTATAGCGTGATGGGGACGTTTTCCCAAAATATTGCTAACCAGATCCGTCTGTATGCTTTTAGGCCCAATCTCCAAAAACACTCTGGCCCCGTCGTGATACATAGTTTCAATTTGTTTCACAAATTCAACAGGCATCACCAGGTGATCAAGCATAACAGCTTTAATTTCATGGCTTTTTTGAGAATGTCGTTTTCCAGTTGTATTTGAATATACCGGAATTTTGTAATCCCTCCAAATATTTTTTTCAATCAAATCTGCCAAAGCAGATTGTGCTGGCGCAACAAAAGGGGAGTGAAAGGCGGTCAAAACAGGAATTTCAGTGACCAGTATCTTGGCATCTGAAAATTTTTCCATAGCCTCTCTGATGGCTGATGTAGATCCGGAAATAATAATTTGCTCAGGTGCATTATGGTTGGCGATAACAACGTTATCAATACCGAATAATTCTTTTTCAACATAATCTCTGGAAGCGTTAATTGCAAACATTCTCCCAAGATCGGAGCCATCATCTTTGGAAGTATCAACGATAAACCTTCCCCGAGCCTCAGAAAGAGACATCAAAATATCAAAATCAAATACACCACCGGCAAACAATGCCACGAACTCCCCATAACTATGTCCGCCCAGCATATCGGGTTTCAAACCCAATGTAAGCATTAATTTCCAAAGGCCCGCCTCAACAGCACCCAATGCAGGCTGCGCAACGTCAGTACCGGTTAATTCTCTGGCAGCATTAGATTGGGCCTGATCATCATAAGTAGCTCGTGGATATATAAAATGGCTCAATCGCTTTCCATCACCAAATCGCCTGTTAAAAGGGTCTGCCAACACCTCATCCGCTTCTGATATTACCTCAGACAAAACAGGAAAATATACTGCCAATTCTCTTAACATACCAGTGTATTGAGCACCTTGACCTGAGAATAAGACAGCCAATTTCCCATCATTTTCGCAACATTCATTAGAATACACGCCCAAAGGCAATGATGAAATTTGGGAATCCATATACCGCAATGTGCCATGAATCTTTTTTAAAAGATCATTCAAGTCCCTGGCAACAATTGCTATGGTTTCAGATCCCCTTTTCCAACGTTTAGACAAATTATATGCAAGGTCCCGCAATTCAATGTTTTTTATTTTTCCACGTTGTCGCTGAAGATCCTTCAATTGATCCATCAATGCGTTTCTGTCAGGAGCACTCCACAATAAAAGTTCTGCCGGCCAACGATCACCAACCGCGGAACGAACCCAAGGCCGATACTCTGAGGTACATTCTTCCAAAACAATATGAAAATTTGTTCCACCAAACCCAAAGGCGCTGACAGAGGCCCGACGCGGTTGTTTTTTCTGCGCCAACCAAGGCATTGCCTCATCAACAAGGTATAGTGGACTATCAGCTTCCTGAAGCATTTGATTTGGCTTTTTAACACCATAATGCGGTGGTAAAACACGGTGATGAAGCGCAAGCGTTGCCTTTATCAATCCAACAATTCCAGCAGTGGCCTTGGTATGACCAATCATTGTTTTTACGGATCCAATCATTGCTTGATGAGCCCTGCTCCCCGTTTCCTTGAGCAAACGGGTTGTGCTTTCCAACTCAGCAGTATCGCCAGCAATGGTTCCAGTGCCATGGGCTTCAAACATTTCTACCGTATTTGGGGAAAAACCGGCCTGTTCATAAGCTCGGCGCATGCAAAGCAACTGACCAGCGGGCAGAGGGGCTGTCAAGCCCATGGCCTTCCCATCGCTACTGCTACCGACACCCTTTATTATGGAATAAATTCGATCACCATCGCGTTCAGCATCTTCAAGCCGTTTCAAGACAACCATAGCAATCCCCTCGGCAAGTACAATGCCATCAGAAGAAGCATCAAAGGTATTACATTTCCCTTGGGGTGATAAAGCCTGGGTTTTGCTGAAGCACATATAACTGAAAGGGGTTTGAACCGTATCAACACCACCAGCGATTACCAGGTCGCTTCGTCCTGCACTCAAATCGTTGACACCTTGATATATTGCTGCCATTGAAGAGGCACACGCCGCGTCAATGGTAAAATTCACCCCCCCCATGTTGAGTCGATTAGAAATACGGCCAGCCACAACATTCGAAAGAATTCCAGCGAAGGTATCCTCACTCCACTCTGGTAACCGTTCCGCAACTGAATCGGGAAGATTGCCCATAAACCGGGGTAATTCGGCACGAAGTCCGTATTGAACACCAACATCTCCCGAAGCACTGTTACCAATAATAACAGATGCTTTTTCTCGATCAAACGGCCTTTTGTCATAACCGGCATCAACGATGGCTTGCTGAGCAATATCCAGCGCCATTAGCTGCATAGGATCAATGCTTTTGATGGAATTAGGCGGAATGCCATACTGGGTAGGATCAAAAACAAAGTCATCCAGAAATCCGCCCCACTTGGAATAAATTTTATCCTTGGCATATCTATCTTTATCATAGTACAGATGCCAATCCCATCGATGAGAAGGAATTTTTGTAATGGCATTAATCTTGAGAAGAATATTTTCCCAAAAATCCTGCGTTGTCTTTGACTTCGGTAATACACTGCTTACCCCAATGACAGCAATATCAGCAGGTTTTCCAGGAATTGCACTTACTGGCATTTTTTCTTTGACACATGCAGCCAGCAACCTGTTCGCATCTTTTATCACCTCACGATGCAAGGTAGAAATATTGGTGACCTCTGCACGAAGTGTTGCCAACTGCCCGAGCATGTACATACCTTCACGCTTTTGGTAGGTTTCATCAAAACTTGTCAACCGGGTCGTTCCATTCATTCGATCACAGCCTTTGGCTGCAATGCGCAATTTACCCATCACAAGCCCATCCAACATGGTTCGAACGTCATGGGATGGTGTATTTTTCTCAAACAATTCTCTACGCTTACGTAAAAAAAACTGTGCAAATGGCGTATATGAACATCGGCTCACATGACCTGGGGCGGATTCAAGGGTTACAGTGTGCTCACATTGGAGCACCTCTTGCTGAAATACCGGCATAATTGCACCCGTATCCACTATTTCCTTTGTAAAAAGATAACCGCTCCCCATGAGAAGCCCAATCCCGATTCCCTTGTTCACCAAGGGTGCTGCAATGGCTTGAACTAAGGCAGAAGAAAAGGCATCATGAATACCACCAGCAAAAAGCACTTGAATCTCTTCTCCTTTAATTTTTCCTTTGGATAGTTCTGAAAGGAGAGACTCCACCATTGAACTCCATAAAATGAATCCACTGAGAGGACCTATATGTCCGCCACATTCACGTCCTTCAAAAATAAAGCGACGAGCCCCTTCTTGAAGAAACAACGGAATTAAATCCGCCGATGGGATATGCAAAAATGAAACCATGGCAGCCCTTTCAAATGTTGCAACTTGATCGGGACGTGCACCTGCAATAATCGCCACTCTGGGATGATATTTTTTAGCCAAGGCCAGTTGTTCATCAAGTAAAACCTGGGGAGCAAACCCCAAAAAGCCCACTCCCCAAGGATTGTCACCAAGCGCTTTTCCCGTATTTTCCATTAGTGCATTCAGCGCCTTTCCTTTAAGTAAGGACAGCGCCATCACCGGAAGCGCTCCGCCCTGGAATACGGCACTTGCAAACGCTGCACAATCAGAGACCCGTGCCATGGGGCCCTGAACCAACGGCAGAACAGTACCAAGGGTCTGGGCCAGGGGAGTGTTCTCCAACAGAGAAATCCCATTTTCGACTTGAAGCCATCTTTCATCAACAGCAGAGTCAATTGCCCGGAATGCTGCAGCCATATGACCATACTTCTTGTGCCAATCACCAGCAAAGCAGATATCCTGCCCCACAGGTAACAATCCGTTTAAGGAATCTTTCCAATCTATCTTTTCTTTTGCCAGTTCATACAAAGCCTCTGTATTTTGCCCATCACCCTCAGAACAAAATGTCTGGGCCACATGGAGACCAGGACGAGCAAGTACGCGAAAATATTTTCCCACCAAGCTGCTGCCTACGGCAATTGTTTCCGTACCGGAAAGATTTCCTAAGACAGGCTTCAACCTCTTTGCAAAAGGGGATTCATCCAGCAACAAAACCTGACTGTCAAGAACACAACCTTTAACGCCCAAAACGCTACAAGCCCCAGCAACAAAGGGTGTCACACCGCCACGGATATAAAGTGGTAACCGCGAGTGCAGACGCCATTTTTGCAGCATAATAAAACTGCTGTTTTCACCTACAAACCCTCCCGATTCATTCCCCTTCAAAACCAGTCCATCGACAACTTGTTCCAATGAACTCCCAGGCCAATCAAGCGTTTTTATTTCAGCGAGTATACCAACCCCGCTTTGCTTAAGTTCAACAATTGGCTCTTGACAGCCCGATAGCAATTCCGCATCAAGAATAAGCCAGCGCAATCCTTTTGGGGAATATCCAATCAAATCCATCATTAATAGATCATCCCAAAATCCAAGTTTCAAACCGAATCCGCCGGTGGTCATTTGAGAAATATAATCCAGATGCCCGAGAATCTGTTCTGGAAGAGCGTCCAATTCAGCATTAAAAACCCCTACTCCACCAGCACGGCAAGCAGCAATGGACAATAATGCATCATTAGAGCCAGCTGGCGTATATACAAACACTTTGAATTTATTCATATCCCGGTCTCCTGTATATATAAATCACTCAAGGCATTAGCCCTTGACAAACTGCTCTGCCACCTATCACGAGTCATTTTATTCGAATTCAAATCATCGCATGAAAACTTTTAATCTATCACTCTAAAGTATGAAGTGCTGGTTGCGCGGCCGCCCAAAGTTACAATTATTATTTTACAACTTGAAGCATTTTCAGGTACCATAGCTCTAACCTGTGTATCTGAATCAATTTCAAACGGGACTTTTATACGACCGAAATAGATCCCCCTGGTATGGGCAAACCCGACGCCAACAAGCGTAATATATGTCCCAACTATCCCTGAAGAAGGATAGAACTCGGAAATTTCCGGCACTGCCGGTACGACAAAGTCGACAGAGCTGGCAGTCTCCCCAACAAAATTTGACACCACAATGGGACCAGTGACGGCATCCAAAGGAACCGTTATAGTGATAATTCCATTGGTCTTAACTACAAATTCAGTGGGAATACCACCAATAGTAACTTGATTAATGTCAATAAAATTCTCTCCATAAATAACGACCCGAGAACCTGTGACACCGGCTTCTGGTAAAAACTTTGTTATCTTTGGGCCAAGCACAGTAAATTCTTCACTACTCATAGCAGTTCCCACAGCATTGGTAACGCTAATTAACCCTGTACTTGCAGCAGTAGGTACCTTGGCGCGGATTACAGACGAAGTAATGATCGAAAACTCTGATTGAACGCCGTTAAAAGAAACGGAGCCAATTCCGGCAAAATTCGCCCCGTTGATGGTGATCATAGTCGAGGGTGGACCGTTAACAGGCTCAAAATTTGTTATTTCTGGAAGGATATCCAAAATTGTAGTGGGATTGTCAAAAAATGAAAAAACGCGACTCGAATAATCATTATAAAAACCATGTCCTGCAGCTGACTTAATAAGCTGGGCTTCAATGTCAAAGGCATATCTGCTCAGAGGCTCCGGTACAACCGACTGCCAATCTGCTATACCATCAGCGTTTGTATCTTCAAAAGCTGAATCAGACACCAATCCATCGGAGCTTAAAAATCCACCATCATCAAGGGAGTTATATATGGTTTCGGAATCAAGGCGAGTGAGACCGTCAATATTCCAAAATTGATGCGGGTGCAGGGGTGTTGCTGTCAAAACGAACAACTGCGTTGGAATTTGCCGTTCTATAAGGTCGGAAAAATTATTTTTCGCCAGAGCCAAGTCTAGTACTTTATCATTTTCTGCCATAATAAAAATGGTAGGCACACGGGTTGTGGCTACCACTTCTTCAGCGAGTTTAGATACAAAAAGCGCAGTTGCCGCAACTGGTATGTTAACTTCAGGGGTTATACTCTGTTCTGCCAACCGGGATGCAAACACCCCACCCATTGAAATTCCTGCAAGAAAAAAAAGATCCGTTTCACTAATTTCCCCAGTTGCTATCAATGTGTTGCGCATGGCGGCAATACGCTGCATATCCACATTATACTCACCAGAGCGTTCCTCGTCCCAGGCACCTTGATTTTTGTCGTAGGAATCAATGGCAATAACACCATAACCCCTTGCCACGGCCTGTCCGATAAACAAACGGGTTTCCTCGTGGAAAGTCAAATTAGCAGCTGAACCGCCTTGACCATGGAGAAAGAGGATAATTCCGATGTGGGGCTGGGGAATAATGGCTTGAATCAGAGGCACTACCCACCTGTCTGTATTGAGGTATTCAGCGGTAACTATCAGATTTTTTGTTGGCATCACAAGGGTGGTTTTTGCAGCCCCGACTTCGTTAATATAGCTTATATCTCCTGTCCATGTATCAAAAAACCGTATGGGGGCATTGACATCCAAGGGCTCATGCATTATACTATCTGAGTTCAATTTATCGGATGGAGCAGCACAGATAATTACGGTACTCCCTTCTTCATAAACACCACTTCCACTACCGTTTTCCACGGTCAACTCATATTGTCCTGCATTTGCCATGTTGATTAAAATGCCTGATAGTGGGAAACATATCAAAAATAAAAACAAATAAAACATTTTTTTAACACTTACTCCAATAGACAGTATCATTTATAGTTACCTCCATTTTTTGCTGATTTAAACTTCTCAAACCATGATTTGTCATAACCAGTCAGTGATATCCGGTTAAATTTTTGGGCCTGGTTCAAAACAGGGCAACATTTTTTGATAATTTTTCGCCCCTCGTATAGGAATAATATCATTACATATGGAATAGTTACGCCTAACAGGTCAAGAAAAAGACTTGGTAAAAGTGTTATCCTGGCATATGCTCTTTTGAACCATGCCAATTTTTGCATGTTAAATAAGGATTTAAGCCTAATTAAATATTCTACTATTCGTAAGGAAATATATTGAATCTCAAGGTTAGCGAGTCCGGCAATTCATCCCCTGAGCTAAAGACTCAGGGATTTTCTTGCCGGTTTTTTATAAATACAGAGGAGGGTCAACATGGAAATTTGGAAAAACCAATAAACAGGTCGTAATCACAGGGGCTATGAACTATAAAAAAGCGCCCATTTAAAATTATCACCCCATCAAATAGTGGGGAATCAAAATCAAAGGGCGCTGGTATTTCTCAGCAGATAGGACCCTTCAGGCACTGCCACAAATGAACGCAACTCGCTACAAATTTACCTATCCCATATGCATAAAATCCACCGCATTCTTAAAAATCTGAATACCCTGCGTCATATCCATTCTGGACATGAAGTCACCCGCCCCTTTTCGTCTGGATACTTCAAATTCTCGACACCAGTCCGGATGATTGGTAAAATGGTTAAAGGCCTCAGGATGGGGCATAAGGCCGAAAATTTTACCAGAAGGATCACAAACTCCGGCAATATCCCCCATGGAGCCATTAGGATTATCCGGAAAGTTCCCCTTGGCTGAGGCCCCATTTCCAAAGGCATAGCGCATCACCACCTGGTTGTTTTTTTCCAGGCGATGCACCACCGACGCATCCGCCACAAATTTTCCTTCCCCATGGCGCACCGGCAAATCAATCACAGAATCAAGTCCCTGGGTAAACACACATGGACTTTTATCATTAATGCCCAGATGCACCCACTGATCCCGGAAATTACCGCAATCATTCCAGGTAAGAGCCACGGACCGATCCGTATAATTGCCATCAAATCCCGGCAGCAGCCCCAGATTCACCAGGGTCTGAAATCCATTGCAGATGCCGATGATCAATTTCCCCTGGTCCACAAAGGAGAGCAGTTTTTCCCCCATGTGATTCTTTAATTTAAGGCTCTGGATCACCCCGGCCCCGTGGTCATCCCCCCAGCTGAATCCGCCGCCGAACACCAGAATCTGGTAGGCCGCCAGATCCACGGACCCATCAATCACTGAATTAATATGAACCTTTGCGGCCGTTGCCCCGGCCAGTTCAAAGGCATAAGCGGTTTCATTGTCGCAGTTCAGGCCATAGCCTGTCAGTACCAGTACATTTACACTACTCATATCAAATCTCCAAAGGGCTGTTTCCATGCTGATTTGAGATCAGCAACGGAAACCG
>CAKZLA010000036.1 GCA_937124525.1 uncultured Desulfobacterium sp.
GGGCCGTCTACGGTTCCGGGCCGGGCCCATTGCTCCTCGGGGGGGGCGGCATGATATCACTTTCAATATTCGTTGTGCCCGGCAGGACATGCCCGTTATATGAAACTCCGTCCGAAATACTGATATTGTTATAGTTTCATTTTTCGTTGTGGTAGGTGGTTGCTGCCATGTAGGTTTATACGGAATATTCTATTTTTAAACTTCTTTAAACACATAATATATCAACAAATCAAACATGTTATAACTGTTAAACAGGCCTTCTCAACAAGTCCTGACATTCAGGAATTTCTTTTGAATACCGCCCGGCGTTAAAAGAATTAAGCAGGCTTTTATCACCCTGGTTATTGGGAACTTACTGACGATACGAATTTGTTAAATGCAATTTAGATGCCATGGACTTCATTTTTATATAATAACTCCAGTTAATGAATGATATTTAGCGGCCATAACAGTTAACACACAGTCTTTATGTAAGACATCGGCATGCTGCTGTGGTGAGCTTGGCATCACAATGAATTCGATCCAAGAAGTGTGGAACACAACATAAACGAAGCGCAACATAAGTGTTGAACGCAACACATGCACATCAATAAAAAACCTTGTAGCCGTCTGCACGTTCAGCTTTGATCTGTGACGCATCAGGTTTGATGATCGCTCCTCAGATCATCATGTACGGCATTGATCTTATGACGCATAGATAGAGTAGATAGCTAAATGGTATCATGTTGGTCGATATATTTATTGGTATGTAAGGGAGTTCATGATAATAAAACTACCCACTTTTGCATGGAGAACTCCGGATAGTGGCTATGGAGTTCATTAGCATTGGGTAGATTATTTTCCATGAACTCCCTAAGCCGGTTTAGAATTGGACAACATGTAGAATGCATCTTAGGAGTAGATTAATCTGATCATTTCACAAGAATATAGAATTTGCGAGGCAACCCGGAATCTTGGATTAGTGAGTTAAATGTCATCATGTGAATGCTGAAAAGATGGAATTAAGGCAGGGATCGAGGAGGTTTCTGGTTCAAAGAGAGTTATAATTGCTGGCATCCTTCATATCCCCTGAAAAGTAGTTGACACTTTTTTAACAAGATTCCCATAAAACAAGGGAATATTTTGAAAAAGTGTCAACCAGTGAATGAAGGACGTCTTAAAATCCTTTTATTTTAATGTTTATGTGCACTAACACTACAGCGATACTTCCATGATCTATCCTGTTCGAGGGGATTCTTAAGGGTATTTCCCCACCTTTCGACACTCGATTTTTAGTGAAACAAGCAAAGTGTCGCTGTAGTGCTAAGCAATAAGCCTTTAGCATGGCAATTTGCATGCCATTTTTTAAAGCTCATGAACAAACGTCCAGAACCGGAATTCTTTAAACTTGATCATAGAGTTACAGATCAAAGAATTAGTGCCCTGGCCGGAAATATGGGAATGCGCCAGATAAAATTTTAGTTACCGATAAAATCAGGCTTTCTCTTTTCAAGGAAGGCACGCATGCCCTCTACCCCATCCCGGGTGGAGAAGCATTGCGCAAACAATTCAATTTCATTTTTCAGGGCACTCTCCAGATCAATTTCAGCCCCGGTATCTATGGCTGATTTTGCAAATTGAAGCAATACACTGGATTTAGAAGCCATTTCCTCAGCAACTGTCCTGGCCTGCTCCATGAGCTGCTCATGGGGAACAACACGATTTACCAGGCCAATCTCATATGCCCTGATGGCATCAATTATTTTGGCCGTAAAAATCATCTCTTTTGCAATTCCCTGTCCCACAAGCCTCTGGAGCCGTTGGGTTCCCCCGCCTCCGGGAATTAGTCCCACATTTAACTCCGGTTGACCGAATTTTGCCCGCTCCGAAGCCACCCGGATATCACAGCACATGGCCACCTCAAGTCCGCCACCGAAGGCAAATCCGTTGACTGCAGCAATTGTGGGTTTGGGAGAAACAGCGATCTTTTGCTGGGCTTTATTAACGGCCAGGGCAAATGCTTTCCCCTGCAGAGATGTCAGTTCAGCCATTTGAGACACATCAGAGCCTGCGATAAATGCCTTATCTCCCATGCCCGTGAGAATGACAACATCCACATCATTTTCTGAACCTATCCGGTCAAAGACTGCTGATAATTCTGAAAAGACTTTCGAATTCAAGGCGTTCAACACCTTGGGACGATTCACCGTAATGATAAAAATTTTATTTTCCATCTGACATTCAAGTGTTTCATATGAATATTTCATCTTTCCTCCCTCCTCTTTTTTCCACACAGATCAATTCGTAAAATGTTCTTTTTCTATGGAGAGTGTCACCGGCGTCTGCCGAGTCAGTATCTGAGAAAGAGAATTAATCATGGGAAGCTCATTGGCAAAATAATAAGCTTCAACCTTGATTTTGCCCTGATAGAATTGCTTATCCATCTTTTTAACCTTTTTTTGCTTCAGTTTATCGCAGGCAACCAGGGCCTGAGCCAGCCATATCCAGCCGATAATAAAAATGCCGAACATCTTCAGATATATGGTGCCATTTGCAAGCAAGGCCTCACCGCCATCTTGATACCCTGTTTCTAAAAGCTTTCGTGTTGTTGTTTGAATCTGTTCAAGCCCATCAGCCAAGTCTTTGGCATCCCGCTGAAATTCCGGGTATGTAGTGGCTTGGTCAATGGTCTTCCTGATTTCCACTATAAGCAAATCAAAGGCTTTCCCATCCTGCATCCTGACCTTTCTGCCAAGCAGGTCCATCCCCTGGATACCGGTTGTCCCTTCATGGATGGGATGAATCCGGGTATCTCTGAAATGCTGCTCCACAGGAAAATCATCGCAATATCCATATCCTCCGAAACATTGAATACTCTCACTGGTGGAGAGAATCCCCATCTCAGAGGGAAAGCTTTTTGCCACGGGAATGAGAATGTCCAGAAGCAATGCAAATTTTTCCCTTTGATCATCCGGCAAATCATGGGAAAAATCGTGATAAAGAGCACAGAGGAGTATCAAGGCAAGGCTGCCCTCTGAAACGGAACGCTGAAACATGAGCATCCGCTTAACATCTGGATGCTCAATAATGGAAACCTGATCGGGATTTTTTTTATCTGATAACAGTCGCCCCTGTTTTCTTTCTCTGACATATTCAAGGGCGGCATGGTATGCAGCTGTGGCAATGCCAGTGGCGCCTATTCCAACTTCCAGCCGGGCACCGTTCATCATCTGGAACATATAGAAAAGTCCTTTGTTGGGCTCACCCACCAGATAGCCGATACAGTTATTTTTCTCTCCCATTGTGAGACCTGTGATCGGAGCGCCCTTATATCCCATTTTATGAAAAATCTGATTTACGGTGACATCGTTTGCAACCAGGTTCCCCTGTTCATCGGGCCGCAATTTGGGAACCACAAACAATGAGATCCCTTTAACGCCGGCAGGGGCATCCTTGATTCTGGCCAACATCAGGTGAACGATATTGTCCACCCCATTATGATCTCCGGCAGATATGAAAATTTTCTCGCCCGTTATGGAATAGGTATCATCTTCAAGGGGGACTGCACTGGTTTTTAAATCCCCAAGGGACGAGCCGGCCTCCGGCTCGGTCAGGGCCATGGTGCCCTGCCATTTGCCACTAAGCATGGACGGCAGATAGCATTTTTTAAGCGCATCGGATCCAAATGTGAAGATGAGACGTGCTGCTCCAACGGTCAACTCCTGAAATACAGCAGCCGAATAATTAGCTGCGGAAAAAATAAAATTCACCGCATGAATCAATGTGGAATCCATCTCTTCCCCATTCCATTCTTCAGGGAATGTGGCTGCCATCCATCCGTCTTCGCCCAGGGTCTGCATAATATTTCTAACTTCAGGATGAACTTCAACGTTTCCCTGGTTCAGTACCGGCGGCTCCCGGTCCATCTCTTCGAAAATGGGATGCATCATATCTCTTGCCAGTTCAAAAGCCGCATTTAAAACCATTTGATCCTGTTTAAGACCGGCTCTATCGGTTCCTCGATATAATGTAGTTCTCTGATCTTCTACAAATTCATGAAGAACAAATGTCAAATTACGCATACTCATAAATCGTTTTGCCATAATAACTCCTATTTTATTTTATTAAATTCCGACGTGTTGTTGAATTCAAAGAGCAATGAGCATGCCATATGATATAAAATTGATACGATACGAAAAATATCACGCCTAACATTCCGTTATTACTATTTATGAAAAATATTTCATCGGAAAAGATGTTCAAGTAAAATCATTTTTTGATAAAAAGTGTGCAATAATGAGACGACATTCAACCATAAAAATGTTTCGTACTGGAACAAAACGATATAAAGCCCTACAGTACCCCGATTTCAGGGCGATCATGAGGCAATATCAGATGGCAGTATTACCGATGGTGCAAATGTGTTAAGCTCCCTTATCAGCCAAAAGGCGTTTCAAGCTATTTTCATTCAACAGACGTGTACACATTTTCCAATACCTTTTCCAGCGTTTTCCATCCTTAATTTTCCCATTATATTGGGATCATCCACAATATAATGGGAATTTTTTATATAAAATTTTCGAAAAATT
Organism: uncultured Desulfobacterium sp.; assembly: GCA_937124525.1. Next base: position 4,569 of record CAKZLA010000036.1, read on the forward strand.
CACATAAAGGAATTTAAGTCACTGATAAGTCAATAGAATATGAATCATCTTCAACAAAACTGCACGCCGGCATATTTTTTGCTAATATTATGAATATAAAAACATGAACCATGTAAATCAAATATTTTATAAGCATATGTAAATATTCGGTTTGCTTATGTAAATGTTTGGACAGTGCTCCATATTCGCCTGTTTGGGGCTGCGTAACATACTAATGCTATGTGAGCAGACCAAAACAGGTGAAGATGGGGTGCTGACCGAATATTTACAAGCATAGGCTTAAACGCTCCATACAAACAAGGTTTTAAGATTTTCGTCAAAGCATTAAACAAATGTAGATTCCATGAAATGCAGCCTTACTGAAACGGGGGATTAGTTGATGCAGTTAGAAGGAATAAAAAACAGGGTTAAGGATATTCAGAACAACAATATGGTGATCATGGTAGATGATAAGTCCAGGGAGAAACAAGGTAATTTAAGCATAATCGCAGACCTTGTGACGTCTAAAACAGTCAATTTCATGGCCAAGACAATGGTTAAGTTAGATAAAAATGATTGCAGAAAAATGAACACCATGTGGGAAGACGCAAGGTCAATTAACAATTCTTTTACCGTACATAAATTTGTGATTGAGTCATGGAAAAGAAGTCGCAAGTATAATGTTGATCCAAGTAAACAAACAAACAATGAATTGTTAACACCAAATCAATTAAAAAAACTTCGAAAAGAAAATAAGAAACTTATTGAAGCTGCACTACCGGCAATGCATGATTTGTACAATATTGCTCAGGAAACGGGATTTTGTATTGTTTTAGCAGACAAACAAGGAATCTTATTGGAAAGAGTAGGCTCTGAAAAGGCAAAAGCCTTCGCAGCCCAAGGGAATTTCATTGAAGGTTCCAACTGGTCGGAAAGCGTTATGGGGACCAATGCTGTTGGGACCGTATTAACCACAGGTCGTCCCATGCATATTTTTGGGTATGAACATTATTGTAAATGTGCATGCCTGTGTACCTGTTCCGCCGCTCCCATATGCAATGAACGCAAGCAGATCATAGGTATTCTCAACCTGACTGGCCCATATCATTTAATGAATCCCCACACATTAGCCGTTGTCCGGTCAACAGCTAAAGCAATCGAGCGTAAATTCAAGTTGATCCAGTTGTACAAACAGAGCGAGGCCTCAAATGTTCTGAGAAAAGCCATAATTGAGTCAATGACTGGGTATTTGATTGTTTTTGATGTTAAAGGCAACATTATCCAATATAATGAAGCAGCCGGAGATTTATTAGGTATTGATTCCCCGGATAGCCTCAATTTTAAAAAATATGTCCATACAAGAAATCCCAACTTTGCGAAATTATTAAACAGCGATAAAGCATTTTATGGCGAAACGGTAAGTTTCATGACGCCCAAAGGGTTGAATAAAAAATTAATTGTAAATGTGACCCCATTAAAAGACGAATCCGATATGGAGCATAAAGGCTATGTGATTGTAATGAATGAAACCCATAACATTGTAAACAAAATAATCAAACCAAAGACAAATATATGTTTTGATAAACTTATTGGAGAAAGCAGTCATTTCAAACATGCCGTAAATCAGGCAAAAATAGCAGCCACTTCAGATTCAAACATATTTTTAATAGGCGAAAGCGGAGTAGGAAAAGATCTTTTTGCCCAGTCCATACACAATGCTGGACGCAGAAGCAGGAAGACGTTTTTTGCCATCAATTGTGCTGCCGTTCCCCGGGAACTGCTTTGTAGTGAGCTGTTTGGTTACGAAGAAGGTGCTTTTACGGGTGCCCGTAAAAATGGCAACCCCGGTAAATTTGAGCTTGCCGACAGAGGGACGATATTTTTAGATGAAATCGGTGAAGCACCGCTGGATTTCCAAGCCTCATTATTGAGAGTCCTGGAAGAAAAATCGGTTGTTCGACTGGGAGGAAGGGAACGCATACCCTTTGATGTCCGAATAATCTGTGCCACAAATAAAAATATTTTTGAAGAAATAAAAAACAAAAAATTCCGGCATGATCTGTACTATAGAATTGGTGTTATTACGATTCCCATTCCTGCGCTCCGGGAAAGAAGGGAAGACATTCCTCTTTTGGCAGAGTATTTAATGAAAAGCATCAGTCAGCGCTTTGGCAAGGATGTAAATAAAATTGATCCCAAGGTAATGGATATACTGATGAATTACGAATGGCCCGGAAATATAAGAGAGCTTAGCAATGTCATCGAAAGAGCGGTCAGCATGTCGGTTTCCCATGTTATTTCCTGTGACGTATTGCCCTTCGAGCTTCAACAGGATTCATCTTCAAATGGTATCGTCATGTGGGATGAAACCCCAAGCAAGGCAACAGCAGAGGCCCGGCTTATTCAAAGGTATTTAACAAAATTCAAAAACAATAAAACAAAAACCGCCAGATCATTAAGGATCTCCAGAAGCACCTTATACAGAAAAATAGATCAATATGGCCTGACGATTTCGTAAATTTATTCACGCAGTTAAAACGGTGCGGCAGGGTGGACATCTAAGTATTCGGATAAAAGTTTTCCCTATACTTTATGCTTCACCTAATTTAACATTGTTGAGATATCAAAAACAAGAACCGATGAAAATTAAAGTATGACTACTTATTTGGTTGGGCGCTTGATGCCCATTTTTTTCATTTTAGCTTCCAAGGTCGTTGGTTTGAGTTCCAGGATTTCTGCGGCACCCTTGTTACCACTAACACGCCAGCCCGTGTGATGGAGCACTTTTAAAATGTGTTTTTTCTCAATCTCTTTAAGCGAGAGATTCATCTCTTCTGTCGGGCTCTCCATATCCGCTAAAAATTCGAACTGCAAAGTCGATCCGGTGCTCATAATCATAGCCCGCTCAATAATATTTTTCAATTCACGGACATTTCCATGCCAGATATTCCGGATCAACAAGTTCATATCCTTTTTCAAAATATGTTTGACCGATTTTCCCATACTTTTTGAAAATTTATCCAGCATGAACCATACGAGGAGTGGAATGTCTTCCTGACGCTCTC
>CAKZLA010000037.1 GCA_937124525.1 uncultured Desulfobacterium sp.
CGATTGCATTCCTAAAAACAGACTCTCCACACCGGTTTTGAATCGGAGCATTCAAAACACCCTGGAAAAAGTCCGGCTTAAACGTGAAATCGAACAAATGACCCATCAGATTCAGAAAATGACGATCCAGGATAAATTGACCGGGCTATACAACCGTCGGTACTTTGAGACGATGTTGGAAAAAGAGATGGCAAGTGAGCGACGGTATGGTCATCGACTCCTGGCAGTTATGATACATATTGAGTATTTTTAACGGGTGAAGGAGACCTATGGTCATGTGGCGGAGGATATGGTATTAAAACAGGTCGGTACGATTATCAGGGACGCATTTCGGGAAAATGACACGGCCTGTCGATATGGGATGGATAAATTTGCCCTGTTGATGACCCACCTTGATCCTGAAAAAGGGCGATTGGTATGTGAACGGTTGGGGAAAAGGGTGGCGGAACATTCGTTTAGATATGAGACATCCGATTTTCACATAACTATCAGTGTGGGGATTGCAGAATATATAACTGATAAAGATCAGGGAGCCGAAGAGTTTATCAAAAAATCCATTTCTGCTTTGTGTGAGGCAAAACGAGGCGGCGGAAATCGGGTGCTCATCGGTAAACATGAAAAGGAAGTCCAACATGAGTGAGTCAAATATCCTTGGAAAATCGTTACATGTAAAAGAAAAAATAAAATTCGACAATGGCCCTGGGACGGGAACATCTATCAGTGCTCCCAGTGTAATGGTGGTGGACGATGATCCCATGATTTTAAAACTGCTTATACGGTTTTTGACTGTCATGAAAATTGATGTGCAAGGGTTTGTTGATCCCTGTGAGGCATTGGAAGTGTTTACAAAATGCCCGGTGGCGGTGGTGCTGACCGATTTGGATATGCCGGGTATGGACGGCATTGAACTGCTTAAAAAAATGAAGGCAATCTGCCCATATTCTAAAATTATCATCATTACCGGTTATGGGGATGAGATGCAGGAGGAAAAAGCCTTTCGGGCCGGGGCAACCCAATTTATGGAAAAACCCGTTCAAATGCAGAAATTAAGAACCCTTGTGGCATCGCTCCTTGACGAATCCCCCAACGAGGGGTGAAAAATACCCCGGAAAGCCTGTGAAATCAAAAAAATAGCTGGCTTGAATCAACAAATTTTTGCCATTACGAGATGGTGCCGGACATCCTGACCGGAGAGATTCCCCTGCCAGGATAATTGTCCGCAATAAAAACATATGATTTGAAAAAAGACTATCTATTGGTGTAGCGTCTTTGTCGGGAAAGGATTTTTTTGCGAACTCGGATGCTCAAAGGCGTCACTTCCACCAGCTCGTCTTCATTGACAAAGTTCAATGCCTGCTCCAGTGTCAAGGGTTTTACCGGGGAACAGGTGGTGCTGTCATCTTTACCCGAAGCCCTCATGTTGGTGAGCTTCTTCTCTTTGCAGGGATTGACATCCAGATCGTTGCTCTTGCTGTGCTCTCCCACCACCATGCCTTCGTACACCGGGGTGCCCGGGACAATCATGAGACGTCCCCGGGGTTCCAGGTTGTAAAGAGCATAGGGTACGCCTTTTCCCTTTCTGTCGCTGACCAGTGAGCCCGTTCGGCGGGTGGGAAAATCCCCCCGGTAAGGTTCATATCCATCAAAGATGGAGTTCATGATGCCCGTACCCTTGGTATCGGTGAGAAATTCATCCCGGTATCCAATGAGTGCCCGGGAGGGGATGGAAAATTCCAAATTGGCCCGTCCCCGTTTGTTGGAGAGGTTCACCAGACGTCCCTTGCGAATGGAGAGCTTCTCCGTGACCACTCCGGTGAAGGTCTCTTCACAATCCACGTAGAGTCGCTCCACAGGCTCTGTTTTCTGCCCATCAGCACCGGTACGATAGATCACCTTGGGTCTGCCCACGCACAGCTCAAACCCTTCCCGTCGCATGGTTTCAACCAGAATGGCCATCTGAAATTCCCCCCGTCCCTGGACAATAAAAGAGCCCCTTTCCGTGGTCTCCTTGACGGAGATGGCCACATTGGCCAAAGCCTCTTTTTCCAGGCGCTCCCTGATTCGGCTGGACTGAACAAGCTTTCCTTCAAGGCCTGAAAAGGGAGAGTCAGATGTGGAGAACATCATGGAGACCGTGGGTTCGTCAACGGTGATGCGGGGCAAGGCCTTGGGAAATTCTTTGGTGCAGATAGTATCTCCGATTTCAAAGATATCCGTTCCCGATACAACAGCAATATCTCCGGCTTCCACCACATCCACAGGTCCAAGGGATGCACCATCATAGCTCTGGAGGCTGGAAACCTTTAACTTTATGGGCAGATCGTCCTTTCCTATGATTACCAGCTCATCCCGGGAGCTGACCCTGCCGTTGGCAATTTTACCAATGGCCAGACGGCCGGTGTAATCCGAGTGGCCAAGGTCAGATACCAGCATCTGAAAGGGCTCTGCCGGATCAAATGTGGGGGCTGGA
>CAKZLA010000038.1 GCA_937124525.1 uncultured Desulfobacterium sp.
TCCAATGTCCGCAATGTGGACTGGTAAAAGAGAAGGATGTCTCAAAATTTATCGGTTTAAAATCAAGTGTGAAGCTCAAGTGCAAATGTGTCTGTGGGCATGCCTACCCAGTGATTTTTGAACGCAGACAACATATCCGAAAAGATGTTAATTTTTCTGGAACCTATGTATGGAAAAAAGAGAGAGGACTCCTTGTTGTAAAAAATGTTTCTCGCACCGGCTTGAGCCTTAAAATGAGTTCTGAAACCTCCCTGAAGGTGGGGGATCGGTTTATGGTCACCTTTAGCTTGGGAAAGGGCCTCAATCCAGAGGTGGAAAAAGAGGTTGTTGTAAGAAATGTAATGCCTCCAATCTTGGGGGTTGAATTCATTTCCAAGGATCACTATGGCAAATTTGGGACTTATTTGCTTTATGATTTTTAAAGGAATGATCATCTCCAGTATCATGTGTGTGGGGACAATTCTGATGCTTCCCTGGCTGGTGTGCAGAATTCCCGAGACCTATTTTCTTCACCAACCTTTGAAGTCAAATTCACACCTATCCCCTCTAGCCAAAGGGGTGCGACGATTAATTAAAAATATTGCAGGATTTCTTCTGCTTTTAGCTGGAATTGTTATGCTTTTTGTTCCCGGACAGGGACTTTTGACCACGTTAATAGGGATCATGTTGATTGATTTCCCCGGAAAGCGACTGTTGGAAAAAAAGTTGATCGGTATTAAATCTCTTCAAAACACGTTAAACTGGATAAGAAGAAAAAATGATCTCAAGGAGTTGAAGTTTCCCTGACCAACCCCCATGCCTCAAAATATTGAGCCAGACAGAAAGCCCACCCAAAGGGCGCTAATTCAATCGTTGATCTGGAAGGAAAGTGTCTATGTCTTGGTGGAATTCTCTGTTTATTTTTATCCTCTATGTTTACATTTCCATAACTATTTTTTACCTCTTGCTGGACAACCGGGAGACAGCAACCACGCTTTCCTGGCTTCTGGTGTTTATTTTTTTTCCTTTTGGTGGGATTGTTGTGTATTTTCTGGTGGGCCGGGGCATGCGTAAAAAGGTCGGGCAAACCCTTGTGCGGCAAAATCTTGAAAAGCGGATGCAGGAGATCCATCAGACCATCGTTGAGCAGCAAAAATCCGATATGGGGTGGATTGCTGAAAAATATTCATTGTTTGAGCACAAAAAGCTCATGGAGCTTTTATATCGAAATTCAGATTCGATCCTCACAAGAAATACAGATATCAACATATTTTTTGAAGGCGCAGATAAATTTAATGTCCTTCTGGAGGATTTGTCCTCGGCCTACAGCTATATTCACATGGAATATTTTATCTGGAAATCCGATCCCCTTTCCGACCAAGTGGTTGAGGTATTAAAACAGAAAATTGACCAGGGCGTGGACGTACGCATTTTATATGACTCCATCGGGAATTATCTTTCCAAACGATATCTTAAGAAATTAAGAGGCCTGGGTATTAAGATATATCCTTATTATAATTTTCAGTCCCCCTTGAAAATTCATACCCTTAACTACCGGAATCACCGAAAAATTGTTGTTATAGATGGCCGTATCGGCTACATTGGTGGGATGAATATGGGAAAGGAGTATGTTGACGGAGGAGAACAATTCCCCGCTTGGCGGGATACTCACATGCGTATCAAAGGTGAGGCGGTCACCGTTCTTCAGGAGATTTTTTCAGTGTCCTGGCTAAATACCACCAACGAATACATTGATATTTGTCCGGTGCCCATTTCAAATTATGCAGGGGATTCTCTACTGCCGGTCCAGATAACCACCTCCGGACCCGACTCCAAATGGGAATCCATTAAACAATTGTATTTTTTGCTTATCTCCTCTGCACAAAAAACCATTTTCATCAATACCCCCTACTTCATCCCCGATGCCAGCATTGTCATGGCATTAAAGACGGCCGCCCTGAGTGGCATTGATGTGCGCATCATGCTCACCGGACTTTTGGACAAACGCCTTCCCTACTGGGCTGCTTTAACTTATGTGGGAGAACTGCTCAATGCCGGGGTGAAAATCTACTATTATCAAAGGGGATTCATGCATGCCAAGACCATTGTGGTGGATGGGGGGTCCTGTTCCATTGGTACCGCAAACATGGACATGAGAAGTTTTGAGCTCAATTATGAAATCAATGCATTAATTTATGACGAAGCCCTTGCCAGGGAGATGGAGGTTCGGTTTCATGCAGACATGGAAGATGCCCGGGACTTTACCCAGGAAGATTATACGGCCATTTGCCGTCCAAAACAGCTTCGAAACTCCCTGGCCCGCCTTTTTGCCCCATTGTTGTAATCTGTAATAGGAAAAGTGTCATGGATAAGCAATTTAACAACACCTCTTTTTTTATTGAGCTTGGTAAACCCCTTGCCAAGGCAAGAACCGTTAAAGAAACCTTGAACATTGTCATGTACCAGGTGGGGAAAATATTTGAACCGGTAAACTGGTCTTTGTTGCTCAAGGATATAAAACGCAATGAGATGATATTTTCCGTGGTGGTGGGAGAACAAAAAAAACAGCTCCAGGGAACGCGTCTTCCCATGGGAAAAGGGATTGTTGGCCGCATCATGGAAACTGGCCATTCTATTATTGTTACAGATGTAGCAAGGGACGATCGCTTCTGCCCTATGATTGATGAGAGTACCGGGTTCCAGACCCGTTCCATTATTGGTGTTCCGTTAAAAACAGACGAAAAAATTTTTGGCGTCATTGAGCTGATAAATAAGATCACCGGTGAAAATTTCACCGCCATGGAACTCACCGTGCTGGAAGCCATTGCCGAGTATGCTGCCATTGCAATAGAACGTTGCTATTACCACCACACCCTTAAAAATATGGCATTGATGGACCCCGTCACCGGCTTAAAAAATAGGATAAGATACCGTTGCTTCCTGTTCCATCCCAAGAGGCTCCTTGGGATCTAGAAGGTGAGGGAGCTTTTGAGCCCATATTTAGAGTGTTAAGGCTAAATTGGTTA
>CAKZLA010000039.1 GCA_937124525.1 uncultured Desulfobacterium sp.
AATATTTCCACTTCATCTGAAGGTAGGTTTTCTCAGACAGCCCTCCATATATTGAGCAGGTAATGGCAGATGCCAGCGCTAATAGCGCCCATAAGAGCCAGACACCATGAGTGACATTGTAATAATTTCTGGCGTTTAAGTCAATGCTTTGTATTCATGTGCATATTCGGGTATTGGAGGGCCTGACCCAGCCAATCTCCTGTTATTAAAGAATAATTTGGGCATCCTTCAAAAGTACTTTACAGTCTTTGGGACCATTCCCCATTTTTAAAAGCTTTCTTCAAAAAAAGTGTAAAGTGCTTTGGGACTCATATGAAGGATGCCAAAATTTGCTTTGAAAAACCTCTATTTTATCTTTTAAAGGCCACTTTGGGGGGGCAAAAACAGCATTTTAAGCCCCAGCTGGAGTAATCCCACTTAGTTTTAAAGCATGGGCCAAGGCTTTGCGGGCGCGGGCTTCGCCGTGGACCAGGGTGATTTTCTTTGGGGGTTCGGGCATGGATTTCACCCAGTTGAGAAGCATATTTTGATCGGCATGGGCCGAATAACCGGACAAGGTATGGATGGCAGCCTTCACCGGGATCTTTTTTTCCATCATGCGGCGGCCCGGGGTGCCCTTGGCCTGGTAGCCCACAAAAAAGAGGTCATTTCTGGGATCTTCCAGGCCCTGTTCCAGGTGATCCACAATGCGGCCCCCGGTGCACATGCCAGAGCCTGCAATGATGATGGCCGGTCCCTTCATCTCCATCAGCTGCTTATGATCCCGGTATTTTTCCACGGCATAGAGGTTCTTAAAATCCAGGGGATGGTCCCCGGCGGCCTTGAGGGCCTTTGCCTCCTGATCCCAAAAGCTTTCGAGATCCGCATAGATCTTTGTGATTTTAAGGCCCAAGGGAGAGTCGATGAATACGGGCACCTTGGTTTTGATGCGGTCCAGCTCGTAGATCAGCTCCTGGGTGCGGCCCAGGGAAAACGCGGGGATGTAGACGATGCCGTTGTCTGCCAGGGCCTTGTTTAGGAGACCCTTCAGCGTTTCAATGCGCTCTTTTCTGCTGGTATGGTTCCGATCGCCGTAGGTGGATTCCAGTATCAGCAAATCGCAGGATCCCGGTGGGTCCGGGTCCGGCAGGATGGGCGTATCAGTACATCCCAGATCTCCAGAAAAAATCACCGAATATGTGGGGGTCAGGCTTGGCTTATTGGTGTTATTGGGGGATAAAGTATCGGGCTTTTGGGGTTGCTCATTTTTTTGCTGTGCCGGGGTGATGCCCTGGGGCTGGGGAAAGCAAAATCGGATAAAGCACGAGCCTAAAATATGCCCGGCATTGCCAAGCTTGAATGAAATCCCCTTTTTAAGGGTAAATTGCTCATGCAGTTCAAAACCCCAGGAAAAATCATCAATGGCCAGTTCCAGGCGGCGGATCTCTTTATGGCTCCTGTGGGTAAAGGACATACCGTCGTGGAGCATGGGAAGCAGCAGTGCCTTTGTGGCATGGGTGCAGATGATCTCGCCCTTAAATCCGGCATCTATGAGATCCGGTACCCGGCCGATGTGATCAATGTGGGCATGGGTCAAAAACAGGTAATCAATATCTTTGGGCTGCACCGGGAATTGATCAAAGGGAAGCTCCGGGTCGTGGCCCTGGGCTATGCCACAGTCCACCAGTATGTTCACATTGTCTGCGGCATCCGGCCGGGTCTGCACCAGATGACAGGAGCCGGTGACGCACTCTTTTGCACCAAGATGTGTTTTTCATGGGGTCTGACCCAGTTAAATGGTTCTGACCCAGTTAAATGGTTGTTATTAATGAGCTATGGGTTCAAAAAAAGGGGTTTTTTGCGCTTAGAGTGCACTTTTGGGGGTAAAAAGCTGGGTTTAAAGATTTTGAACCTTGTTACGGGTGCTGGTATTGGGTGTTGGCTTCTCGACTTTTTGGACTGGGGTCTGGTTTGTTTTTACTGCGGCTGCGCCGCCGTGAATAAAAGCCTGTGTCAATCAAGCCTGGGGTCAGGTTTGGCTTGTTGGGGATGGAGGCAGTATATCCTTGAGTTCCAGATCACGCAGCATCTCGGGATACTGCTTGCCCAACTCGGCTGGCGGCGTTAACGCCAATAACACAAATTATCCACTAACATTCCAATATCCACTTTTTCTTCCCCCAACCCTTGTCAATCTCCCCTCTTTTTTCAATTTGGCAAAATATTCCCTGGAGGTATCCATGCTAATGCCAAGTCTTTGCCCCACCTCTTTTTGAGTGATGGCGGGTTCTTCCATTATGAGTTGCAGAATTCGATCACTCAAGGAAGCTTTATGGGGGGGCTTATGGGGGGGCTTATAAACAGTCACCCGAAATCCGTGTTGAAACTCTTCAAAATGCGGCATGGGGAGATCAGATTCGGTAAAAGCCTGTATAATCCACTTGATACCGGACCCATATTTTTCCACCAGAACCGCTTCCTTGAATACAAGCGCAATCTGTTTATTTCGTATACAGGATATATAATTACCGCTGATCAAATCCTCGATCTGTATTTCCGGTGGCAGTTTCCCCGGATTGAAAAACTCAATACCATCGTCAAATATTTTCACAATGGAATCGCCGGCATGCGTGTAATCCCTGTGCACAATCATGTTCACCACAATCTCTCGCAGGGCGCAAGGGGATAATCCCAACGTTCCTGGCGCTGTGCCTCCCCGGTAATAAAATAGCCTTTATTGATATGCTTTCTGATGAATCCCAGCAGCAATTCAACCTCTGAAACAAGATCCATCCGGATGGTCAGGTTATCTTTGATCACGGTCTCACTGGAAAAACGACCCGCCTCAATAGTACTGAGCGGCGATTCTCCAGCCATAAACAGAAGATGGCACCCGTTTGTAATTTGCTCTCCCTTAACCAGTTCATATTTCTTAAGAACCGTCAAGGGATCATCATTTATCAGATAAGGCCGGATCGTATTGCCCAGGGCAATAAACCGGTTCACTTTATCCAACGAGACATCTTCAAGGCTGTGATGAGTGTCTGCATAATAATCCCAGCTGGCGTTGAACGTCTTGAGATAAAGGCTTGATATCTCAGTAATAGTCATTTTATGATTTGAATTTTTTACCCTGCAAAAATATTTTCCCTTGCAACTAACGGGCTTGATGGGATGGTCAGGCACAATGATTCGAACCACTGTCATGCCGTTCAAATCAACTTCCTCGATATCCGGAAACAGTGACGGCTGTGTACTCAACTTAATCCTGTTGAGCCAGTCTTGAAGCGTTTCTTTACCAATATCAATGCCACGGACCTCACCCCGATCGGTAACCCCGATCAGAAGCGCTCCCCCATGCGTGTTGGCAAAGGCGGAAACCGTTTCGATTGCTTCACGGTCAAAAGAGGTTTTAAACTCAAGGGTTTCTGACTCACCATTGATGATCATTTTATTTAAATCATACCGCACAAATATTTACCCTATCCCCTTATTTTCATGGTTTCATGGGGTTGTTTTCATGGGGTCTGACCTAGTTAAATGTTGTTATTAATGAGCTATGGGTTCAAAAAAGGGAGTTTTTTGCGCTTAGAGTGCACTTTTTGGGGGTAAAAAGCGGGGTTTAAGGGTTTTGAGCTCATACTTGGTTCGGGCAGAATTCAGGTTTGTATGCACGGCGGCTTCGCAGCCTTGCATACAACCTGAACCCATGAGTGCGCGTTGAGTTGTGTGCTTCTATAAAATAGCTTGGCAAGGGTGTCGTTTAGTCCGTATCCCGCAGGAGATGCAAGGGGATGTCAACGGATTCGTTGTTCAAAATTTTTTTCACTTGGGTAGTAGTTAAATTGGCTATCCGGGCAATCATTTCATCTGATAGACCATTTTGTTTGGCATTACGAACCAAGGACACAATGGTTTTGTAGCTACCTTCCTGACGGCCTCTTTCCCTCATATATTGCGACAGCATGACAGTCTCCTCATGTTGAATCATGTTTTCATAAAGCTGTTGCTGTTCCTGGTCGCCTATCTCTGAATATACATCAATAAAATTTACGTATTTATCAAAAAGCCCAGTGTTAACCAGTTCAAACAACCCTTTATAGGCTTGGCGGATAACCTCCAACCGCTCTTCTTTCAGGTACTGCATTTTCGGCAGCAGAATTTTGACTACCGGATTATTCACATTGTAATAATCCCGAGCCTCTAAGTCAAACAGCTTGTGAAAAACATACTCAAAATGGAGGAACAGGCGATCATTGAGCTGTGAATGGATCTGCTTAAGAACCGATTTGCGCCATTTCCTCCGATCGGTGAACAAAACCGTGGGAACCACCAGAGCATCGGGATGGGCCTCCATCAGGTCTGTGGTATAGCGCAGCAATTTGTAAATGGAAAATTTACTTTTATCTTCCTGGAATTCCACCAGCCATAAAAGGAACTGCCGGTTTTCAAACCGAAACAAAATGGGCATATCCAGCGAAAGACCAGCATCCGAAAGATGATGTTTTTTTGGTTCCTGACGCGGAAAGGTGACATCGAGTACATTGCCCCAAGCCTCTTCTGCCTGGGGAAAAAACAAGTTTAATGTTTCCTTGGGGAAGTCCAGGAACATGTTTTTGAAATTATGATCATGGGAAGTCATTTTTTGTTATATTTTTTCCTCCAAATCAAAATCAAGCTCAGGGCAGCAGCTCCGGGGCACTTCGTTTGCGGTTGCCCCCGCCAGGCCCACCATCCAGCCACGGACAGGGTGGCCCAGCCCAAGGTATCAATGACAGCCATGCGGTTTCTTTCATGGGGTCTGGCCCCGCTAAGGGGTTGTTATTAATGCGTTATAAGTTCAAAAATGAGAGTTTTTTGCTCTTAGAGTGTACTTTTTGGGGGTCAAAAGTGGGGTTTAAGTATTTTGGGTGCTGGGTTGTCTGCTTTTTGGGCTGAGATCTGATTTGTATTTACTGCGGCTGCGCCGCCGTTAGTACGAATCAATCGTGGGGTCAGCCCTGGCTTATTATGGGCATTGTTGTGGGAAAAACATACCATTAATCGTGCAAAAAACACTTTGTGCAACATCATAGAATTCTCGGGCATCTGTCTGAGATGGTTTCCCGTCCGGTAAAAGGCCCAAATCCCCAGGATATCTTGCATCAATGTAAAGCGAATCAAAATCTGTTAAAAGATCAATGTCAATCTCAATCGCCAATTCATCCTTGATCATTCCATACAATCTCAATGTAGAGTGCGTTCGTGGTACCTTAAATACCTGCCTTCGATTCCAACAGGGCTTTAAAGCAACAATATGGGTCAAGAATTCATCATCAATGATATGCTCAATGCTTTTCAAATCAGCCAAGGCTGATGAAATCCAGGCCTTTGCCATCTCATTACTCATAACAGTCGAATCCCTTTTTCCTGAATCTCCTTTGCAAACGAGCTGCGCAATGCGTAAAATTTTTTATTCATCGGGGAGGTATGCACCATTAAGTCAAGGCTTACCTTCAATCGGAGGTTCATGAGCGAGTGCGATATTCTCCTGTGGGATCATGGGGTCTGACCCTGCTAAGAACTATTATTACAGGATATTTTATTTGTTTTTGGGGTGTTTTTGCTCTTAGGATGCACTTTTGGGGGTCAAAAAGTGGGGTTTAAGGATATTTGAGTTGGGTTATGGGTGCTGGGTGCTGGATGTTGGGTTGTGGCAAAGCCCCCTTTTATACACATCAATCGGCTACCGCCATAAACCGGGACACTTTCAAAAACTTTTTATGACTTGTTTTCTCAGCAATACCCAAACAGCAAGTGCTCCCGAAAACCCATATTCTATGGGGTGTCCCGCCTTATGGCGGTAGCCCATCAATCCTCTATTTCGAAATGCTTACCATTGTTTTTTGCCAAAATCATAAATTTTAAAAATACCATTGAAATTTTTGTCATTGTATTTTCACCAAATAATTTTTCACCCTGCTTATTAACCTCTTTTGCTATAAAATCAGTAATTTCAGTTTCTTTCTCACCAAATCTATCAATATAAGTAAGTCTTAGTTCCACAATGTATTGTGCCAGGTTATATTGAACAAATTCATTTTTATCATGAGATGTAGTAATTGAAATCAATCCGTCAGAGTACAAGTAATAATCCCTCTCTCCTTTTTCAAAATCTGCCGTAATAGCAGGCAACTCAAAGGAAAAAAGTTTATTCACTTCAAATTCAATGCTTTTTTCAATATCTCCATAAGGACAGCCACCTGCATTATATCTCATAGAGTCCTCTATGTAATCTGGGCATTTGTCAATATGCTCTATTATGTGCTGGAGATGGTGCAATTCATGTTCTTTGAGCATCTCTGGACTTACAAATGATTTTAATTTTTCATTTATTACTTCCCTGGTGATCATTATGGGCAAATAAAATACCCCATTCCATTGTTGAACAATGGAGTTGATCTCAACAAAAATACCATCTAATAAGGCATATGCGCCTTGTCTTAAAAGCTCTGAAGAATCAACGGGAAGGCTGAAATATGAAAGATTATCTTTTTCTTCATACTCAATTTGTTCAACAATATCTCCGTTGTAGTAGCCGGATTCGTTCAAAATATGCTTTATTTTGTCAAGATTGACTTTTTTAACAAGGCTTAGATAGGTACTTTTATAACTTGGTTTTTTCATAGTCGAGGTTGACCCAGCCATGTATCATTTAGTATAGAATCATCCTCCAAAAAAACTGCATTTTCACCAATTAGAACCCAGCTTTCAGGGGGAAAACAACCATCGTAAGCAGGTTGGGACTCACTGATCACATAATCTTCAATGCCAGCATTATCCCTGAAATTTGAATCATTTTTGACCCTTATCTGCCCAGGTTGGTTAATCTTAATAGCAGGTGCGGGCAATGCCTTTATCTTATATTGTCTTCCAAATTTGTCCTGATTTTGTTCGATATATTGGCGGCTTCCCACTGCCAGATTATTGGTCCATAAACTTTCCCGACGCAAGCTTCCATGGTGTAAGGTGTACGCAACCAAATCTTCATAATATGTCCTGAATTCATCGGGATCGGTTATCCCACAGCAGGATAGCAAGGCGTTTCGATCAATCAATTGATATCGCCTGGGGGGATCTAAAATCTCATTGTATCCGCAAAATTCCCAGTCCTTTGGGTGTTTCACTGCTCCTGCCCGAACCATGTTCAACTCAATATACGCCATACATCTTAACAGGTGAACCCCATTTTCAATGGCAGTGGTGTAAAAACGATCCTCCCAGAAAGCACCTTTGCGGTTTTTCCGAATGTTATACGCCTGCCCTGTGTTCCCAGACAGCAGCTGCATGCTTTTGGAAATGACATCTTTACCACTGTCCACGGCCAGCAGATGAATATGATTGCATGTTACCGCGTAGGTAATCACCCTGAGACCATAGCGTTTTTTAGCTTTGAAAAGCCAGTTTCTCCAGGTTTGTCTGTCCTTTTCAAATTTTAACAGGTATTCTTTTTTATGGCATCTGTGGGTAATGTGCCATAAGAAGCCCGGAATATGGATTCTTTTCCTACGTGGCATGGTTACATCCGGAAGATAAAGCTTAAACACTTCTTTTTGGCATTAAAAAGTATGCTTTAAGGCCTTTTCTGCCTATAGATTGCATAATATTTTTAATAAAAATAAATACTTAACTGGCTCAGACCCCCATTTATTTAACAGTCCGATGGGGGAGAGTACGCCCCACAAGGGTCTGGGGATGGAGGCCCCGTCAAACAAAAAGCCTTTGGGAATGATGATGCGTGGCCCGCCGTTGGGCAGGGAGTATTCCCAGTTTTCCATGACTTCCCACTGTTTCATGGGGTCTGACCCCGCTAAGTGGCTGTTATTAATGTTTCATGGGGTCTGACCCCGCTAAGTGGCTGTTATTAATGAGTTATGGGTTTAAAAAAGGGAGATTTTTGCGCTTAGGTTGCACTTTTTGGGGGTCAAAAGTGGGGTTTAAATTCAAACTGATTTCATTAACAAAATTCTTTTCCATGCTATACGGTAGACCTCAAG
>CAKZLA010000040.1 GCA_937124525.1 uncultured Desulfobacterium sp.
ACAAATAAATGACTTGCACTGCTGGATTTTATTTTTTCCGAAAAAAAGAAAGAGAGAACGGATGACCCGGCCAGTGGGGGCAAAGGAATAATGTTAAACACAAAGACCATTAGATTGACGGCCACCACGATGGAAAACACCTGATCGTCCAGCTCCCATTTTGCCATGATCCACACTATACTGCCGGCAATCCCCGCCAACATCAAATTGGCAAATGGGCCTGCCAGCCTGATAATAATGGCATCAAGGGTTTTATGCCGCAATCTACTGTGGTCAAGGGCTATTTGCTTTGGCCAGCCAAAACCGCCAATGACAAAACACAGCATTCCAGATAGGCTCAAGTGGAGCAGGGGATTAAAATGAAACCGATCCTTGGGGTCCCTGCGTATATCTCCAAGTACTGTTGCTGCAAGGGCCTGAGCCTCTGCATTCACGGTGATGGAAAGTAATACCGCCACAAGAAAAATAATGGCCTGGTCAAATTTAAAGTGGGCAAAATCAAGAATGAACGGAATCTGTACAAGGGTATTTTCAACCATGGTTTGATCTCTTTTCAAGGGACGTTGCCCTTATGGGCTTCCTGTAAAAAGCAACCCTGAAGGCGGATTCCTTGAGAATATCCAGCCTTCAGGGAGGATGTAAATATTATATTTATTAGCCTTAATAAGGCTTTGGCCTGATCATCGCATCGGGTCTTTATTGTTCATGACTCAATGGTTTTTCGTAACCAGAGACGCAATGATCAGTCCCTTGAGAGAGCCATTAACTTGTGTATTGGGGTTTGGTGGTCATCTTTGCCAGGATAACTCCGACCACAAGAAGACCGCCGGAAATATAAAATGCCAGGTCCAGGCTGCCGGTGACATCTTGAATAACACCGCCCACCCTGGCCATGAAAAAACCAAGGCCCCAGCCAATAAAGACCAGGCCATAGTTAAATCCCAGGTTTTTGGCACCAAAAAAGTCTGCGGTAAAGGAGGGCATCAGGGACAGACCACCGCCATACTGCCAATAGGCAACGCCAACAACCAGAAACAGGAGAAACAGGTTTGCCGTGGAGATGACAAAGGGCAGAGCAAAAAGGCAAAGAGCTGAAACACCGCAATTGAGACAATAGGCGTTCAAACGGCCAATCTTATCGGAATAAAAACCGGTTCCCACACGACCCGAAGCGTTTACCAGTCCACCAAAAGAGACCAGAATCCATGCATTGGCCGCGAAAAAAGGCATGTCCTTGGCGGTTTTCATCATCAACCCCTTGGCAGAACTGATAATGAGAAGGCCAGATTGTGTGGTGAGGATAAACATGAATACCAAGGCATAGAATTGCCATGTTCTCATCATGTCACCCGCTTCCCAGTTATGGGTTTTTTCTGTGGCCATGTTGGTGCTGCCTGTGGAAATGGCAGAAGGGGGAACATATCCTTCCGGGGGTGCTTTGAGCATTTGACCGGCAATGACCACAACCACAGCAAAGAAACTTCCAAGGGCAACAAAACTTCCGGTGACCCCATAAGCATCAATGAGTTTCTGGCCCAGCCAGCCGATGTACAGAGCTGCACCTCCGTATCCACCCACCACCAGTCCTGCGATGAGCCCTCTTTTTTCCGGGCCAAACCATTTCAAAGCTGCGGGGGTTGGGGCGGCGTACCCGATACCCATTCCAGCGCCACCAAGGATACCAAAACCGATGATCAGGCCGGTGTAGCTTTTCATCATACCGGCAACAATACAACCAGCTGCCAGGAGCAGACCACCAACGGTGGCACCGAATTTAGGGCTGATTTTATCCTGGATTCTGCCACCGGGAATCATTAAAAGTGCAAAAATAATAAC
>CAKZLA010000041.1 GCA_937124525.1 uncultured Desulfobacterium sp.
GATTTCTTGTCTTAACATCTTAGGAAAACCGGACAAGATAATTGACGCGAACCGGACAAAGTAATTGACGTCCAACATTTATAGCTTTTTATTCGGATAAAACGGTAAATGAGTATCTGCCAATTCTCTAAAACTGATGAAGATTCAGGTGTAAATATGGATGTTAGTATTTTTGGCCTTGGGTATGTTGGTGCGGTTTCCGCAGCCTGCCTATCAAAACAAGGACATCATGTCATTGGTGTTGACCCGGTTGATATCAAAGTAGAAACAATAAACCAGGGGCAAGCGCCCATCATCGAAGCAGAATTGGGAGGAATTATCAAAGAGGCTGTGGAATCCCATCGATTAAAAGCCACATCCTCTGCCACAGAAGCCATCGAAAAAACGCAACTTTCTTTTGTGTGTGTGGGAACCCCAAGTCAGGCAAATGGCAACTTGGATACCCGTTATATCCAAAGAGTTTGTGAACATATAGGCAGCGCAATAAAACATAAGGCCTCCCGCCACGTTGTGGTAATAAGAAGTACCATACTGCCCGGCACAATTAAAAATACCGTTATTCCAACCCTTGAAGCCAGTTCTAAAAAAATTGCTGGACAGGATTTCGGGGTGTGCAGTAACCCGGAATTTTTGAGGGAAGGAACAGCCGTTCATGATTTTTATCACCCTCCCAAAACTGTGATTGGGGAGACCGACAAAACCAGTGGAGATCTCTTGGCATCTCTTTATGAAGACATTGATGCCCCCATGATTCGAACAGATATTGAAGTGGCAGAAATGATCAAATATGTTGATAATACCTGGCATGCACTAAAAGTCGCCTTTGGCAACGAAATGGGGAATGTATGCAAGGCGCTTGGCATCGATAGTCATAAGGTGATGGATATCTTTTGCAAAGACACAAAGCTCAATATCTCTTCCAATTATTTAACCCCAGGGTTTGCATTTGGTGGTTCATGTCTGCCTAAGGATGTAAGCGCCATTGCTTATAAAAGCAAATTATTGGACATGAACCTTCCCATATTGAACGCCATTCTACCCAGCAACAAAATTCATATTGAAAACGGTCTGCATATGATCATGGAAGCTGGTAATAAAAAAATCGGAGTCCTTGGGTTTAGTTTCAAAGCCGGAACAGATGATCTAAGAGAGAGCCCTGTTGTTGAAATAGTGGAACGACTTCTTGGAAAAGGATATGAAATCAAGTTGTATGATAAAAATGTCAACTTGGCGTCTCTACTGGGAGCAAATAAAAACTTCATCATGAACCGAATTCCCCACATTGCTAAATTAATGGTGAAATCAATTGAAGAAGTTCTTGATCATGCCCAGACAATTGTCATTGGAAATCGCTCATCTGAATTTAAAAATTTATTTCATCTTCTGGAAGATGATCAGATCATCATAGACCTTGTCCGGGCCATTCAGGGACAAATCAGCAGTGAAAAATATAAAGGAATTTGTTGGTAATAAAACATGCGCATACTTATCATCGTTGAAAATCTTCCAGTCCCCTTTGATAGACGAGTTTGGCAAGAAGCAAAGGCTTTGAAAAATCATGGGCATATGGTTTCCATTATCTGCCCGAAAATGAAAGGATATCTTAAACAATATGAACTCATTGACGGTATTCATATTTACCGTCACCCTCTTCCTTTAGAAGGTGGTGCTGGTGTTGCCGGTTACTTCATCGAGTATTCTTGTGCTCTATACTATGAATTTTCACTATCTCTAAAAATTCTTTTCAAACATGGATTTGATGTCATCCATGCATGCAATCCGCCTGATAATATTTTTCTTGTCGGTGGATTTTTTAAAATTATGTTTGGCAAAAAATTTGTATTTGACCACCATGATATTAATCCTGAACTCTATTTTGCAAAATTCGGAAAAAAAGATCTGTTTTATCGAATCATGCTTTTATGGGAAAAATGGACGTTTAAGATAGCTGATATCTCCATTGCAACCAATGAATCCTATAAAAACATCGCAATCAATCGTGGCAAAATGAAACCAGAACACGTCCATGTTGTTCGAAGTGGTCCTGATCTTGAGAGGACAAGGCAAATGCCAGTAAATAAGAAATGGAAAAAGGGCAAACACTTTATGGTTGGGTATGTAGGAGTGATGGGAGCCCAGGAAGGGCTTGAGCTATTGCTTAAAGGTATTTTTTTTATGATTCACAAATTAAAAAAGAAAGATATTCACTTTGTTCTTGTGGGAGATGGCACAGAACTGCATCAACTGAAAAAGCAGGGAAGTCGACTGGGTATAGAGTCCTGCCTAACCTTCACAGGTAGAGTTTCGGACAAAATATTGATGGAAATTTTGTCCACCGCTGATGTTTGCGTTAACCCTGATGTAGTAAATGAAATGAATGACAAGTCCACAATGAACAAAATTATGGAATACATGGCCCTGGGTAAGCCCATTGTTCAATTTGAAATGACAGAAGGGCGAATTTCTGCAGGTGATGCGTCTCTTTATGCAGAACCCAATAATCCAGAATCCTTGATCTGGAAAATTATTGAAATCTTGGATGATCCAGCAATGGCGGAAAAAATGGGAACCTATGGTCAAAATAGAGTTATTTCTGAACTTCAGTGGAAATATGAAGTACCCAAGTTAATAAATGCATACAGAACTCTGGAAATCAATTAAATTTCTAAAACTGGCTCAAGTTCTGGGACATCTTCATTTGATTGAGCGTATCGTTCACGAACTACATATCCAGAGGTGAAAAAGAATAGGTATACAAAAAGATTCGCATCTATTGTGCGTGTATAAAAAATTGATAACACAAAAAAAACCGCAAAGCTTGCCATACCCAAGGCAAATGAGCCCGTAAAATCTTCATTTTTTGATAGTTTAATCGCATCAAAAAAAACAAAACCGGGGAAAAGCAACAAAAAGACAAGTCCTAAAAATCCAATTTCCCAAATCAATTTCGGCCCTGACACTCCCGTCATTCCATAATATGACGCCAAACTTAAATATTTGCCATCTAATATTTTTGCAAATCCT
>CAKZLA010000042.1 GCA_937124525.1 uncultured Desulfobacterium sp.
CCCTATCGACGGCCCCGAAAGCGGATATCACCGGCTTCAAGCTGCTCAAGAATCTCAACATAGGTGCGATAGCGTTCCTGCGGAATCCTGCCCTCCTCCACCCAGGTTGTCACTGCACATCCGGGTTCGGTGCGGTGGCGGCAATCCCGAAAACGACAGGTATGCTCCAGAGCCTTTTCAAATCCGGGAAAATACCCGGCAAGATCCTTTGACGAGATATCCACCAGGCCGAACTCGTTAAACCCCGGGGTATCTACAAGTTCTCCACCGCCTTTCAATGAATGGAGAGTGGAAACAGTGGTGGTGTTGCACCCCCTGTTCCCCGCCTCAAAGAGTTCCCCCACCCTTAGATCCAGTGCCGGGCAAATGGCATTGAGCAGGGAACTTTTCCCCACCCCTGTGATGCCCACAAAAAAACTGCGGAATCCCTGACCCATGAACGACTCCAGGGCATCAAGTCCCTCTCCTGTGACCGCACTCACCACAAAAATATCCACAATTCCACCATAGATGGCGGTAAGGTCGGCAACAAATTTTTCAGATTCTTCAAGATCCCCCTTATTGATCACAAGCACAGGCATCAGATCCGCCTCCCTTGCGGTGACGATGGCCTGGTCAATATAGCCGGGGGTGGGCGAAGGCAACTGGGCCACCACCACACCAAGCACATCCAGGTTTGCACCAACAATTCTAACGCTGCCCCGGGAATCCCTTCTACGCAGCTCTGTTCTTCGTGGCAATCGTGTGAGGCGGTGATTCTGCACGACCACGTTGTCACCGACCACATGGCCCGCACGCCTTTTAATCTTCACCATCCGCCTTTCTCCGGATTCAAACAAAATATCCACAGCAATACCATGGTGGGCAACAATGACGCACTTCTGATCCGAAGCAGAAGAGGAGGTATCCTTTTTCTTGCCTTCTGCAATATTTTTTTTCTTAATTTTCAAACGTTATCTCCGTCCTGGTATTAATTTCAGGGTCACCTACAATACCACCAGAAGCTCAAAAAAGACAGGCCCCATTGATCCGTCTTATTGACCTTTGGTCTAAGTCAACATTGTGATTTTATCATTGATGATATAGAAGCATCTCATTGATATGGGTCAAGTTTTTTTTCACAAGCCCATGGTAGTGATAAAAAGACAGGAAAAGATTGTTTCGGGGCGTTGCCCTTTTTTGTCTGTTCACAATAGCAGCAGGAGTTGAAAATGATAGATAGTTCCAACACATCACACACCAGCCCATCTGATACTTCTGGGTTTATCAGCATAAGGCGACTTGTCCAGATTCTCTTTCTCATCATCACGCTCTTTGTGGGCACAATGTTTTATCAATTCGTTGCCCAACTGGAATCCGGTGCAGCGCCAACAATAACAAGGCCCCCCGGGGTGGAAGCCTTCCTTCCCATCAGCGCTTTGGTGAGTTTAAAACACCTTTTACTAACCGGAGAGATCAATGATATTCACCCATCGGCACTGATCCTGTTTCTCATCATCTGTACCACAGCTCTTGTGGCAAAAAAGAGCTTTTGCAGCTGGATTTGCCCCGTAGGGCTGTTGTCCGATTGCCTGGCAACACTCCACAATTTTCTATTTAAAAAATCCCTGAAACTTCCCAGGTGGCTGGATTTCCCCCTGCAAAGCATCAAATACATCATTGCCGGATTCTTTATCTGGAGTATTTTTTTTAACATGCCTGCAAATGCCCTTGAACAGTTCATTCAAAGCCCCTACAATACCTTTGCAGACATTAAAATGCTGAAATTATTCACGGAAATATCCAGCACATCCCTCTGGGTGATCACAGCACTGCTGGTGTTATCCATCCTCATTCGCAATTTCTGGTGCCGTTATCTTTGTCCCTATGGTGCAATCCTGGGAATCCTTGGAAGAGTCAGCCTGGGAAGTATTCGGCGTAACGAAAAAAACTGCATCCGATGTGGAAAATGTGAAGCGGTGTGCCCGGGCAATATACCCATTCTGGAAAAAGCAACGATCCATTCCCTGGAATGTTCTGCATGCCAGAGATGCGTTGAGACTTGCCCCGGTAAGAATGCCATTGGTTTTTCTCTGTTTTTCGGAAAAATTCCCTTGAACCCCAAAAAAACAGCATTGATTCTTCTTCTTCTCTTCACTGTGGGAATCTCCACTGCCAGACTCACCGGTCACTGGCACAACAAGGTTCCCATGAAGGCGTATAGACAATATGCATTACCCAGCCCCCTGTCCCACATGCCCATGTCACTCGGTAAAATAAGCCCGGAGCAGAAGGAAAGGATGCTAAAAAAAATGCGAGAATTACAGGCAGCACAATCGGAAACCCCATGAATATTAAAACAACCAACACCATTATATATTGCAACAAATGGAAAGAGACGGTGGCATTCTATGTCCTGAATCTAAGATTGACAGTGCTCCTGGATAAAAAATGGTTTGTGGAGCTCAAACTCACCGAGTCAGCCCGTTTGAGCATTGCCGATGCCGCAAAAACCTCCATTAAAAGCAGCAATGGACAGGGAATCACAATCAGCATGGCCGTGGATGATATTGAACAGACACGCCTCACCCTTAAAAAAAGGAAACTGGCCCCCACAGTCATTAAATCGTGCTGGGGCTCCAGCGTGTTTTATCTGTATGATCCCGAGGGCAACAGACTTGAGTTTTGGTCATAATTGAGTACAACCAAATCTCAACAAATTCCATCTAAGGATAAGGCTTTGGGAATAAAGAAACATGACAATTTAACGGATGCATTGTCCGGCCTTGACCTGAAGTCTGCGGATATGACGGCACTTATATTGCTCTCCCAGAAGATTGAAGTCCTGTGGCAGGAGCACAATGGGGTGATTGATCTAATCGTTGATGATGCTGACTATGCCAGGGCCTGGGATACACTTTCCCGGTTTTATACAGAAAACAATATTCCCTTAAAAGATTTTAAAAAAAGTAATCGTGCTTTGCACGACCCCAAACACACCCCCCCGGCACTACTGCCCGCCATCAATGAAAAAGGAAAAATAGCAGCGGCCGGGGCCTGTCTGATGCTGTGTATCATTCATACGGGCACAATCTATCACGGCAATCATCACCAAGTGGTGCTCAACCATGGGGCCTCCGCACTCTATATCCTCCAGGGAGAATACGAAAGAAGCATCACCGCACTGCTGCTCCACTCAGATTTGCAACATCTTGCCGGAAACGTGATGGGACTTCTGGTGCTGGGCAGCGTCATCTGTAGTCTTTTGGGGCCTGGACGGGGTCTTTTTCTCATCTTATTTTCCGGTGCTGTGGGTAATTTGCTCAATGCCTTCATGTATCGGCGGGTCCATCTCTCCATTGGCGCTTCCACCGCTGTCATGGGAGCTGTGGGGATTCTGGTGGCATGGCAGCTTAAAAAAAAGGTTATCATCACGTCAACGCCACATCGTCTCATTGACATCAAAGGATCGGCACTCTATCCACTGGGGGCAGGTGCAGCCCTGGTGGGGATGTTCAGCGGCGGCGAAAACACAGACGTGTCTGCCCATGTCTTTGGATTTATGGCAGGGCTTGGGAGCGCCATCTTATTTTTCTGGACCGCCGCATATTTTAAACAAAAAACGATGGGAAAGGGGAAGAAAAACATTCTCCAGTATGTGGACAATTTTTTTCTTGTTATCGTTGCAGCGGTTATTCTACTGGCCTGGCTCATGTAATTTTCAATAAGTCCTGGCATTCAGGAAATCTTTTTAAATAGCAACTGGCGTTTAAAGGGTAAGCAGGCTTTATCACCCCGGGTTATTGAAAATTTACTGATTCAGGGTGTAACTCAATGTTCTAATTTCAAGTCTGGCGTACTGGGTCCAGAACATGAAGTAACACAGGATCTTCTATCCCTTTAAATTGTGCATCAAAGGATCGTAACACTTCCAGTTCCGTTTTTAAATGGCAATACACGGCGTCTGAAATCACAATTTCCTCCCCCAGAGCAGTGCCCTGGATGCGGCTTGTCAGATTCACAGCAGACCCCACAATGCCATACTTTTTACGGGTTTCAGAGCCCAGATTTCCCACGATCACCTCTCCTGTGTGGACCCCAATGCCCATGTGTACTTCAGGAATCTGTTTTTCCTTGACATCCCGGTTGAACTCAACCATCTTCTGCTGCATTTTAGCCGCGCATTGGATGGTATTTCGCAGGGTGTCAAGTATGGCGACTTCCGACGGTGACGGGTCCCGGGATTCAAAGAAAACCAGAATACCATCCCCTAAAAAATCAACGATAATGCCCTTGTGGGCATCAATGATCTCAATAATGAGAGAAAAATAACCATTCAACAGATCAATGGTGGTTTCAGGAGTTAAGCCTTCTGCCATGCGGGTAAATCCCCGGATGTCCGTCATCATGATCACCACCTCTTTTCGGACTCCTCCCAACTGGCTGGCATCGGGTTGTTTCATCAATTGCCGGGCAAAGTCAGGGTCCACATACCGACCAAAAGAATTACGGATAAAATCCCGCTCCTTAAGTCCCTCCACCATGGCATTAAAATTCCGGACCAGCATGCCCATTTCATCCCGACTGTTGATCTGGATGGGATCTCCATACTCCCCCCGGGCCACATGGTCGGCCTGTTGGGACAATCGTCGGATATTTTCTGT
Organism: uncultured Desulfobacterium sp.; assembly: GCA_937124525.1. Next base: position 4,644 of record CAKZLA010000042.1, read on the forward strand.
GAGCTTCAATCCATGGCTTCGTATCAAAAAGATAACAAGGCCAATGATAAATAAGCCGCTCATGCCAAATAAATTGCGATATTGAATAATGGGTTTTAAGATATCCTCACCCCGCCCATAGATGATGATGGTCCACGGCACATTATCCAATTTATAGAAACCTGCAATGAGTTTGGGTGGATGGCCCTCCCCTGCCACCGTTCCATGGGCTTTCTTTTCCAGGGATTTTAGAATATCCAACTCCAGTTGATCTTTGGAATCCCCAAGGGAATGACGTCCCACCATGGTGGTATTTGTGTGAAAAAGAAATTTTTGATGGCTGTCCACAATGCAGACCATGCCATGCCTAAACCACTCCATACGATCCCGATGAAGATCATCAATAAGGGTGGAAAATCGCATGGTCAATTCAAGGGTACCCACCATATGTTTCTTATCGTCCAAAAGATTTAACACAAGCTTAAAGGTGGTACCACCGGCATCGGTGTCATACTCCGGACGAGAAACGGCTTCCACACGGCTATGCCTGTATGCCCTCATCTGTTTCCAGGGCATTCCCATGGACTCCTTCATGGGCAGTGGACTTATTTTCTCTGCATAGCTAAAGGAGACCTTTACCACCCCATCCAGATCCTCCAGGGCCGAGGTCACCATTTCATTAAAAAGTGGAGATTGTCCACTGGGAATGGTTTTGTACATCAGTTCAATGAGTTCAACGGGCCGCAACAGGCGCATTTCAATGAAATGAGCCGTCCGCTGGAGTTTCAATATGGCAGACTCATTCCACTGCTGCATCATGGCATCACGGGTATAGATAAAACTTGCGATACCCCATATCAAAATAATACAGAACACCGGCAGCAAAACGAGAATCAAAAGTCTACCCTGGAGACTGTTCAGTTTTGAGATATTACTCTTTTTCATATTCTCTTCCCATAGGATTAAGGGAGTTCATTAGAATTTAAATACCCACTTTTGAATACAGCACTCTGGATAGTCGGTACAGAGCTCTCTTATCTTGGGTATATTATTTCCCATGAACTAACTAACCTGGACATGGACAAGCCAGAACCAAAAAGATTTTCTGATTCTCTTGCCAAAATAACACGAAGATAAGAGATAAGAATCTAATGTCTATCACTGGATGTTCAAATTTTTTTGATCCGTTTTAAGGAATCCTTCATATAAACTCAAAAGTACTTTACAATTTTCTGGGGAAAGCCTCTACAAATGGGAAATGCTCAAAGAAAGTGTAAAGTACTTTTGAAGGATGCCCGTTTTGAGAAAACGGGGTCATCCAACATAAAAAAACTTGATCATCAAATTTCAGGATATAAGCATGACTGGTAAGGATTCGCCCATGGAGATCCTCTCCCGGGTCATCACAGCACTTCTGGCAATCACCTCCACCCCGTTTTGAGCCACCCTTGCCAGGGCATCTGCATACACCGAATCAATGTCCGCCGCCGGTTTAAAACCAATGGCATCCATGCGCTGGATCAAAAAAAAAAGGACGGCTCGATGGCCTTTTGTCACAAGCCATTCCAATTCGTCCAGATGTTTCTGGCCCCGGGTGGTGACGGCATCGGGAAAGCGTGCCATCCCCTCTTCCACTAGTGTGCAGTTTTTCACCTCCACGTAGCACTTTTCCCCATTGTCCCTGGTGAGAAGTATATCCAACCGGGTGTGATCACTGGTTTTAATTTCAGGTTTAAATTGAGAATAACCCAACAGTTCCGGCACAAGTCCATGGGCAATGGAGGACATCACCAATTTATTGGGTATCAGGGTGTTGATACCAATGAGGGTTTGGGGCATCTCCATGAGTTCCCAGGTATATTTGAGTTTTCTTTTCGGGTTATCACTCTGCGAAAGATATACTGGCCGCCCGGGCTCGCAGCACCCCCGCATGGAACCTGAATTGGGGCAATGGGCCGTGACCATGGTCCCATCATTCAACATTACATCTGCCAGAAATCGCTTATATCGTTTAATCAGAACCCCCTCAATTAAAGGGGGCAGTGGGTGTCCTTCATAGGTCATGGAATTTTTCCTCATTATTCAATAGACATTATATCAATTTTGCATAAGCTATTGATTTAATTAAGTAGCTTATTTAGTAAATATTCGGACAGCACCCTAATATTCACCTAAGTTTGGCCCTGCTCACATAGCATTAGTATGCTACGCAGTCCCAGATACGTGAATATGGGGCACTGGCCAAACATTTACATTGCCAAGCCGAATATTTACCTTATTTATTTAAAAAACTAAATAAAATCAAGCATTTAAACAAAAATCAGGCAAATTCTTAATAAATCCAGAATTTTAGGAATCCTTTTGCGTATCATCCGGGGTTTAAGGTGTTGGGCAGGTTGCATCACCCTGGGTATTATTGAAAACTCACAAAATCAGTAGAATGTCTAATCAATGTTAGCAGGGGGAAGCCCTGAAAAATGGATCATCAGGCTTGAATCAGAGTTTCCAGATCATGGACATCCATATCAGGATGAATGCCAAACCGGGTCAAGGAAAAATCATATTTTACCGGATCATCCGGGCAGAAACGGGCAAAGCCCTGGGTCACTTCCCGGGCTGTTTTCATGTTGGCTTGTTTTCTCTTTGTAAATCCCAGCATCCGACCGGCAGTGTGCATGTGGGTGTCCAGGGGAACAATCAACCGGGATGTGGGAACACATGTCCATCCACCGGGGTCCACCTCATCCTTTCTCACCATCCAACGCAAAAACAGGCTGCTTCTTTTACAGGCACTCCCCTTTTCTGGATCTGCCATAAGATGCCCCAGGTTGCGCCCTTCTTTGATCTGCCGGGTAAAAAACGATAATGCCGTGAGAACAGAGAGATCCTCCCCGGACTGTCCATGGGCAAAACAGGCCTCCAGAGAGCCATATTGTTCCACCACATTCCGAATGCCAGAAAGCAACCCGATCACATGGGTCCCTGTGGCAAATCGATATTTAAATGTTTCAAATTCCTGTACCATTCCACTGCCATCACCCAGGCATAGATATTCCCAGGGGTGCTTACCCATGGGAGCCAGCACGCTTTCAACGGCCTTTAGAATCTGTGCCACACGGCCGTAGGCCAGACAGGAGGCAATGAGCGCCACTATTTCCCTGTCCCGGACATCTGGATACTGGTAAAGGAATTGCAAGGGATCAGGCTCCACAAGTGCACGTTTATGGTATTGATCAAAAATAAGTTCAAGCTTTTTTTTAAATATGATTTCAGTTGATTCTGGCATAATTCCTATACTCATGGGCCCTAAATTTTCATTTTTCATACCACATGCGTTTCTTTCAATTTTAACAGAACACATTGTGTGGTGTTAAATTGAAAAACTTATGACTGACGAGTTCCTAATATCTTTCTTGATTTATCTTGACTTAAAACAAAGGCTGATTTTAATATACTGGCAATTTGAGTATACTTGTTCATACCATTGGCCCAGAACCCAGAACCCAGAACCCAGAACCCAGAACCCAGAACCCAGAACCCAGTATAAAAAACATATTACGTTGAACAAAGGAAGATATCAACCATGCTGCAAAAAAAAAAAATTGGATTCATCGGAAGCGGAAATATGGGGGAAGCCCTGATCAGCGGGCTTGTCCTATCCAAGGCAACCCGGCCTGAAAATATCATCTGCTCTGATATCAGAGAAGAGCCCCTGGAGGAAATCAAAGAAAAATACGGCATCCAGACCACCACAGACAACATGAAAGTCGTGGAACAATCCGACATTATCATCTATGCCACAAAACCCCAGATCCTTGCATCGGTACTCAAGCAAACCGCCTCCGGTCTGGACACCTCCAAGCTCATCATCTCCATTGCCGCAGGTGTACCCCTTGCGGCCATTGCAGCAGGACTTGGAAAGGAACTTCGGCTCATCCGGGTCATGCCAAACATCTGTGCCTTTGTAAAAGAAAGTGCCACAGCCATTGCTGCGGGCAAACATGTTATTCCCGGGGACATTGATCTTGCCAAAGCCATTTTTGATTCCGTGGGAATCAGTGTCTTTATCCAGGAAAACACCTTGATGGACGCCTTTACCGGTCTCAGTGGCAGCGGCCCTGCTTATATTTTCATGATCGTTGATGCCATGGCCGATGCAGGTGTCAAAATGGGACTATCCCGCAAAGACTCTTTGTTATTGTCTACACAGACGGTGCTGGGGGCGGCCAAACTTCTTCTCGAATCAGATGAACATCCCGGCCAGCTCAAGGACCGGGTAACCTCCCCGGGCGGCACTGCCATTGCCGGCATCCATACCCTGGAACAAGGGGGCCTTCGAACCACGATGATCAATGCCATTGAGGCTGCCACAAAGCGATCCGTTGAGTTGGGAAGCAACATGGTAAAGCAATTTGAAGAAAACGGATTAGGTTAATCATTATCCATGTGCCATGGACGTATTCATTCAACTTTTGGGGTCAGCATTTCGGGGTAAAGTCCATGAACTCTTGGATACTGATGGCCCGACAATGAGGCCCGAAAAGTTGAATTATTCGTCAGCCATGACGTCGGGGTGTGCTGCTGTCACCCGTTGGATGGCCCAGATGGCCCCCTGACGTAAGGGTTCATATTCTAAAAAATTTCCCTGGCTGTCCACGTAGGAGAGCAAAAGATTACGATACTCCCGGGCAAAATTCTTATTTAAGGCCATGATTTCACCCATGGCCTCGGGGGCACCCCAGCCGATCCCACCGGATTCATCATTGAGACTCCACATGAGACGACGCATGATAATCCGGGCCGATTCGGGCTTATTCTCATAAATTTGTAAAACCACCCGTCCCATGGCAGTAACCGCCCGCCATTTCACGGCTTCCGTGGTGTGTTGAATATAGGTAAATAATGCATTCACCGATTTTCCAGGGGGCAGTTCAAGTATGCCTGAAAGAGAGTGGATTTCATCTTCCATGCAAAGCAACTCATACACCGTCTGTTTCATTTGTCTCATCCCATGAGATACAGTCTCCTCTACAATTGTTAATTGCTTCGATGATCTCAGCTTCAGTGGCACCGGAAAGGCATTCTGCCACCTCCATATACCCTGCACTGTTTTTAATGAACACGTCGGGGCAAATATCCTCACAGATATCACACAGCACGCATTCTCCCAGATCAATCACAGGTTTTTTCATATTTGCCTCCTCCGGCACCCCATCCCGCCCTTTAAGATAATTTCTATAAAAAAGCTTAGCTCTGTGAGAACGGACAAGGTCAGCCCGACGTCTCCTCAAAAACGCCAGAGTTGTGATCTGTCAATGACCATTGACATGAGCTATCCCCATTTTTTACGCAAAAAGGGCGCTGAACAAAAAAAATACAAGACAGCGCCCTTTTCTTACTTAATACTTTTTGTAAATCATCCCATGAATCATTTGACCCTGATCATTGAAACATGAGTGTTATTATCTGCAATTCTCTCATTTTTTCAGAACCTGTTGAATTTATTAATACCAAAAAGTTAGATATCAAAAAATCATGCTAATATTTTGTTTTGATTACAGCGTGTTATAAAAATGAGTGAAAAGGGGGTTATTAAACATAACTATGATTTAAAATGACGCTTCAAAAGGCCCTGAAAAGCCATGCCATGACGTGCTTCATCCTTGCACATTTCATGGACGGTGTCATGAATGGCATCCAGACCCAGCTCTTTTGCCCGGGTGGCAATGGCTTTTTTGCCTTTGCAGGCACCATTTTCAGCGGCTACCCTGGCAATAAGATTTTCTTTTGTGTCGCCCACCAACACTTCACCCAGAAGCTCTGCAAATTTAGCGGCATGTTCTGCCTCTTCCCAGGCAATTCTTTTGTAGGCTTCAGCCACTTCAGGATAGCCTTCCCGATCCGCCTGGCGACTCATGGCAATATACATCCCAACCTCGGTACATTCACCGGCAAAATTCTCCCGGAGACCCTGGAGAATCTCTTCATCCACACCTTTGGCAACACCCACCACATGACCATCTGCCCACTCAAACTCACCGGTTTCCATCACACTGAATTTTTCCTGGGCTGCGCCACACTGGGGGCATTTTTCCGGAGCACTTTCACCTTCATGAACATAACCGCATACCGCACAACTATACTTTGCCATTCGTTATAATTCCTTTACTGTATTGTTAGTTTTGATTTTTTCTTTGGTTGGTTTTTCCCACCACCCTTTGCTTATATGAGCTTGCTTCTCCCGCAATGCCAACCTCTTCAGCTTATACCCCGCGTCAAGAAGTGTGCCGTAAAGAACGCCACAACTACTATCTTCCCTGGCTTCATCACCCTGGTGCGCCAGCAGAATCATCTTTTCTGCCAGATCCAGGGTTTTTTGAATATTTCGATCACATTTCTTTTTCAGCATTGGAAAGAAGCTCTCCCATAATATTTTTTCACAAAAAATCTAAAAAATTCATATGCAGTATTCGTACCAAAATCAAAAACAAAATTTAATAAAACACCTTAATTGGCATTTTAGGAAACAATTCCTGCCCCCTACTCGTTATCCATTCTAAACTGACTGGGTATCCAACATGCAACCCAGGCCAAGCCCTTCTCTCGTATGTCTGGAGTTATGATCAAGCCCTTGACTTGATAGACATAAATATTTGAGACACCCCTGCCCCATTGAGACATTTATGTTGACACATAGCAACCACTTACTGCCCCATACAAAAGGCCTTGGGACAAAATTCAATATTCACAAAACGTGGCACAACGTTTGCTTATCATTCTAAAAAAAGCAAACAGGATTACTCGATGATCCCCTTTGTATAGGTATGTATCTGGGAAACCTCAGCCCTGAAAGCGGGCTCATGGAGTAGTCAAAAAATTAAACGAGCGTACTTAATTTAGAGGATAAAACATGGAAGCAAAAATTATTGAAGCAATGAAAAAAGCCGGAAAACCTGTTCGCCCAGGTGAAATTGCCAAAGAACTGGACATGGACAGCAAGGAAATTTCAAAAATTATCGCCAGACTGAAAAAAACCGGTGATGTGATTTCCCCCAAAAGATGCTATTATTCTCTTCCAGAACAGTCATAATCGTTATATATATGTAAACTGAAACAGTATTAGCATTTTGTCTTTAACCACTTGGGAGGATATTATGGATCCTGTTCTACTTTCCCGGCTGCAGTTTGCCGCTGCAACCATGTTTCATTTTCTTTTTGTCCCTTTAACATTGGGGCTTTCCATTATTATTGCTTATATGGAAACCCAATACGCCCGAACCGGTGATAAGGTTTACCTGAAGATGACAAAGTTCTGGGGAAAACTTTTTCTCATCAACTTTGCCGTGGGTGTTGTCACTGGTATCACTTTGGAGTTCCAGTTTGGTACCAATTGGTCCCGATATTCTGAATTTGTGGGGGATGTGTTTGGCTCACTGCTTGCCATTGAAGCATCTGTTGCATTCTTTTTAGAATCCACCTTCATCGGCATCTGGGTATTTGGATGGAACAAAATGTCTGCCAAAGCCCATGCAGGCGTGATGTGGATGGTGGCCATTGGGGGTAATATTTCCGCTGTGTGGATTTTAACAGCCAACGGATTCATGCAGCATCCTGTGGGCTATACCATCCGCAACGGACGTGCGGAAATGACCGATTTCTTTGCACTTCTGTTCAACAAGTTCAGCCTGCTTGAAATTGCCCACATGCTTCCATCTGCCATGCTGTTGGGTGCTTTCTTTGTGATGGGCATCAGTGCCTATCATCTCTTAAAGAAACAACACATTGATTTTGCCACCCGTTCATTTAAAATAGCCTTGGTTTTTGGCATTGTCGCCTCCTTTGGCGTGGGAATGACCGGTGATTTCCACGGCACCCATGTGGCAGAGGTTCAGCCTGCCAAACTGGCAGCCATGGAAGCCCATTGGGAAACCCAGAGCAATGCACCCATTGTTCTTTTTGCCATTCCCGATGAGAAAAACGGCAAAAACCTTGTGGAATTTGGCTCCATCCCAGGTATCTTAAGCTTCCTTGGTTACCATGATTTCAATGCCGTGGTAAAAGGAATCAATGATTTCCCCAAAGACGAAAGACCCCCGGTGTGGATTACCTTTGCCGCTTTCCGAGTCATGGTTCTTCTGGGAACCATTTTCATTCTCCAGATGATCTATGGATGGACAAGAAGAAACAAACTCCTGGAATCACCCAAATTTCTCACCATGATGCTCTACTCCATCCCCCTTCCCTACATCGCCATCCAGGCGGGCTGGGTGCTGGCGGAAGTGGGTCGGCAGCCCTGGATCGTCTATGGTCTGATGAAAACCTCGGATGCAGCCTCCCCCGTCATGGGATACCAAGTTATGATCTCCCTGGTTGCCTTCCTGGTGATATATGGCCTGCTGGGCGGCGTTGGATTTTATCTCATTGGTAAACACGCAAGAAAAGGTCCCGTCTCTGAAAAGGCGTGATTTCCCAATTATTTAAGCAATGATATTGCCGGAAAACATCCAGATCACCACCAAACCGGCAACCGCTTTTTGATAAAAAAACAGGAGTTAAAATTATGGTTTTGGAAACAATATGGTTTTTTATTTGGGGCCTTTTGTGGGCGGTTTTTTTCATGACAGACGGATTTGATTTCGGTGTGGGTACCCTTTACCCCTTTCTGGGGAAAACAGAAGAAGACAAACGGGCCATGATCAACTCCATCGGCCCATTCTGGGATGGCAATGAAGTGTGGCTCATCACCGCCGGTGGCGTGACTTTTGCCGCCTTTCCCAAGGTATATGCAGTTATGTTCTCCACCCTTTATACACCGCTTCTGCTGATTTTATTTGCATTGATTTTAAGGGGGGTTGCCTTTGAATTCCGGGGACAGATTGACCATCCTGTGTGGAAAAAAATCTGGGACGTCTGCATTTTTGTGGGCAGCTTTACACCGGCCCTGCTTTTTGGGGTGGCCTTTGCCAATATTTTCCGGGGAATTCCCTTTGATGGCCAGGGACTGTACCATGGTAACATTCTCAAACTTTTAAATCCTTATGGGTTACTGGGCGGCATCCTGTTCCTTTTGCTGTTTGTCCTCCATGGTGCCAACTGGCTGGCCCTTAAAACCAAGGGAAGAGTAAAGGTGGAAGCTGCAAAGATTGCCGGGAAAATATGGTTGGCCCTGGTACCCGTGGCAGTGATTTTTCTCGTTGCCAGTAAATTTGCCACCTCTCTTTATGACAACTACCTGGAAATGCCCCAGTTTTTCCTGGTGATCATCCTAAGCGTGGTTGCCCTGCTCTCTGTGAGATTTTTCCTCTTTGTGGAAGATTATTTCAAGGCATGGTGCGCATCGGCAGTGACCATTGTCAGCTGTACCTTTTTCGGTATTATCGGACTGTTTCCAATCTTGTTTCCGTCGCTGCTCAACCCGAAATTCAGCCTAACCGCCTTTAATGCCTCCTCAAGCCCCCTGACCCTGAAGATAATGCTGTTTGTGGTGGTGGTGTTTATTCCCATTGTCATTGGATATCAAATCTGGGCATATAAGCTGTTTAAGGGTGTAATGCCAGAAGATGAAATGGAGTATTAATTTTTCAAGACTCCCCCACCCCTAACCTGGACAAGCCAGAATCAAAAATGCTTTCTGATTCTCTTGCCAAATAACACGAAAATAAGAGATAAGAATCTAAGGGGACAGGGGAGCCGCCATCGTTGTAATGGATTGATCATAACAACCACAGCCTGCATCTCCCATCCAGGGCGAATGGGCAAAGTTGGAATCAAACCACAACCCAAGTAAACAAATGATGTCCCGGATAAAAGGAGTCTTCATGAATATTGATAGAATCATTTTCGCCGTGGCTGGCAGTCTGATCCTTTTGAGCACGATCATGGCTGTTCTCCATACCCTTTACTGGCTTTGGTTCACCGCCTTTATCGGGGCCAATATGCTCCAGGCGGCCTTCACGGGCTTCTGCCCCATGGCGGTGATTTTGAAAATATTTGGAATTACCCCGGGAAAGGCTTTTTAGATTTCAGGCCTGGACCTTACATCCCCCTTTTGATTTTTTGATTGAGAAGGGGACATTCACCGGCAAGATATGATATCATGCCTGCATGGACCACCAAAACCCATGTAAAAATATAAATTGACAAAAAAGGAGAAAGACTGATGGACAAGTACGTATGCGATCTTTGCGGTTATGTGTATGACCCGGCAGAAGGTGACGCGGACAATGGTATTGATGCTGGCACAAGCTTTGAGAATCTTCCTGATGACTGGGCATGCCCCATCTGCGGCGCAGGTAAAGAAGATTTTTCCAAAGAATAGAGCATTTCAATCATAAAAAAAGGTATGACAGAAAATTTCCTGTCATACCTTTTTTTTTGGTCAGATTATCGCTCCGCCCGGGGCGTTACAAAAAAACGGCAAGAAGCCCCCTGAGTCTTTAGCTCAGGGGATATTGACTTTAAGATTGCTCAAGCAGGGGAATCATTGGAAATGATCCAGACTCTTTAATCGCCCAATTCCTTTTGCAACCAGGATTTAACTTCTCCCTCCACGGCAAAAACTCCTTTATGCTGTCCAGATGATTCCATAAATGTTTTTTCCAGACCTTTGGGAAGCCTCAGAGTGATAAGATCCTCAGAGTCAAACCCCCTGCGCCTGACCAGACTCACCAGGGGATGAGCTTTCCAGGTATTTATGACAAAATAAACGGTTTCGTTGTTAGAGTCCCTGGAGTTATAATAGGACAAATCCCGCAGAGGCCCCCATTCCAAATGCAGTGCAACTGCCTCCTCTGGTGTCATGTCCCAGTCAACTGCGTTCATGATGTTCAAATCTTTTTTTATATCTTCAAGTCTCATAGATCACACCTCCACGAATCTAAAATTCATCCCTTGCGTATTGGATGATAGTTGCCAGAATAACAAATATATAATGCAACATACATGCCATCCATGGAACGGGTATCATAGGGTCGATGACCTTGTGGTTTAATTTTAACAATTGGAAACAAATGCTGTTATTCCAAATGGTTGAGATATATAAAAACATGTTTTCCGAATACTGACCCATCTTATGATCAACCCTGCAATTCTAATTTTGACTAAAAATGCGGAGGAGTCAGGCGCTAATGAACACAAGTCTGAGTCATTTTTTCCACAGTCGATCCAAAAACTGGATCATCAAGGGCAATATAACTATTTGCAGCATAGCAAGAGACACTATCGCCCCACTTCAAAGACACATTCATGTCTCAGCAAACTACAAACAACTTTGTTTTATAATTTTCATAATGCCAGTGTGGCTTCCCATAAAATGCGGTTAAAGCACAGCCGTTCTTCCCTTCTGTTATTGGATGACATATGGCACCCCCACCCTCTTCACGCAATATCCTTAATAAACAATTGCACTTTTTTACTTGAAAAAAATAAAAATCAGAGTAATGTGTTTTGGCTTGTACAAATAAAATCACATAGCAAATCGCTACACGGTGACCGACGACACGAGGCCGCCTAAAGGGCGGCGTGCTTGCTACCCGCGAGCTTACACGTTATGCTCTAACCTGAATTATTCATAACTTCACTTTTTATTGTAAATTCAGAATGTGGTGAGAAATTGCATTCTTTTTAAATAGGGAAAAACAAAAGAATGAATATTTTTAATAACCTCATAAAAAGACTTATAAAGGCAATGGATGTTCCAAATCTTAAAATTCCTGCTGCCGGAGTCAGGATATTTAAGAAAAATGAAAAGGTTCCCAAAGAAGTACTGAAATATCAACTTGATGGAATTGCGATAACTTCCTGTCATGCAATAAGGACAACAATGCTGGGCGACGCTGTATATCTCACAATGGACAGTATAGGCTGTATCGCTGCAGCTATAAGCTTGGGTCTTGTTGATAAAAATCAGTCCTCTCCTTTAAACGGATCGAGGGAATATACTGAAATTATGAAAAAAAGAAGTGGCAAAGGAGATTCTTTTATTCCTCCCTCCCCCCTTAAATTTACCGACGGCACGGTTTACGCTTGTAAGGAGTCAAAAAAAGAAGAATTTGCTTTATTTGGCAAAGATGATTCAGGAAGATATATAAAAAAAGAAATAGCCCGCCAGGCCGTGTCAGATATGCTTTCCTTGCAACCCCCTACAACACAAGGTGTATTCTATTTTCCTCCGAATTTTGAAGATACAGAAATTGTACCTGATGTCGTAACACTCTCTTTACGGCCTGTAGAACTATGCAGAATTATACAAGGTTATCAGTTCCTAACCGGAAAAAGAGTCAGGGCAGATGTAGGAGGAGTCAGGGCCGGATGTTCAGATTTAATTGTAAGACCGTACTTATTGGGAGAAATCAATTTTTCTCCCTATTGTGTGGGCGCAAGACTTATCGCAAGATTTGAGGGTGACAGAATGGGAATAGGGTTTCCATTTTCGTTTCTTGAAATTATAGTAAAAGGAACAGAAGAATCAAAAACCGGTTTCCCATTTCCTGAATATCCTGATGCCTGTGTATAAAGTTACGAATATATTTAAAATAAAAAAACAGGGTTTGGTCATAAGCTGGGCCACTATGCGGGATACAAAACTTTGCTCATCGTAAACTACTGTAATAACTAAATATAGTTCTTACCATTAAAATTCCATTACAAAATGGCCGACGTTATGACCAAGCCCAAAAAACATAAATAAATTCGTTTACGATTTTCATGCTTGTTTGTCGTTCTATATGAAATTAGGTCCAAATGCTGTAATGATTAGAGTTTCAATTTTAGTTGTGGCAGGTCAGTATCCTAATACGGTCTCCCGTGGCAGTTATATCGAATACGGTGGTCTGGGTATTTTAGATTCTTATCCTTGATTTTCGTATTGTTTTGGCAAGAGAATCAGAAAATCTTCTTGGTTCTGGCTTGTCCAGGTTAGGATTATTGAAATTACGGTTATTGAGTAAATAAGGGCAAAGCAAGATTTTTTGTCAAAAGATGTTTATGGAACAAGCGCATAACAAACCGGTAGGGCGGATTGCCAATTAGTCGCAATTCTTTTTGTGTCACACCGGGGCAGTCAGCGGCAACCCGGCAACCTCTCGCCGGTAACGGTATACCTTTAGAAATAAAAGAATGTTCAATGAATAAAAATAACAACTATTTACCATACATAATACTCGCGATTGTTTCCGTATTATGGGTAATTATGTTTCCCTATTTCCGTGAAGACTTTCTCACTCAGTTCTATTATATGCCTTTTCTCGGAATAATTGGTGCGACAGTAGCCAATACAACTCCTGCAGCAGCAGGGATTGTATACTTTCCCATTCTGACCAAACTACAGATAGACCCTGTGACAGCGGTTCAGTTCAGCATGATCATTCAGGCTTACGGTATGGGATTGGGATCATTAAGATGGCTTATTGTCAATAAGAGACTTTTTATAGTAAATGTAATTCCCATATGTTTGGTCGGTGGCGTTGCCGGTGTTTTTATCAGTACCGTTTTTGTACCCATTGACAATCCCGCAGTCCTGACGCTGATATTCAATATCATTGCTTTTGGATGTACCCAGGTTATTTTCTTTTCGATTCTCTTCAAACATAAATATCCGAACATTAGTATTAAACTAACTCTCAACAGTATATCGATTCTTCTTTTTTTCTCGTTGCTGGGAGGGCTTATTACAGGCTGGATAGGATTCGGCATTGATACCATGTTTTACTTTATCCTGACGGTTGTGTTTAAAATAAATCCCGCCATATCTATTGTTACAAGCATTTTTCTTATGGCTGCTGTCTCTTTTGCGGGAACCCTGCTGAATATTATTTTCAACGAAATCCCTTATTCCCTTTGGTATTCGGCTATTCCAGGTGTTACCATTGCGAGCCTGTTTCTTGCTGCATACCTTGCTACAAAAATCGGGGCAAAGAATGTGCTTATACTGTTCACCACAATTCTGAGTATCGATTTTTTCATGACCCTGTGGACCCAGCATGTGATACCGATGAGCCAGGCCATCAGAATGATGGTAACCTATATTCTTATTGTCTACTTGCTTTTTATCCATGTAAAAATATTCAAACAAAGTTACAAGCAAATCAATGTTGATCTCGGAGAATTCAAAAAAAGGTGACAGCAAAGCTACAACCGCTATACCAGTAAATTCAGCGGATGCAAAGAGCCGCGCCGCTGATTAATTCAGTACAGTCTTTTGGGAAAATTCCCTGCAAATGGGGAGTGCTCAAAGAAAGTATAAAATGAAAAAAGCAGGTCTAATTGGGGCAATTATTCAAACTTGATCCCGGCATACTTTTCCACCTGATCAACCACCCATTGGCTGATCCCCTTTTCATCCGGCACCTCTTTTTCAAGCTCCGTCATCTGGATCTCCACCCGGGCCATGGTACGGTGACCTCCGGCGGAGCCCAAATGGGAGAATGCCTCTTTTACAGTATTTCCAGCACTCTTGCGCAGGCCGTCATTGCGAATAATAATCACCAATTTTTCATCATAAATTCCTGAAATAATACTCCAGTTGACAGAATTAATGCGCATGAAAAAATCCGCTACAATGACGCACTGATCTGGATTTTCAATACTGCCGGTGTGGGAATAAACCCGATGGTTGATGATTCTCTTTTGTTTAATGGCATGACCGATAAACTCAAGATCTGTCTCCTTGAACTCCGCCTGTTCAATGCGGGCCATGACACAGGTGTTGGCAAATTGATAAAGATACTGAAAGGCCCTTACATCCTCCATGGCCGTCTGGCGTAAAAACCCCCCGGTATCTGTTTTAATTCCCAGTAAAAGGGCCGTGGCAAGCTTTTGGGAGGGTTTGACACCGGCTGCTTTAAGATATTCCGTCATCATGGAGGAACAGGCCCCGTAGTCAGAACGGATATCATTAAAAGTACCGGAATCACAGGACAGGGGGTGGTGATCAATGATGGCATCATACCGGAACATGGCAAAACATTCATGGTGATCCGGCTGGGAATCCACCACCACAAACCGGTCAAAGGCCTTTTCATCCACCTCATCAATGTGGATCATCTCAAGATCCAGCACCCGGATCATGGTGAGATTGTCCGGGCGACTCATCTCATTGAAATAAGTAATCACCACACTGGTCACCTTTCTCCAAAGCAATCGCTTCACTGCCATGGCACTGGCCATGGCATCGGGGTCTGCATTGATGATGATCAACACGTTATTTTCTTTGGAAAAAAGGGATAATAATTTTTCAAGCCTTTGGATATTCGTCATTTAAAGCTCTCCTATCCTTACTGAAAAACAGGGTAAACACGATGAAAATATAACACATCACCGCAAGGATGGATATTAATGCATAATGTGTACCCAGGGGAGCCAGCACCAGGGCCGTGAGCCAGTGCACAGCAATGACCACACCGGAATGCAGTCGAATGGGAAAATCCCGAAACCGACAGATCACGGCAAGACCACACAAATTCCAGCCATAAAGGGAGGCAAAGGTGTGGAGTCTGAGCAACCACCGGGTGTTTTCGTGGCTGTATCCCGGAGACATCTGGAAAAATATATAAACAATCCCGGAAATAGCCGTCATAATTAGAAAACCGATGCCCGAAGAGAGAAATTCCTTTTGCTGCATCTTCTGCCCATAGCGTACATAAAGGGCCAGTACGGTCACCACGGCAACGAAAAGGGCCAGGGTCACAGCGATCTGGGGATAAAACCGCTCAAACAATATAAACATAAAAAAGATAATCACTCCCAGGTTGATGGTCCAGAAGCAGATCACCGATAAAATCCCGGTGCGGGAGGCCCCGTTCTGACGAATCATGGAAAAAATAACAGACAATGTGATCAGGGAAAGGGGAAAAGAAAACCCAAGAAAAAAGGTATTAAGTACCAATTTTTCCATGGTGACCACATGGAGGTACTCATTATTTATTATAACAACGGTGGACATGAGAAGTCCAATGGACAGGCACAGCAAAGACGCCTGGTGAAATTTGGCAGACACCGGCTCCCTAAGGGAGAAAAAATTCCATGGCAAAATGCTGAATCTTTCAATTCTTAAACTTTCCACAATGGAGGCAAGGCCCAGAGAGATGAAAATAACCAGGGGATACATATTTAAAAAGGCAAACAAGGCATAAAAAAGGGATGACACCAGAAAGATAATGGTGCGGGGGGAAAGCTTGCCAGTTCCCTCTGTGAAATAGAGGAGAATGGTGCCACCGGTGCAAAGATTAAACAAAAAAATGTGAAGGCGTTCAAAATCATACTGTTCCAAGGGGAAATAGACGCCGGCATAGCCAAAAATAAGGGCCATGATCATCATTATGGCAAAAAAAAGTTTTAACATTGGGTTCATTTATTTTTTATCTCCTGGATTGTATCCATTGGTTTTAGATAATACAGCCCGGCGTAAGTTGCCTGGTCTGCTGATTTTTTTGTGCTGAAAATTTATATATCAGTATAAAAAGAATCATATACTTAGTGTAAAAAGAGGCTCCAATAAACGTAACAGACTTCATGATAGCCCTACTGGCAGGTTGATAGGTTGATGGTTTTGGGAAATGGCCAGTTTTTAAGCATGCTGTTGTTTTCCCATCACGTGGGCCAGGGCCTGGTGAAGGGTATTGTGTTTAAAATTATAACCGTAAACCATGAGTTTTTCCGGTTTCACACGGGTACTGGCCAAAAGCACCTCCTGCCCCATTTTACCCCAGGCAAGTTTCACAGCCCAGGCCGGGATTCTAAAGGGGGTGGGACGACGCAATACCTCTCCCATGGTTGTGGTAAACTCGGCATTGGTAACAGGATGGGGAGAGACAAAGTTCACCGGCCCCTGGATACGCCGATTGTTGATCACATGGTGCATGGCATAGATCAGATCGTCCATGCTGATCCAGCTCAGATACTGATCCCCCGAAGCAATGGATGCCCCCAGCCCCATGAGAAAGGGGGGCATCAATTTTTCCAAAATACCGCCATTGGGGCTTAAGACCACACCAATACGGGCATACACCGTACGAATTCCCGATCCTTCCACCATTTCTGCTGCCTGTTCCCAGTCGGCGCACACCCGGGAGATAAACAGATCCCCAGGACCGCAGGCATCATTGACAACGGTTTCACCCAGATCCCCATAATAACCGGTGGCAGATGCGGAGATAAACAACTCAGGTTTGTCTGGAAGGGCCATAATGGTTTTTGCAATAAGACCTGTGGAGAGATTGCGACTTTGAACAATCTGTTCTTTGCGCCGGAGGGACCACCGCCCCGAAGCAATGTGGTACCCGTTAAGGTTAATCACCACATCAATTTTTCCTGCGGGGGTAAGATCCAAAACCCCTGTGTAAGGATTCCAGAAGATCTCATCCGGCCCCTGGGGGGGACGTCTCACCAGTCGGATCACCCGGTGCCCGCCGGTGGTGAAAAAAGGGATCAGGGCCTTGCCCACCGGGCCACCAGCACCGGATATCACAATGGTGAGAGGGCCAGTCCCTTTTTTATGGGCTTCAAGGTCGTTGTTCATAACCGTATGCCGATAGGAAAACATCCGATGCAGCTCCCTTTCCACCATGGCAGCCCATTTTGGGGGCAGGTGAATGGGCAGTTGATATTGCACCCTGTCCTCCAGGCAGGAAAATGTGTTTCCCCGGGGATGGAACAAATGGGTGTGAATCCACTGGGAAAAGGGCCCTTTGACCATGCGGTCCTGGAAATAATCGTTTTTGGCATACCCTATGTGTTCCGCCTGGGTTTTCATGGAAAACCCGGGGGCGCAAAGATCCATCTCCACGGTGGCACCGGTTTTAATTCCACCGGTTTTACGAATATTTTTCATGACCACCCACGGTGGGGTGAGACGTTCCAGGGCACCTGGGCGTTCATGCCAGGCAAAGGCTTTCTCCACCGGAACTGCCATATCTGTTTTTCTGACAAACCATTTTTTTGTCACAGAACTCTCCTGAAAGCTTTGGTTGTGATACTTGATGATCAAATTTTTAGCTGAAAAAGCAAGTACTGGTTACTGGGTTCTGGATACTGTGTGTTAACCACCTTACTTTTCTAATTATTGGGCTTGGTTCTAAGCTCGGCCACTTTTGACAGCGCAGATCAGATAGCAACAATTAAATAACTGAAATTTAACATTATATTTAATTGTCGATTGTTTGGTGCATATCCACTGGCCGACGTTAGAACCAACCTCTAATTTTTGTATGACAGACAAATCTGCCATGCATGTTACATCGGCATATATCCGAAAAGGATCAGCCAAAAAACTTAACCATCATCTGATAGAAATATTATGTTCCCGAGTATTTATCAAGTATCATTTTTTATACTCAACATTCCCGTTCCGGTCAGGGCAGCCGTTGGGGCGGCATTATGCCATTTTCAATATTGTTGTATTCTTGGCAGACATGGGAGGTAAATATTCGGCCAGAACCCCATCTTCACCTGCTTCATGCTACGCAATCTCAAATAGGCGAATATGGGCCATTGGTCAAACATTTACATTATCAACCCGAATATTTACCATGGGAAGCTCATTAAATCTTAATAAATGGCATGTTAGTTGCTTTATTCTAAACTCTTTGATAAAAACGTGAAAACTAAAAGGATGGAAGAATTACGCCATTTCCACAAAAAAAAGATATACACCCATGCGGATACGATTCTTGAAAAACATACTGATTTGTGTGGCCGCCCTATTTTTTTTACAGGGATGCCAACAATTCACCCCGGCCCCCCGGCACCTGGAAACCCAGCCCCTGCCCGGAAAAACCACAGCCCCATATTCGGCCTCACCAACCGTGTCGTCCAAGTGGTGGGAACAATTTAATGACAACGAGCTCAACCGCCTCATTCAAATAGCCCTGGCAGACAATTTTTCCCTCCGGGAGGCCTGGGCAAGGCTTGACCAGGCCCGTGCCGCAACCACCTACCGAAATTCAGCAATGTTTCCCACCATTACCATGGACGGAAACTACACCCGTACCCAGACAAAAAAAAATACCAGCTCTTACAACACCTTTTCCACGGGTCCCTCGGCATCCTACGAAGTGGATCTCTGGGGCAGAATCAAGGCCGACATCAGCGCATCCCAGCTTGAAACCAAGGCATCCAGATACGACCTTGAAACCGCAGCTATGTCCGTGGCGGCCCAGGTGGCCGATACCTGGGTGGAACTCATCGCCACCCGGAAACAACTGGCCCTTACAAAACAACAACTCACCCTGAACACCACAGTGCTGGACCTTCTGGAACTGCGGTTTGAAAATTCCATGTCCACGGCCCTGGATGTACTCCAGCAGCGGGAGGTTGTGGCCGGTGCCCAGGCAGCCATTCCCCCCATTGAAAATCAGATAAAGGCCCTTTCCAATGCCCTGGCACTGCTCCTTGGCAAAACACCGGACAAAGTCCCCATTGTCCAGGGAGATCTGCCAGACCAACTGCCTGCCCTCCCCGTCAAAGGGCTGCCCGCTAATCTCCTGGCCCTGCGCCCGGATGTGCGGGCCGCCGGTTCCCGGCTCCTGGCAGCAGACTGGTACGAAACCCATGCCCGGACCAACCGCCTGCCTGATTTTTCTTTAACAGGCGGCTTTCTATTCCGGGAGGGTACCCTGGATCTCTTATTACAAAACTGGATACTCTCCCTGGGTGCAGGCCTCGGTGCCACGGTGTTTGACGGTGGAAAAAAAGACGCAGCAGTGGAACAAGCCATGGCCGTTGTCAAAGAACGCCTGGCATCCTATGAAAAGACCGTGACCACGGCCATTGTGGAGGTGGAAAGCAGCCTGGCAGCGGAACAATATCAAACCCGTTATGTGGACCTTCTCCTGGCCGAACTTGGCAGTGCACGCCAGGCAAAACAAGAGGCAGGACGCAGATATATCAAAGGCTTAGACCCATTTATTCCCTTTTTAACAGAACAGGTTAATGTTCAGAAACTGGAAAGCAGGCTCATCGAACAGAAGGCGGTTCTGATCAAAAACCGCATTGCCCTTTACCGGGCTCTGGGAGGTGACTGGACCCCAAATATGGAAAAACCATGACTTCAGAAACAGCACCCCGGCGTCATCCCCTTATCAAGGTGGTTCGATTCCTCATCCCCATCATCTTTATTGTTGCAAGTATTGCCGCAGCCAATTACCTATACGCCACCAAACCCGTTGCCCGCCGGGGCCGCCCCCAGATCCCCCTGCCCCTGGTGGAAACCATGAGGGTCACCTCCGGCACTCACTTTGTCACCCTGTCTGCCATGGGAACCGTCATCCCCTCCCGGACCATCACCCTGAAATCCCGGGTGGGTGGATTTGTACAAGACAAATCCAGGGAGCTGATTCCCGGTGGATTTTTCAAAAAAGGAGAGGTGATGCTCCGCCTGGAGCAGGAAGATTTTCTTCTCAATGTGGAAAAACAAAAGGCTGTCCTTGCAAGACTTGAGGCAGAACTTCGCCTGGAAATGGGAAAACAAACCGTAGCCCGGGAAGAACTTAAAATTCTTCAAAGCAGCTCAAAAAGAGCCATTTCCAATGCAGATCTGGCCCTGAGAGAACCCCAGCTGGCCCAGATAAAGGCGGACATTGCCGGGGCCAAAACAGATCTTGACCGGGTGAACCTGGACCTTGGGCGGACCATTATCAAAGCCCCCTTTAACTGCATGGTGATGGCGGTGAACGTGGAGCCCGGCTCCCAGGTTTCCTCCCAGGACACCCTTGCCTCCCTTTCGGGCACCGATGATTACTGGGTAAAGGGCACCCTTCCCACAGATCAGCTCAAATGGGTGACCTTCCCCCTTAACTCCCATGACAGGGGCAGCAAGGCGACGATCAGCACCCGGGACGGCACCAGCCGTCCGGGCCAGGTTATTCGGCTATTGGGGGAATTGGGGCAGGAGACCCGGCTGGCCACCCTGCTTGTCACCATTAAAGATCCCTTGGGCCTCCAGGACACGGGGGTAACGCCTCTGCTCCTGAACAGCTATGTCCAGATCCGCATCCAGGGCACACAGATATCCCATGTCATTGCCCTGCCCCGGAACGCTGTAAGGGATGGGGACCAGGTGTGGTGCCTTTACAACAACCAACTGGTCATAAAAACCATTGAAATCCTGTGGCGGGATGCAAACCAGGTCTTTGTCAGTGGCGGACTTGACGTAAAGGATGAAATTATCATTTCAGACATGGCCTCCCCTGTGGCCGGTATGGCCTTGCGAGCCCAGGCAAAAACATCTCCCCCACTTCCTGAAAAAAACAATGGTGCAAAGCCAGTGGCTCCTGGGAAGGGTGTTAAAAACAACGGGGGTAAAAAATGACAACCACCCCCCGCTCCCCTGCATTTAAAGGCCCCATTCAATGGATGGCCGGAAATTCCGTGGCAGCCAACCTTTTGATGATTGTGCTTCTGGTGGGCGGCCTTGTCATGGGTGCCAGCATCAAGCAGGAGGTGTTTCCCGATTTTGAAATTGGCTCGGTCAGTGTATCCGTGGCCTACCCCGGCGCCAGCCCCGAAGAGGTGGAGAGGGGTATCATTCTGGCCATTGAAGAGGCGGTCCAGGGCCTGGATGGTATTGATGAAATGCATGCCACGGCATCAGAAGGTCGGGGCTCTGTCACCATTGAGGTACGAGAAGAGATGGATGTCCAGAGCTTTGCAAGGGAGGTGGAAAGTGAGGTCAATGCCATCACCTCCTTTCCCGATGAAGCAGAAAGACCCATGACATCGGTGGTCACAAGAAAACGCCACGTCACCTCCCATGCCATATATGGGGATCAGTCCCAGGCAATCCTCACTGAATTTGCCGAATCCTTCAGGGACCTTTTACTCCAGGACCCCACCATCACCCAGGTGGACATGGAGGGGACAAGGGAGCATGAAATCCATGTGGAAGTTCCCCAGGAAAACCTAAGACGTTACGGCCTGACACTGGGTGAAATCGCAGATGCCATCCGCAATGCCGTTGTGGAACTGCCCGGTGGCAGCATCCGCACCCGGGGAGGAGAGATCATGGTGCGCATGAAGGAGCGCCGGGAACTTGCCCGGGAGTATGCCCGACTGCCCATCATCACCGCCGGGGACGGTTCCCGGATTCTGTTGGAAGACATTGCCGTCATCAGTGAAGGATTTGAAGAGAGCAATACCTATGCCACCTTCAACGGCAAACCCGCCATCATGGTGGAGGTGTACCGGGTGGGGGATCAAAAACCCATCCAAGTGGCAAAGGCGGTGAAAGAGCAAGTGAAACTTTTCAAGAAAAGCCTGCCCCAAGGCGTTGATATCTCCATGGTCAGCGATCGATCCGAGGTGTTCCAACAGCGAGCGGAACTGCTCATCAGAAACGGGTACATCGGCCTTATCCTGGTCTTCTTTTTCCTGGCATTTTTCCTGGAAATCCGTCTGGCATTCTGGGTATCCCTGGGCATTCCCATTTCCATTCTGGGATCATTTGTGTTTTTACCCTTCACCGACTTTTCTATAAACGTTATCTCCATGTTTGCCTTTATTGTGACCCTGGGCATTGTGGTGGATGACGCCATTGTGGTGGGAGAAAACATCTACCAGCACCGGGAACAGGGCAAACCCTTTCTGGAGGCAGCCATTGACGGGGGCAGGGAAGTTGCCCTTCCTGTGGTGTTCAGCATTCTCACCAATGTGGTGGCCTTTCTTCCCATCATGTTTGTCACCGGGACCATGGGTAAATTTTTCAAGGTGATTCCCGTGGTGGTCATCGTTGTCTTTCTCATCTCTCTTGTGGAGAGCCTTTTTATTCTACCGGCCCATCTGTCCCACCCGGGCAGGAGACCGGGCAAACTCATGGCCTGGGCCATGGCAAAACAGCAAAAGGTCAGCCGGGGCCTTATTCGATTTGTGGAGCGTATTTATAATCCCATCCTGGAATCCATGCTCGACAACCGCTACATCACCGCCAGCATCGGCCTTGCCGTGTTGATCATTGTGCTGGGATATGTGAAAAGCGGCAGAATCACCACCACCCTCATGCCCCGGGTGGAATCTGATTACGCCTATGTCATGGTGACCCTGCCCTATGGTTCCTCCGAGGAAAAAGCAGCAGCCATTCTTGATATTATTTCCGATTCAGCCAGACAGGTGGTGGAAAACAATGGGGGGGAAGCCCTGTCCCGGGGACGATATGCCCAGGTCAAGGAAAATGTCATCACCGCCCGCATCCTGCTCACCCCACCGGATATCCGTCCCCTTTCAACGGCCAGGGTGACCCAGCTGTGGCGGGAGGCCACAGGCACCATTGTGGGTCTGGAATCCATGGTGTTCCAGTCCGACCGGGGGGGGCCGGGGTCTGGATCATCCCTCACCATCGAGTTGAGCCACCGGGACATTGAAACCCTGGATGCGGCCAGTGCAAAGCTGGCCCGGGAGCTTAGCAATTTCCCCTCAACCAAGGACATTGACGACGGATCATCCCGGGGCAAACAGCAATTTGATTTTAAAATGCTGCCCCAGGGGCTTTCTCTGGGGCTGGGTGCCCGGAATGTGGCCCTCCAGGTGCGGTATGCCTTTTATGGTGCCACTGCCCTGAAACTCCAGCGGGGAAGAAACGAAGTCACCGTAAAAGTACGCCTGCCCCGGGAAGAACGCATCACTGAAAGCCAACTGGAAACCATGATTATCCATGCCCCGGATGGCCGGGAAACCCTGCTCCGGGAAGTGGTCAGCATGGAGCGGGGACGGGCCTATACATCCATCAAAAGACGATCCGGACGTCGGGTGTCCACCATCACGGCCAATGTGGTTCCCCGCATGGAAACCAACCGAATACTCCTGGTGGTGAAATCTGAGATTTTACCGGCACTGCAACGGCAATTTCCGGGCCTCACCGGTAATTTTGAAGGCCGTCAGGCCAGCATGCAGGAGAGCACACAGAGCCTGATCCGGGGGCTTTTGATGGCCCTTTTTGGCATCTATGCCCTTTTGGCCATCCCCTTTAAAAGTTATTTTCAACCCATGGTGATTATGGCCTGCATCCCCTTTGGCATTGTGGGGGCGGTTCTGGGGCATATTCTTCTGGGATATTCCCTGTCCTTGATGAGTCTGTTTGGCCTGGTGGCATTGTCCGGGGTGGTGGTAAACGACTCCCTTGTCATGGTGGACTTTGCCAAC
This sequence comes from uncultured Desulfobacterium sp., assembly GCA_937124525.1. The sequence goes on from CAKZLA010000042.1 coordinate 28,749, forward strand.
AGAATGCGACTGGCGGGTATTCCGGCCAGGGAGGCCATTGCCATGGCGGGAAAGCAGCGGTTCCGGCCCATCATGCTCACCACCCTCACCACCTTTGGGGGACTTGCCCCCATGATTTTTGAGACCTCCCGCCAGGCCAGGTACATGATTCCCATGGCCATCTCCCTGGGATTTGGCATTGTGTTTGCCACCCTGATTACCCTGGCCCTGGTGCCCTCATTTTACATGATCCTGGAGGATGTGCTGGGATTCTTCAAGGATGATCGGTAAATCTTAGGGGGTGTTGGTAATAACATCGGCCAGGCGTTATAGCTGACGGACCAATGGAGTCAGGCTTGTGCTATTGTATTGTGTTTTTGATAAATTAGCGCCCTTTGGGCGGGCTTCTATTTGGCTCAATATTTTATTAGCGCATAATTGCATGGTATTTATTTTGTATCAAAAAACACAAATTCATATACGGTCAAGTGCCTGTGCACAAAAAACTTTTCAACAAAAACGTCAATAACTCAAGCCTGACAGATCACAAGTTAAGTCGCATTTCAGGTATTTCACCACACGTTAATTTTTGCAGAACCCCCAATGTTTTTGTCATGCCCATGGGTTTAAAAAGTCCCGAAGCAAGAGCGTATTGATATATTTGATAAGGTGCCTGCCCGCCATCGTCGGGGTTGGGAAAAATATCATGGATCACCAGATAACCACCGGGGATGATGTGACGGGCCCAGCAGTTATAGTCATTAAAGGCGGCCTCAAAGGAGTGTCCCCCATCTATAAAGACAAGGCTTAATGGCGTTGCCCATATTTTTGCCGCCACAGCAGATTTACAAACAAGGGGAACCACGACGTCTGAGATACCAAAGGTGGTCAGGGTGTTTCTGAAAAAACGGAAGGTGTCCACACATTGCCCCCGGGCATCGTACAGGTCCGAATCAAAATACTCTTCTCCCTTCTGCTGCTCTTCTGACCCCCGGTGGTGATCAATGGAAAAAAGCACCGTATCGTTCTCTTTGCAGGCACTGCCCAGATAAATAGCGGATTTGCCGCAATAGCTGCCAATTTCCAGACAAGGCCCTCTTTTACCGGCCTCCAGGGCCGTTTCATGGAGTTTGAGTGCCTCTTCCTTATCCAGAAAACCCTTTACCCCATCAATCATTGCGTCATCAAATGTCATGATCTTTCCCTTTACCAAGTCAAAAACTGCATTAATAAAACGCGGCTACCCACCTAAGCCGGGACAAGTTGTAAAATAAATAGCTTGGATAGACTTGATATGCATAATCAGCAAGGCGCAAAATTATCCCACTTTAGACGGGTAGCCCAAAACGCGATGATCAAGCAAGTCCCGACCATCCATTTTCAGGGGAAATATCATACTCCAGTTGCACATGGCAATTCATTCATCTTGAACGCTCTGATTTGTGATACATGCAGCAAACCCCTTCTCCAAAAAATCAGCCTGAACAAATTGGATCAACGAATATTATCAAACACAACTTTCTGAGTTGGCAACTTTGGATGAGATAAAGCCTTGTTCCCCCTCGCCAATGCTTAAATCAAAAAGTTACGTTATCAAACAACAGTATTGCCATATAACCAGAGAATGGCTATACTCTTTTTATTATCAACCCACGCGTTTCACCATCCAATCACCTTAAACTATCGATAACACACAACATTATCATTAACAAGCAAAACAAGGGAGAATAACCATGTCTGGAAAAATATTTTACAGGGAAAGAAAAAAGGCAAAAGAAGGCGAAAAAAAACCCCGTTTCAGGGTCGTTGCCGTATGTGATTCCAATCTGAAAATCTACTCAGACCATCTGCGATTAACAGAACTGGAACAGATTGCCAAGGCCACGGATGCTGAATTGATCTGTCTGCAAAAAGACAGTAAAAAAGACAAGGCGGATAAACAATAAAGGGAAAGGAAAACCATGGCTTTAATTCGCGATAAAGACGGAAAAAGACTCCATGTAAAAAGCAGGCTGATGGGAGAAAGCCTGGTAAGTAAAGAATTCCTGGATCAGTTGGAGATTGCCCCCCAGCAACGATTGTACCCCGATATTGCCATCATGAAAATCGGGGGGCAGTCCATCTGTGACCGAGGAGTTAAGGCCCTTCCAAGCATTCTCAAGGAGATCGTAGCCAATAGAGAAAAACACAAAATTCTCATCACCACCGGTGGTGGCACCCGGAGTCGCCATATTTATACCATTGGGCTTGAAATGGGAATGCCCACGGGAATCATTGCCAAATTCGGCAGTATGATTTCCGACCAGAACGCCTTGATGGTGGCCACCCTGCTCTCTCCATGGGGAGGCATCAAGGTGGCACACAACGACATCGTAAAGCTCCCCACCTATTTTGCCGAAGGGATTATCCCGGTCATGGCCGGCATGCCGCCCTATGATTACTTTGCCATCAAACCGGAAAAGGGAAGAATTCCCATCCATCGCACCGATGTGGGATTGATCATCCTGGCGGACCTGATCGGTTCCCGGAGGGTCTTGTTCATTAAAGATGAGAACGGCCTTTACACCGACGATCCCAAGAAAAACCCCGACGCTGAATTCATTCCCAGAATCGGAGCAAGGGATCTCATGGACAGAAATCAGGATGATCTGGTCATTGAGCGACCCTGCCTGGAGATTATCCAGAACAGTGAGGTTCTTGAAGAAGTCCAGGTGATCAATGGCATGGTTCCCGGCAATATCACCAAAGCCCTTGCCGGAGAACATGTGGGAAGCATCATATACAAACAACAGTGAGCTCATCGTGTCATCGCCAGGCTATTAGTGGACTAAGAATTTATTCACAAAATCACCATATGTAGCAAGGCTAAAACTCATGAATCACTATATATTGTGGATTAATTCGTAAGATCATGCATTCCGCAACAGCCTGTCGAATATCAATGGGTCAGGTGAAGCCAAAAGGTAAATGTAATGGCGGACAGCAGGGTACTTAAGGAGATGGCCGCCACTGCAAACTCAGGGTCACCATTCATCTCCCGGGCCATGACATAGCTAATGGTGGCCGTGGGAGATGCCAGCAGGATAAGGCCTGGAACATACAAATCCGGGGGAATCTTCCACAGGGAATATAACACAAATCCCACGCATGGCAGCACCATGAGTTTGATAAAACTGGCCAGCAAAAGATGATGGAATCTCGATTTTATCATATCAAAACCCAGAGATGCCCCAATCAAAAGCAGGGCTAGGGGCAAAGACATGCCACTGATGATATCCAGGGTGCGAACCACAATGACCGGCAAAGCCAAACCGGTTAACGCAAATACAATCCCGGAAATGGCAGACAAAATCACAGGATTCCCCACAATTTTGGAAATAAGTTTACGGGGGCTGTGGGAGGAAGGCGTTGAATCGGCGTAAAATTGCAACACAAACACCGACAAAAAATTTTGTAAAATCATAATAAAGCCCGTTAAAATACTGGCGCTGGCAAAACCGTCGCTCCCCAGAAAATAATAGGCCACGGCCAGGCCGATGTATCCTAAGTTTCCGTGAAAAGCGCTTTGAACAAAGGTACCGGATCGCTGGGACGGCAGATGAAGCCTTTTGCCAACCAGACAGGTTAACCCAAAAGAAAAAATAATAGCTGCCAGGGTTACCCCCAGAACCTGGGGATTAAAATCAGTTTTTAAAGAACTTTTGGCAATGGCACCAAACACCATGGCCGGGATGGCAATATAGAAGACCAGGCGGTTGGCCGGGACCAGAAATTCCGCTGGCACAAACCCCCTTTGACGGGCAAACCACCCCAGAACAATCACGGGGAAAATGGGTATGATGGTATTTAAAATTTCCATCGGACCAAAATAAAGACAGCACTCTGTCCTGTCAAGCAATAAAGCGATGGCCTTACCGTACTTGGGTACTTGGTACTTGATTTTAGGATCACTGAGTATGACCGATGCAGTGGGCAATACTTTATGGTATGCCCAAACCTATTTCTTAGTGTTGACTATAAAATAGCCCATTGCAACAAGTGAGCTCAAATCTGGGAAATCAATTCGCCCATTTTTTCACAAATCACTTCAGCCACCCCGCATCGGTTGTTGGATGCCACCGACTCAAATCCCCTTTTCACATCCTCCGGTGCGTTGTCCACCACAAATCCTTGCCCCGACCATTCCAGGAGATCCAGGTCATTATAATCGTTGCCAATGGAAAACACATCCTTCCGATTCACCCCCAGCTGGCTGGAAAGCCATGCCACGGACTGGCTTTTTGAGACCTGGGGGGGAAATACTTCAATCCAAATAGATTTTCCATCAAGGGGAGAGGTGGCTTTGATGACACTAAAGGCCTTGAGTGTCTCCTGAACCCGATTGGCGGCTTCATGACCAAAACAAGGCGGAACAATGGCCAGAATTTCCGTTGATTCACCAAAATTACCCCCTTCGCCTTTGTTCATGGGTCGACAAAATTCCTGGTAAAGGGAAATACGGGCCTGGAAATCCAAATTTTCCCAGCTTTCTCCATGGACGTGATTAAAATAATGTCCAACCCGGGGTGGGGGGGTAAGCCTCACATGGTCGTCTGCATTCATATCGCCTTGGGCATTGACATGACCCGAAATCTTATTGACGTCTGTCCACGCCCTATCTCCATGTTGGTCGTTCCTTGAAAAACAGCCTTTTTTATAAATAAAATATCGGGTATCCGGCACAGGCCGATGAATCATATAATCCAGGCCAAGGTCATCAAAATAGCCTGAAATCACACGAACATCACCTGGGCCAAGGGATTCTTTTTTAATAATTTCACCATTGGTGCATTCCATGATACCAGCCCCTGTGGAAAATATGACATAATCCACCGGCATATCATTGCAGGTGGATGAAAAGCCCATTGCCTGTATGGCTTTTTGAAAAACCAGCGCTATTTTGAACCGTTTATGCTCCTGTTTTTCCTGGAAAAGGGCTTGTCCTTCACCCAGATTGGCATTCTGGTGGCGTTTCGGGAACT
>CAKZLA010000043.1 GCA_937124525.1 uncultured Desulfobacterium sp.
CCCGTATCAGCCAGTCGATTTCACCCGGACGTGATACAGCAGATGACGGTTTTTTCCCACCAGCTCAAACAGGTGGCCCCTTTGGCCCGGGACATGGGCATCCGCATTGCCGTGGAAAACCATTGCGACAGTTTTTCCGAGGAAATCCTCTGGCTTCTGAATCAGGTGGATCATCCATTTGTGGGGGCCTGCATTGACACCGTCAACGCGCTCCATGTCACCGAAGACCCCATGACTGCCATTGAAAACCTTGCCCCCAGAGCCTTTACAAACCATTTCCGGGATGACCGCATTGAGTTCCAGCGCTGGGGCTTCAAGCTGATCGGTGAGGCCGTGGGCGAGGGCGACATCGACATGAAACGTGCCTATGAGATCTTCCGGGATCACTCGAACACGGCTCGTATCAACATTGAGACGGAGCTTGAGACACCCCTTGATGACATGGAAAAGGCCATGGAAATGGAAGTGGATGCCATCCGCAGGAGTGTGGTCTATTGCCGGGAGGTGCTGGGTATCCGGCGGGAGTAACAGGATGTATTCGGTGCTGGTTACAACATGGGCCATCCATCACTGCTGTGGGACCAGCAGTCCCAACCGGATGAATAAGGCCCATAAGCCAAGCCTGACCCCGTTGTTAGAGTACTTGACTCAGGTAGTATCCGGTATGGCTTTTTTTTGATTTTGCCACCTTTTCCGGTGTTCCCTGGGCCACGATTTTACCCCCCAGGCTGCCCCCCTCGGGACCCAGGTCAATGAGCCAGTCCATGGTTTTAATGACATCCAGGTTGTGCTCAATGACCAGCACCGTGTTGCCGGAATCCCGCAGTCGCTTCAGCACTTCAAGCAGCATGCGGATGTCCCGGAAATGAAGCCCGGTGGTGGGTTCATCCAGTATGTACAGGGTCTGGCCCGTGTCCCGTTTGGCAAGTTCCCGGGCCAGCTTGATGCGCTGGGCCTCGCCGCCGGACAGGGTGGTGGCCGCCTGGCCAAGTTTAATGTAGGATAGCCCCACATCCATGAGGGTCTGCAGTATCCGGGTAATTTTGGGGTGGCTGGCAAACAATTCCATGGCCTCCACCACGGATAACTCCAGGATGTCCGCAATGGAGTGATCCCGGTATTTGATCTCCAGGGTGGCCTGGTTAAACCGTTTGCCTTTGCACACCTCGCAGGGGACAAACACGTCTGCCAGAAAATGCATCTCCACCTTGATATATCCATCTCCCTTGCAGGATTCGCAACGTCCCCCCTTGACATTGAAGGAGTATCGCCCCTTTTGGTAGCCCCTGGCCCGGGATTCCGGGAGCAGGGCAAACAGATCCCTTATGGGATCAAACACCTTGGTGTAGGTGGCTGGATTACTCCGGGGGGTGCGACCAATGGGTTTCTGATCAATATTGATGATCTTGTCCATTAAAGACAGACCGGAGATCTCCTTATGTTTACCCACCTCCAGGGTGGCGTTGTGCAGCTTCCTTGCCAGGGCAGGGTAGAGGATCTGGTTGATGAGGGTGGATTTTCCTGCTCCAGAGACCCCGGTGATGCCCACCAGGAGTCCCAGGGGGATTTTGACATTAATGTTTTGCAGGTTGTTCTCGGCGGCCCGGTGCATGGTAATCCATTGGTTTCCCACATCTTCTGGGCGTTTTCGGGTGACGGGGATCTCGATTTTTTCCCTGCCGTTTAAAAAGGCCCCGGTCACCGAAGCCGGGTTGTTTCGGATTTCCTCCGGGGTGCCCTGGGCAATGATCTGTCCCCCCAGACGTCCGGCTCCAGGGCCGATGTCCAGAATCCAATCCGCCTGCTGCATGGTCTCTTCATCATGCTCCACCACAATGAGGGTGTTGCCGATGTCCCTTAAATGGCGCAGGGTTTTTAGTAGTTTGGCATTGTCCCTCTGGTGCAGACCAATGGAGGGTTCGTCCAGGATGTACAGCACTCCGGTGAGTTCCGATCCCACCTGGGAGGCCAGTCGGATACGCTGGGATTCCCCCCCGGACAGGGTGGGGCCCTTGCGGTCCAGGGACAGATAATCCAGCCCCACATTGACCAGAAAACCTAATCTATTGGTGATTTCCTTGAGGAGCTCCCCGGCAATGAGCTGCTTGTTGCCGGAAAGTTCCAGGGTGCGGATGAAATCATGGGCCTGTCGAATGGTCATCTCCGTGATGTCAATGATGGATTTCCCATCAATGAACACATGGAGCACTTCGGGTTTCAGGCGTTTGCCCTTACATGCGGTGCAGGTATTTTCCCCCATGAATTTGGCATAATATTTCTTGGCCCCTTCGGATTGGGTCATGCGGTACCGTCGCATCAACGTGTGCATGACGCCTTCGTGGGTTCTTTCCACCTCTCCTTTTATTTTGGCGGAGTTCCAGTTGACTGTCAATTTTCGATTGCCAGCGCCTTTAAGAATCAGGTCCTGGTGTTTTTTGGGCAGGTCCTTCCAGGGCGTATCAAAATTGATCCCCCATTGCTCTTCCATGGCCAGAAGCTGGCCCAGGCCCCAGGCATTGTTGTGGTTGTTATACTTGCTTTTTTTTAGAAAGTAGTTTTTCCAGGGAACCACCGCCCCCTGGCGGATGGTAAGAGTGGGATCGGGTACGATTTTATCCGGGTCCATGGTGAGCAGGGTGCCGATGCCGTTGCAGGAAGGGCACATGCCCAGGGGCGAGTTAAAGGAAAACAGGCTGGGTTCCGGCTCGGGGTAGGCAATGCCGCAGCAGGACCGGGCCTCGCTCATCTTCATGTCTTCCCGTCCGGGGATGTGAACAATGAGTTCACTGTTGCCAAGCTTCAGGGCTGCCTCAACGGAATCTGTGAGCCGTTTTTTGAACACCTCGTCTTCCTTGATGACCAGGCGGTCCACCACCACCTCAATGTTGTGCTTTTTGTGCCGGGCCAAGGTCTGGACATCTTCAATGTTCTGGACCACGCCGTCGATGCGGATGCGGGCGTATCCCTCTTTTTTCAGGTTTTCCAGCATATCTTTGTGCTCTCCCTTGCGATTTTCCACAATGGGGGCAAGGAGCATGATCTTGGAAGACTGGGGAAGGGCAAGGAGCTGGGTGACCATACTCTGGGCATTGCCCCTTCCCACCTTTTGTCCGCACTTGATGCAGTACTGCTCTCCGATGCGGGCAAAGAGGACCCTGAGATAATCATATATTTCAGTGATGGTGCCCACGGTGGAGCGGGGGTTTTTACTGGCCGCCTTTTGTTCAATGGCAATGGTGGGGGACAGGCCCCTTATGGTTTCATACTGGGGTTTCACCATCTGGCCGATGAATTGTCGGGCATAGGCGGACAAAGATTCCACATAGCGTCTTTGGCCTTCGGCAAATATGGTGTCAAAGGCCAGGCTGGATTTTCCTGATCCTGAGACCCCTGTGAACACAATGAGCTTTTTTTTTGGAAGCTCCACATCAATGTTTTTGAGATTGTGTTCCCGGGCCCCTTTGACAATGATAGCATTGAGTTCCCGGGTGTTAGCCTCTTCATTTAATGTTTCTATTTCGGGGTCAGGATGAAGGGTGGCAAGGTTTCCTTTCATGTATAATATCGGCTCCTGTTCTATGGGGATCTTGCCTGGTTTTAATACCGGTCACTTTGTTTTAAAGAGAGGGTATTGGAAACCAAGCCTTGGGCATCTTTACCCGTGTGTTTTATTTAGGGGCTTGATCATGACACCGGCCACTTTGATGGGGGGACAGTCGTGTGATCATGCCAGAAAAACATGATAAGCACATCCCCGGAATTGTAAAGATGGCAGTGGACACGCAGGATCTGGTTTTTGCTTGATATCCAGGAGACTTTAGATGTGATTTTTAAAATATTTTCAATGGGTTCATCTGGATGACCTCAGCAGATTTATATCTGGAACGTAGCCAGATTTAACCCATATCAAATATTTTAAGCTCATCACGGATTTGTGTGAAAATTCATAGTTGCTGATACGTAAACACTGATAATTGCATACAAGAATTATACCTCAATCACACTCATCTGCGAAGATCCATATTTTATTAACACAATGTGGTGTTTTAAAAAAGGTTTTAGGGCATTATTGCCAGGGCCTGGTCAAGATCTGCAATTATGTCATCGGGATGTTCAAGGCCCACGGACAGACGAATCAGCCCTGGAGAAATACCCGCCTTTTTTAAATCTTCTGGAGAGTAAGTGGCATGGGTCATGGATGCCGGGTGCTGGATCAGTGTTTCACAATCCCCCAGGCTCACGGCAAGGGTGCATAGTTTTACTGCATTGAGCATGGTTTTTCCGCCTTCCACCCCTCCTTTGACAATAAAGGCCATGATACCGCTGAACGCTTTCATCTGTTTGACGGCAATGGCGTGGTTGGCATGGGTGGGCAGCCCCGGATAATAGACCTGGCTGACCTTGGGATGGGTTTCAAGCCATTGAGCAATGGTCATGGCAGACTTACAATGCCTTTCCATTCGCACCATAAGGGTTTTAAGCCCTCGAAGAATCAGCCAGGCATTAAATGGGCTCATGGAGGGGCCAAAATGATTGACATAGGCCTCCCTGATTTTTGTTGTCATTTTTTTTTCTGCAGCAAGAATACCGCCGATGATATCCCCATGACCACCCAGATATTTGGTGGCGGAGTGGACCACAATATTTGCTCCCAGAGCCAATGGTTTCTGGAGCCAGGGGGAAGCAAAGGTGTTGTCCACCACCAAGGGAATGCCATGGGCACTGGCCACCGAGGCCCACAGGGCAATGTCTATGATATCAAGGGTGGGATTGGCAGGGGTCTCCAGATAAAGCAGGCGGGTTTTTTTATCAATCAGGGGGGTAATGTTGGCTGTGTCATTGCTGCTCTTTGGTGAAACAAAACGGGTTTCAATGTTAAAATCGGCAAGGTGTTTGTTTAACAGGGCAAAGGTACCGCCATACACCGCATTGCAGGCAATAATGTTGTCCCCGGGACGGGCAAGGGACATGACCACAGATGCCACAGCAGACATGCCAGAGGAGGTGGCAATGGCATCTTGTGTGCCCTCAAGCAGGGCCATTTTTTCCTGGAGCTGGTCAACGGTGGGGTTGGAAATCCGGGAGTAGAGATACCCCTCCTGGTTACCTGCAAACACCTCCTGGGCCTGGTGCTGATCTTTGAATTTAAAGGTGGATGTCATGTGGATGGGGGGCACCAGATCCATGCTGGTGGTGTGGCACTGGCTGATGCCATGGACGATGTTAGTTTCTTCTTTTGCGGTGGGATGATTTTTTGCCATGATATCCTCCTTCCAGATTTGGGCATCCTTCAAAAGTACTTTACACTTTCTTTGATCATTCCCATTTGTATGGGGCTTTTCCCAAAAGACTGTAAAGTACTTTTGAGGTCATATGAAGGATGCCCAGATTTGTTGTGTATTTCAAAGTGTTGCCTTAACTCTACATATAACGATGGATGTTGTGATCAAGCCCGGGTCAGGCATTAAAGAAACGGCTGGGCTGGCAATCAGGATCATCCTGTAACGCTGTATTAAAAATGAAGATCCAGACATCCCCTTTGATCCACTCACCTTTTTCCCTCCGGAGGTTGTCTGATATTGTTGCATTGCATTGAAAACCACAGAGCCCGGCCGTTGTTTTGATGTACGTTTTTGAATGGGCATAACGGCCACTGGGTCTTAGTTTATACCCTTTTCCGCCAAGGGATTCAGTGGAAAAAACAAACAGTGCATGGGGAGAGGAGCGCTTTTTAAGAGAGTGGAACAAGGGGGCTAAATTTCCTATGTAAACAAGAACATCCGAGGCAATGAAAAGATCAAATTTTTCTTTAAACAGGTCGGAGATGTCCAGAACATTTCCCACATGCAATGCATTATAAATGGATTTAATGCGGGATATTTCGATCATTTGGGGGGCAAGGTCAATGCCGGACAGCCGTTTACACCTGTCACGGAAGCGCATACCACCAAGGCCGGTGCCACAACCAAGGTCCAGGGCATTGTTAAATACACGGTTGGTATCATCTGTGGATTTGAGCAGATTGACCATGAGATCTGGCACACAATAACCCAGATTTTTGACCATATGGGTGTCAAACTTTGATGAATAGCGGTTAAACAGGTTTTGTATATGTTGCTCGGGTGCGACATCTGTGGTTTTACCCTGGAGGGCTGCCAGCATGTGCTTGGCCGTCATATTTTCAGGGTCCATGTCGCACACCACTTGAAAGTTGAATATGGCGGATTCGGTTTCGTTCAGTATGCTCTGCATACTTCCAAGGTTCAGATAAAGTTCCGACAGGGAGGGATTGATGGATATGGCGCGTTCGTAACATGCAGCAGCTGCCCGGATGCGCTGCTGGCTTCTCATGAAATTCCCCAGAGTTAACAATACATTGATATCCTGGGGTGCCAGTTGGGCCGCCTTTAACAATGCGCTTTCTGCTGGTTTGGTTTTTTCCATTTTTATGAAAGCTTTACCCAGGGCATGATAATCTTCGGCATTATCTTGGTGGTTTTTTTTAAGAATTTGGTGTGCTTTCATGGTGAGCCCTCCGGTGGAGTGGAGCTAATGTTGATCAACAAACATACCACGTCAACTATAAGGGAATGTATGGGAAAAGACAACTTTTTATGCAATGGCAGGCAGTTATGGTACCAGTAAATGAGAAGTTGGGAGTGCTCATTATTAAAAAACAGGAAAGAGAATCAATGATTCGGACAGTTTTTAGCCTGGAAAACTCAATAAAATCAGGCCGACCAATAATTAATAAAAGGTAAACCCCCAGCTTTGCCGGGAGACTCCCAAAGGTTGACATTTGCGGAAATATTCGGCTTCTTACGTCAATGCTTATTTTTGCAACAAAGTTCTAAATAATTATTGTTTATCAATAAATTTTTAACGAAATTCAATGAAGAACAAATAAAGACAGATTCTCTTTTTATCATCACAGTGCTTTCACACCGCTGGGCATCTTTAATCCTCTGAATTTTCCCCAGATTACATTCTGTTACAGAAAATGACAAATTCCCCATAGGTTTGAATGGAGCATTGGGATATAAAACCGCTGTCAGCTTAAAATGCTATTATTTATTGAAATTTACTATTATTGGAAGGATTACATCATGCACTTGGAGAAGAGAGATGTCTGTAAACTGGTATTGGGATTAATCCTGGTATGTTGGACCGGCAGTGTATCTGCCCAGGACAATAAAAACAAATTAGGGTTCACCGGGTATATCCAGCCAGTTGTGAGTGTTGCCCGGACAAAATCCATTGCTTCTGTGGGCGACGACAACAAACGGATTGAATCCCTGGACCAGAAGGCCAAAGCTGAAACAACCTTCGTTCCCATGGTCATGTGCAATATGGCATACACCTTTGCAGATGGGGCAGCACGCGTTTGGACCGGGTCGTCCGGGGACAGCATGGCAGACAGTTCCTCCTTTCTGGAACTGGGAGCCAGCTATACAATGGCCGATGATACCACGCTTATTCTGGCTTATACCCCGCCGCTTATTGATAATGATGTCTGGAAAGATCCCTTCCTGGTGGGGAAGAACAGGACTGAGACCAATCAGTCCGAGCAGGCCTTCCGTTTGGGGGTGGAGTCTGTTCTCGGCACCCCTTTCAGCGTCTCCTACAGTTTTGCCATCCAGGATGTGGATAATGAACGGGCCGGACACAGTCTTCTGGGAACCTCCCTTTCCGCTGGTGACCTTGAGGCACTGAAACGTTCCGGCAACCGTCATCAGTCGAATATCCGGTACAATATTTCACTGGGAGGGGGTGTTTCACTTCAGCCGGAAATTTATTACCTCCGGGGTGATGTCGACGGTGCGGCCAACCGGTTCGATGGGTACGGCGGTGAGCTTGCCCTAACCTATGCCACAGGAAAGATGGTTTGGATGGCCTCCATGGCCATGGGAAAGGGAGAATACGACGAAGTCCACCCCGTTTTTGACAAAACCCGGGAGGATTCAATCTATGCCTTTAGCCTGGGGATGGAATACCAGGCCCCCTTTGGGTGGGAAAGTCTTGCCGTAACGCTGTTTTCCGCATACAATCGCCAGAACAGTAATATCAATTTTTACGAGGAATCCGCATGTGTGGGCGGCCTGGGGCTGACCAGGTCCTTTTAGCCACAGGCTCTTGGCTAACTTTGTTTGCGCGTTAGTTGTTCACCCAAGGCGTTTGAAAATAATTACACTATAATATTAATTATTTATTGAATTTTGTTAAAAATTTATTGATAAACGATAGTTATTTGCCTGGCATCTGATTTAAAATCCATAAAAAAAGAGGTTGTTAATCATGTTGAAAATTAAGATTGTGATTATCTTGGTGATGGCTATTGGCCTTATTTCTGCAGGCTGTATCACAAGCAAGAAGCAATTAATGGTGCATAAAGGTTTTGATGCTTCCTATAGTCAGGGATATGAAGACGGTATTTCAAGCGGAAAAAATGCCGCAGGCGGTTTGGGGCATCTTTTAAAAAAAGACACCCATCGTTTTGCAGATGATGAGCAGTATCGTCAGGGCTGGACTGACGGTTATGATGCCGGGAAGACGCAAGAGCGAGATTGGTTAAAAAGCATACAGCCAAAGTAAATATTCAGCTTCTTCCTTCACTGTATGTTCGGCTGGGATCGCTCCCCGGGAAAATCAAATATTGGAATGGAAAAATGCCCCGCAAAATTCGAGTTCTGATCGTTGAAGACGATATTAAGCTTTTAACCTTAATCCGGGAATACCTGAGCTCCCAGGGGTATGAGACATCCGGCGAAACCCGGGGAGACCGGGCACCGGACAGGATTTTCAAAGAGACACCGGACCTTGTAATCCTGGATCTCATGCTTCCCGGGCTTGACGGCCTTTCGGTCTTAAGAAGCGTAAGGAGCCGGTACAAGGAGCCTGTGCTGATTCTCACGGCCAAAGAGGACGATATGGACCAGGTGGCAGGTCTTGAAGCCGGAGCGGATGATTACGTGAAAAAGCCCGTGGTCCCCAGGGTCCTGCTGGCCAGGATCAGGGCCTTGCTCCGACGGAAAAACATCCCCTTTCAGGCAGGGGAAAGCGTTAACGGGGAAGCTGCCCTGGATCGCCTTGCGTTCGGCGGTCTTCTCATTGAGAAGACCTCAAGGAGGGTCAGGCTGGATGGTGCGGAGATCGAACTTTCCACCTCCGAATTCGACCTGCTGTGGTATCTGGCAAAAAATTTTGGCAAGATCATCAGCCGGGACGAGCTTTATCTTGAACTCAAGGGCTATGATTACGACGGGCTGGACAGGGGAATGGATGTGGCGGTTTCCCGACTTAGGAAAAAGATGGGCGATCACACAAAATCTCCTTTCAGGATAAAAACCGTATGGGGCAAAGGCTATCTTTTTGTCCCTGATGCCTGGGGCAAACCATGAAAAACATTTTCATCAGATTCAACCTGATGGTTCTGTTTACCCTGTTGATCATCAAATTCGCCGTTAATCCGGTCATTGAGAAATACGGCGTCAAGGTGATTGATAAACAGCTGAACCAGCACTATGGGGAACTGCTCAAAGGTCCGTATTTTCTAATCATGCACTACTATGAAGGGGTGTCATCAGAAAATATTCCGGAGAAGACCCGGGAACTTCAAAAGGAGTTCGGGTTTCCCGTAAATGCCGTCAGCCTGACGTCAGAGGAGTTAACCGGGCCGGAAAAAAAAGATCTTGAACAGGGCAAACTGTTGATCCGGGATGAGTGGAAATTGTACTATCAGAGGGTCGGACACACAAAGTGGGCCATCAAACTGGGTCCTTTCAAGGACCTGGATAAGGGTTTCGGCATCTGGCGCTTTAATACCATCCTATGGGGGGTTCTCATCTGCCTTGTCTTTCTGATTTCCCTGATCTCGGCATACCCCTTCTGGAAGAATCTGAAAGAGGTGATGCACGCGGCAGAGCATTTCGGGGAAGGGAATTTTTCTGCCAGGGCAGAGGTCTCGAAACGCTCCCCCCTGAAGCAGGTAGCGGAGACCTTCAACCAGATGGCTTCAAGAATCGGGGGGCTGATCCAGTCCCAGAAACTGCTTATTAATGCCGTTTCCCACGAACTGAGAACCCCCATATCAAGGGTCAGGTTCGGAATGGAGATGCTTGAAAATACGGAAGACCGGACCCGGATAAAAAAATATGCGTCAGGGATTATGGACGATCTGGATGATCTGGAATCTCTGGTATCAGAACTGCTGGCCTATGCTGTTTTTGACCGGAAAAAGGATTTTCTCAATCCGGAGAGAATAGACACCGTCAGATGGTTTAACGATGTGGTGGCGAAGCTGGAACCGCTGGCGGGGGAAAAAAAAATCGAACTGGATCTGTTCCGCGTGCCTTCTCATTTCAGGGCAGATGCCAAATTTTTTTCAAGGGCTTTGGAAAATCTTATTTTAAACGGCATTCGGTACGCCCGGTCAAAGGTGACCATTAACGCGGAAGAGACCGGGAGCCAGCTTAGGATTTCCGTCACAGATGACGGCCCGGGAATCCCTGTGGATGACATGGAAATTATTTTCGACCCCTTTGTCAGGCTGGATGAAAGCAGAAATCGTGAATCCGGCGGCGTCGGCCTGGGGCTTGCCATTGTCCGGCAGATCGTTTCAGGCCACAGGGGCAGAGTGTGGGCGGAACAACCGAAGGGGAAAGGTGCCTGCGTCACCATTCTTCTTCCCCTGGACCTGTAGCTTCTTTTACAAAGATTGACAATATTCATATTATGCTATTGTTTATTTGCGTTACAGTATTTTGCCAATCACTCATACGACTAAGCCAGATTTAAGCTGTTGATTTAACATATATTATATACAAAAACACAACAATTAAATATTTGAAAAAGCGTTATAGTATTTGCATCTTATCATGCGTGTCAAATATAATCTTTTGCTTATGATGACATTGCTGAAGAATAAGACTGTAAATAATTGTATTTCAACAAAATTTTTTTGGTTTTGGCTTGTCCAGGTTAGGTGGTTCAAGTTTTTATGATCGCTTTGAGCTGTTCACAATGCCCGCCTCCGGTTTTGCCGGAGGTCGTTGACTGCCAAGAGTTGCCTATGCTGTGATAAAACCCAGGGATATTTTACAGGGATTTAAAATATGTGTTGATTATATGAACAAATATTCATATAATCATGCAATGAATGACGGTATTTCAGATAATTGAAATTATTATATCAGAACAGACAAGGCCCGATCCCGTGTTTTGGGACCCAAAGAATCGGGGAATTTACATTGGCATTTACCCCCCATGCCCAAAGAATGTTGAATAAAAATGATTGATAGAAAAAATATAAAAATAGATGTCTGTCAGGTTCAGTGCATACATCCTGAAGCCGTGAACCGGGTAAAAGACCAGATGCCGTCCCAGGAAATCATGATGGAGCTGGCCGATTTTTTTAAGGTTTTCGGGGATCACACCCGTATTCGTATTCTCAGTGCGTTGTATCAGGAAGAGTTGTGTGTGTGTGATCTGGTGGAGGTGCTGGGAATGAATCAGTCGGCTGTGTCCCACCAGCTTCGGGTATTGCGGGGGGCAAAGGTGGTCAAGTTCCGCAAGGATGGAAAGATGGTTTATTACAGCCTGGATGATGAGCATGTGCGTGAACTTCTAAATGACGGGCTGGCACATATTCAAGAGGATCATGGATCGTTGTAATTTGGACTAAGCTAAGGAATGAGTTTTAAATAATCTGATAGTATAGGAATTCTCAGTTTTTGTGACAATGGTTTGGGCCGAATAAAAACCCGCCCGCAGGGCGCTAATTTATTCATTTGAGAACCCAATGCCCTTGAAGGACGGTGTGTCCTGATTTATAAATGAGCAGATTCTTTCGGACTTTTTCCTGAGTTTGAAACGTTTTTTTGGTATTTCACTTTAAAACATATGAATATATTATCATGTATTAATTGATTGGAGGCATCATGGTTGACACCATTATAAATATTGTAACAGCAGGGTGGGGCATTCT
This sequence comes from uncultured Desulfobacterium sp., assembly GCA_937124525.1. Next base: position 11,984 of record CAKZLA010000043.1, read on the forward strand.
TCTGGAATCTTCCATGTTTATTTTTTTTGGTTTTTTCATTGCAGGATTGCTCAAGGCATTTATCCCCAACGATTTTATCCAGAAACATCTGGGGCAGGGGAAAATGTCAAGCGTGCTCAAATCGTCATTGTTTGGTGTGCCCATTCCCCTTTGTAGTTGTGGTGTCATTCCTGCGGCTGCGGGATTGCGGGAACAGGGTGCCAGTAAAGGGGCCACCGCTTCCTTTTTGATCTCCACACCGGAGACGGGGGTGGATTCCATTGCTGTTACCTATGCCCTCTTAGACCCCGTGATGACGGTGATTCGGCCTGTGGCGGCTTTTCTTACGGCACTCATAACCGGTATAGGGGTCAATCTGCTGGATAAAACCCCTCCAGCTCCCAAAAAAATCATGCCTTTTGCCATGGCTTCCTCCTGCGGCTGTGGCTGTGGCTCTCAAAAAGAAGAAAAGAAAACAATTGGGATGAAGTTAAGGGAGGGTATGCGCTTTGCCTTTGGTGATCTTCTGGAGGACATTGGTCCCTGGCTTTTGTTTGGTATTGGCCTTGCCGGAGTGATCACGGTGTATATTTCACCCCATTTCATTGAGGCATATCTGGGGGATGGTCTTTTTTCCATGCTCATTATGATTGCCCTGTCCACCCCCCTTTATGTGTGCGCCACGGCATCCACCCCCATTGCGGCGGCGCTTGCTTTAAAGGGGCTTTCACCCGGGGCGGCCCTGGTATTTCTCCTGGCGGGACCGGCCACCAACATGGCCACCATCACCGTGGTGTCAAAGTTATTGGGGAAGAAAACCATGGTAATTTACCTGTCAGCCATTGTAATATGTTCACTGGTGATGGGTTTGCTGGTTAATGAAATTTATGGATTTCTGGGACTTGATATCAGCGCCTGGGTTCAGTCACAAACCCATGAACATCATGGCCCGGTTGCGGTAGTTGCAACTGTGGTACTGTTATTTCTTATTTTAAAACCCCTGGTGAAAAAACTTGTGGTTAAGTCGGTTCACAAAAATGGGTGCAGCCATTGTTAGTTGATTTGCTGATTCAGGAGGGAAAATGGACATAGATTGGGCATATATTCGGAAGGGGTGAGCCTCGTGTAAAAAAGCCCAGGAGGCTCTTGGGAAAAAAGAAATAATTATGAAGACGGTGGTGGATGCAAGAAAAGAGCGATTTGATGCCGATGCCGTCTGGGAGATGATCAAAGGTGCAGAAAAAGTTACAACGGCAAAGGGCAAAAAGATCCTGACCTGGAATCCTGCCACAGATGATAAAGCCAGCATTTTGAAACAGGTGATGGGACCCAGCGGAAATTTACGGGCCCCCACCCTGCGCATGGGCAAGCGGTTTATCATCGGATTTAACGGGGAATTGTATGAAAATTGGGAGCAGGGCTAAAATGGATTCCGGTTTTTGTTGATATCTTTTTGGAAAACGGGGTCAGGCTTGGCAGTGTTATTCATCCATGTCTATACCAGCCGGGAAGAACCAAAAAATAATGCCAATAAGCCAAGCCTGACTCCTCCACGGCTGACCCCTCCCTGAGAATTCCGCAGAATGTACGTTTTGTTCTGAAATGCTTAAAAAGAGGGGGAAAGATGCCAACAAATTGATTGTCAAGTTATACGTATTGCCCCGCGCACCAGCCAGAAGACCAGGCCCACTGAAGATTATACCCCCCCAGCCAGCCAGTGACATCCAGCACCTCCCCTGTGAAAAAAAGGCCTTTGATCTGACTGGCTTCCATGGTTTTGGAGGATATGGCGTTACAGTCCACCCCGCCCAGGGTCACTTCTGCTGTGCGATATCCTTCGGTGCCGCCGGGTTTTAGCTGCCATTGGTTAAGACTCTGGGCAATGGCTTTGAATTTAGTGTGGGAAAGGACATGCAATGCTTGATCCGCCATTGATTCATCCACCATGGCTGCCACCAGCCGTTTGGGAAGGAAATCCGCCAGCAGAGATTTGACCTTTCGTTTGGGGGATTTTAACTGAGCAGTTTTTAATATTTTTTCAAGGTCAATTTCCGGCATCAGGTTGATGATTATCTCTTCCCCTGGCGGCCACATGGAGGAGATCTGGAGAATGGCAGGACCACTCAGACCCCTGTGGGTAAAGAGGATGTTTTCACGGAAACTATGATGCCCCACCGTCACCGTGGCATCTACGCTGATGCCGGGCAGGCCGGATAATTTTTTTTTGTCCGGCGGTTGCAGGGTAAACGGTACCAGTCCCGGCCGGGTGGACCACACCTTTATATTAAACTGTTCGGCAATGCGATACCCCAATGGCGTGGCCCCGGCCCCGGGAATGGAAAGCCCTCCGGTGGCCACCACCAGGGATTGGGCCTGGAACAATCCCTGACTTGTTGAAACAGAAAAGCCTGCAGGGTCTATCCGGGTGATTTTATCAATGGTGGTTCCCGGCCAGATGTCCACATGGGCAGTTTGGCATTCTTTTAAGAGCATCTCCATGATGTCCCCACTGCTGTTGTCGCAAAAGAGCTGTCCATGATCCCTTTCATGATAGGGTATATGGTGGTTGTTTATCATCTCCAGAAAATCCCATTGGGAGAACCGGCTCAGGGCTGATTTTACAAAATGAGGGTTATGGGAGATGAAATTGTCTGCCTCCATATTTATGTTGGTGAAATTGCAACGCCCCCCTCCGGACATGAGAATTTTTCGCCCTGGTTGTTTACCATGCTCCAGCACCACCACCTGGCGGTTGCGCCTGCCTGCTGCCATGGCGCACATCAGGCCCGATGCTCCGGCTCCGATGATGATTACGTCTGTTTTTGTCATTAAATTTATTTTCCCTGATATTTTACCTGTTCACCTGAAGACGCAGGTTGAAATTTTTTATTTATATCTTACCCAGAATCATAAGTTTTGGGCTTGATCATAACAAAGATAGAAAATGGAACCATGCCGCCCCGGAGGCTCTGCTGTGGGCATGGGCACTCGGAAGCTTTGTTTTTTTATAGACTTCTTGAAATTATTATACCCATTTTATTTGACAGAAATGGCCTAAAAACCATGGGCATTTGGATAAATGTCAGGGGATAGTATCATAGAAAGTTGTGTTGCAGAACTGGAATTATCCATGGAAAAGCGTTATGATCTTTCTCAAATACCCGATGATTACGTTTTTCAGGTCGGTTGGGCCAGACCTGGCCTGACCCACATCCTGGGTTGAACGTGATCACTGGTCATTGCATGGCATAATTGTGTAAGGCCTAAACTTAACCCCATAATTGTTATCCCAAGAGGAACTAAATGGCTGAATTGAAACTTTATATTTCCCCCACCTGTCCTTATTGTAAGAAAGTAGTCGATTTCATGCAACAACATAAAATTTCCATTCCTTTGGTGGATCGGGATTTTTCCCCGGAAAATCGTCAGGCACTTCTGGATATCGGTGGTAAACCCCAGGTGCCCTGTCTTATCATTGATGGAAAAGCATTGTATGAGTCCAATGATATTATTGAATGGTTGAAAAAAGAGGTCGTTGTGTAACTGAGACAACTTTCAAATTGGCTGCCGGTCGTTCCTTGTGTGGGCCGGTTATACAAAGAAAATCAGCGGGATTGACAAAACTGTTTCTTCCGTGATATTTCACCAAAATTATTGCAAAATGCAATGGTAGGCTGGGGGAGCCGATGAAAATCGGCTGAGAGGAGACTGTTGTGCGTCTCGACTCCTGGAACCTGATCCAGATAATTCTGGCGAAGGAAAGTCTTTTTCTACTTTTCCTTCCCTGTTCCCCCCTTCCAGACAAGTGCCCGGTTTGTGATTAATCCCCTATTTAAATAATGACCGTGGAAAGATCCATTATTGGAATGCCCCGGCGGATTTTTTTCTATGAAAAATATAGCTGAATGGTCAAGGATATAAGTATGCTTGAAATTTCAGGCGTAACAAAAATATATGGCGGTACACCGGTTTTTTCCCAATTTGATCTAAAGGTGGGGCAGGGCCAGTTCAATGTCCTTGTGGGGCCTTCTGGGTGCGGAAAAAGTACCTTGTTTGACGGGCTCACCCATGTGGTTTCCCTGGACCAGGGGAGCATATCCTGGAGCGGGACCCTTTTGCCCCATCTGGGTAACCATGCCGCTTACATGCAGCAAAAAGATCTTCTCCTGCCCTGGTTTTCCTTGCTTGACAATGCCCTGTTGCCGGCAAAGGTCGGAAAACAGACCATGCCTGAAATGACAACAAAGGCAGAGGCCCTCTTTTCCCGCATGGGGCTTTCCGGGTATGAATCTTATCTGCCCCATGAGGTGTCCGGGGGCATGCGCCAGCGGTGTGCCCTTGTTAGAACTCTTATGTTTAACCGGGATCTGATCCTGCTGGATGAACCCCTGTCCGCACTGGATGCCATTACCCGGCGACGTCTGCAATCCCTTCTTTTGCTCCTCCAAACGGAATTTAACAAGACCATCCTCATGATCACCCATGATATTGAAGAGGCACTGCTTCTGGCCGATGAAGTGTACCTGCTCAGCCCTTCCCCCATGGTGATTACCCAGCGTTTTGTGCTGGATCAGAAAAAACCCCGAAAGTTCACAGATCCCGGACTTATGACCATTAAAGAACAGGTGTTGGTTCAACTTGAAGGGGATGACCTGTGAACCTGTCTGACTATCTTTCTCTCACCCTGGTGACGGTGATTCTGGGGCTGTGGGAAGGGGCCACCCGGCTCATGGAGATACCGGTGTTTATCCTGCCGCCTCCTTCCGTCATCCTGATCACGGCGGTGACCCGGACCTCATTGATTCTACCCCATGCAGCCATCACTTTTTTTGAAATTGTCCTGGGAATACTGCTGGCCCTGTGCACGGCGGTTCCCCTTGCCACCCTGATGTTTGCCAAACCGGTACTGGAAAAGGCCCTGTCTCCATTTCTGGTGGCATCCCAGGCGATTCCTGTTTTTGCCCTGGCCCCACTTCTGGTGGTGTGGCTGGGATACGGCATTGCCTCCAAGGTGTTCATGGCCTGGATCATCATTTTTTTCCCCATTACCGTCAGCCTGCTGGCAGGGCTTAAGAGCTGCGATCCTGAATTTCGGGTCATGTTCCGGCTCATGGGCGCCTCGTTTTATGATACATGGGTACTGCTCTACTGGCCCTGGGCACTACCCCAGTTTTTTTCAGGTCTCAGGGTGGGGGTATCTGTGGCCACCATTGGTGCTGTCATTGGGGAATGGGTGGGGGCCCAGCAGGGGTTGAGGTTTCTCATGATTCAGTCCAATGCCCGTCTCCAGGTGGATCTGGTGTTTG
>CAKZLA010000044.1 GCA_937124525.1 uncultured Desulfobacterium sp.
ATTCTCTTGTAGGCATAGTTAAATGAGTATCTAACATCTCTAATAAATACCTATTATATTGTTCTTTGGTAATATCGTTGGAGTCAAGTCGTTTGCGAGTAATTATGACTCTTTTAATTAATCCTCCTAACATTGAATCGTGATGACAATGAATGTTCTCGTAGTTCTCATGACTTTCTTTCATACTATCAGGCTTGTCTATATCTTTTACAAGCGTATCATAGAAGATATAAGAAGCTCTTATTGTATAAGCATTTAAGTCTTCTGTTTGTATATTGTATTTATTAGCTATTTGTTCTAATTCAGTTTTCATAGTTATTTAGTTTTTCGGGTTTTAATCCGGGTAATTCCCATGTCGCGATTTTTGTAAAGCATTGTTCGCCCCTTTTCGTTGAGAGATATTGTTTGTCTGGGTTGACCATAGACGATGAAAATTCCCATAGCAGGGGTGCTGATCTACCATGGGAAGAGACTATTTTCAGCTTGCCTGCATCCTGTTCAGTTCTGCAATGACCTCATTTGCAAGAGGTTCCGGGCGATGTTCCATGAGTTGCAGGGTCAGCTGCTTTCCTGGTTCAGTAATTCCAGGGCCGAGGCAAGGGTTTTATGGATGTCAAACAATTTGTCCACCCGGGTGATTTTCAACATTTGCCTTACATTGTTCGGTGGTTCACATAAAAAACATGATTTTCGGCTTTGAAAGGTCAGTTTTCTTACCTTGAGAAAAAACATGATGGCAGAACTGTCCGCAAAGGAAAGTCCCCTGAGATTCAGCAGACAGTGTTTTCCGTCAAGTCTCCGGGTGAATCCGGGGATATCCATTTTTGAAATTTTGTCCGCATCCAGTTGACCAAACAGGTGGAGAATGACCATATCTGGGTTTTCATCCTTAAAATAGGAAAAATCTTTGTGCCCTGCATGGTCCAGCAGTGAGTTCATGGCCTCTTCCCGGGTATCAAAGAGAGCGTCCTTGAAAAGATCATGGATTCGGCTCACCTTCAGGGTGCGCAGCACCTGGGCCTGGATACCACAAAAGGCCAGGGGGAATTTTTCTTTTTGGGACTGGGTGTACAGTTTCACAAGAAAACCAATGCCCGAAGAATCCATAAAGGAGATCTGGGACAAATCTATGAGAAGGCAGTTGCTGCTGTCAATGCCCTCTATAATGGTTTTCCCCCGGGTGCTTATTTGGCTTACGTCCAGGGGATCATCAAGGACAATGACATCCACGGCCAGGGAGGCAGAGGTCTCTTTAGCCATTGCCGGGGAGGCGACACCACCTGCCTTGGTTGTTTGTTTGATCTTGAGAGTAAAAAAAAGTTTGCGATATTTCATGTAAAGAATGGGGGGCAGGATCAGGATGCCGAATTTAAAGAAACCGATGAAGTAGCGTTTAAACAGCCGCATGGGGTCCTGGGTTATGCGGTATATCCACTCCAGGCCACTTTTTTGTATCCACACCGGTGCTCTTTTCACCCGTCCAGTGATAAATTCAAAGGTTCCCCCAATGCCTATGGTCACGGCAGCTTTGAGTTTTGAACGATTTCGTTCAAACCACATCTCCTGTTTGGGATTGCCAAATCCCACAAAGAGGATATCTGGACGGGCCTGGTTGATGTCTTCCAGGATTTGTTGATCCATGGTTTCTTCATCCAGGATTTTTTCCCCTTCCACATGGACAAAGGGGGAGTTGACACCGGCAACGCAAAGGTCTGGGTATTTCTCCTGGAAAATCTCTGCAGTTTTCCAGGCAACGTCTCCCTGGCCCCCCAGGAGATAGATGGATTTACCCCTCAGGGCACAGGCCTTGGCAAGCCCCGGGACCAGATCCGCACCGGTGACCCGTTCCTTGAGCCGGGTCCCCAGAAGCCGGGCCGCCCACACCACGGGCATGCCGTCTGCTGTCACCAGATCAGCTTTTCTGAGGATGGTGACAAGTTCCGGGTTGCGGAACCGGTTGGGAAGCCAGGAAACGGTGTTAACAATAAAATCCACATTCACCGTGGCCACGTATTTGGCCTTGTGATCCCTGGCAAACCGGTCAACCAGTTCAAAAATGGATTCAATGGCCTGATCAAAGGTGAGATTGTCAACGGGGATGCCAAGGATCAATCCGGTTTCCTGTTTCATTTTATTTTACTCCCATGCATGGTTGATTCGGGGATCTAAAAGGGATCGCCCGGTTTCCTTGAATGTATCACAGCTTAAGCTTACATCCATCCAGGTTCCCAAAGTTTTTAAATCGTCATCAAATTGTTTTTTTAAAATATCAATATTTTCCGTGGTGAGGGTGGGGCGTTTTTCCATCTGCCAGGGTTTTTTGATGAAATTTCGAATACTTTTGGGAATGAAATTTCTTCGGACAAAGGTCATCATGGGATTATCAACAATGGCATCTCTCAATGGATTCACCTGTAGGCGATCCCTGGAGACATTGGAGGCCTGGAGGTCAAAGTCCCATTGGGGACCCTGGGTGTAACCCAGGAATTTGCAAACCCTGTCAAGCTCGTGCTGGGGCCGGGAAATAAGGGAGTCAAAGAATATGGGCAGAATGTTTTCCTGGCCATAGGTTTTTATGAAGGGGGCCAGCTGTTTTGTGTACATGCTGTATTCAATGAGTATGGGAAGGGCCGTGACGGCGCGGTTGATATCCACAGATACCTCTTTTTCCGTCCAGTGATGGATGTACTGGGAGATGAGGCGATCAATGGGATGACGCATGACATAGATCAATTTCAGGGAAGGCATTGCGGCCTGCATCCGGGTAAGAGTCTCTGGGTAGGTGGGCAGCTTGGTGTAGTGGGTGCTGGATTCTCCGCACAGGGTGTTGTTATCGGCATCCCTGAACAGATCACTGTACCAGTCATGGCCCTGGGCGTAGATCTCATCGTTGCTGAAAAAGTTGGGTTCCTTGGGATCACTCATTAAAATGTCGGGCTGGATGGCCAGCTGGTCGTGCAGGGTACTGGTGGCACATTTCATGGCTCCGATGATGATAAAGTCCGGTATCTTTTTCATTTTTGTCCTGCGTGCTAAAGGGTGTTTAAATGGATAATCCTGTCCCCGGTCATGGCTGGTGTAATGATGCATTCCCTTGTAAAGGGGCGGTGAACTGTATCCAGGTGTCTCTTACACTGTATTGACAGTTATGGGGTTGTTTATTGCCCAAGGCTTCCCGGAGTCGGGCCACGAGCCAGCCACCGGTCCACATCATGTTGGCCAGGAATAGTCCCTTGCCACCGGTGAATTTTGCAAAATACCGGGTCCTGGAGGCATAAAAGTAGTGGGGGAGACGTCGACGCTTTGCCAGGGAGGACTTTACCGGAGAGCTTCCCCCCCGCAGATGGACCACCCGGGCCCGGGGCCAGTGGAGAATCTGCCACCCATTGTCCCACACCCGACGGCAATAGTCATTATCTTCAAAATACATGAAATAGCCATCATCCATCATCCCCACCTCTTTTATGACCTGGTGGCGGATCAACACACAGGCAAAGCTGGTCCAAGGCGGACGCATGGGGGCATCAGAGACATCAATGGGCACATCATGGGATTTGAGCAAGCGGGTGACAGGGCCGGTCCCTGCGGCATCAATGGTCTGACTCCATGGGGTGTGGTTGTTAAAACAGCTGATTTGGGGCGTGGCATCGGGCCACTCCAGTCGGGGGCTTACCACACCGACGTGGGGGTGTTTGTCCATGGCATCCAAAAGGTGTGATAGAGCCCGGGGGTGGACAATGGTGTCACTGTTCAGCAGCAGGTAAAATTGGGCTTTAACTGCTTGAATGCCCAGGTTGTTACCCCAGGAAAAACCACCGTTCAGTGGAGAGTGCACCAGGCTGATCCATGAATCCCATTGATTTTTGAGGATCTTTTCTTCAATGATTTTGCCTGAACCATCCGGGGAATTGTTGTCCACCAGCACCACCACATCCTTGGTGGGATCTATTTCATGCTCCAGGGAGGTGAGGCATTGTATGGTCAGGTCAAAGGAGCAGTAGTTGATGATAACAACGGATAGCCGATGGCCCATGTTTTTTTCCTTTGTCTGAATTAATAAGTGCGGCTTAAGGTGTACAGCCCCTTTGACAAATTTACGTAAGCATGGTGGGGAAACTGGTTAAGATTCTGTCCCAGGACCCCAAGGGAGGTCAGCAGATATCCGACGGCATCCATGGGACGGCACCCCAGGATATTACAATGATCCTGAATCAATTTTTTACCATAAGCCCGGGGAACTGTGAAGCTCTGGAGGAATTTAAAAAGATCAAAAAAAGGAATGCCCGAAGTGTCTGCCCCTGCCCAGTCAATGATCCGAATATGCCGGGTGAAAATATGGGCATTGGGAGGCAGCATGATGTTGCCCCGCCACAGATCATTGTGGGCCAGGGTTGTGCAGGGATGCCAAGCCCCGGACTCCAGGTTTTTGATGGCCTCTTCAGCGCTTTTGATCATCTCCCGGGGGAACGCCTTTTCCCGGCAAATTGACTCCAGGGGGGAGGTGATCGTCGTGGATTGATCTTTATCCGGGATTGTCTTTTGGGTTTGGTTCATCACATCGGCGAGCCATTGGCCCACCACAGGGGTAAGGAGGCGTTTTTGCAGCTGCCATATCCATCTGTTTTGGGTCAACGGGGTGTTTAGATCATAGATGGCCCAGGAGATCCCCTGGACATCCCCATTTAAGAAAGGCAAATCAATGACCTGGTTATGGGATGCCTGTAGCAGGCTTTTTGATGCCTGGGCCTTTTCAACATTATCCTTGACCAGAGTTTTGCCAATGGGATTGGCGCAGAGTATGAACGCTGCGGAGGTCCCACTCTCATTTTTTATCACCCCTTTATAGGTCACATCAATGGGGTAATAGTTGTTTTTCATGGGACCCGGGTCAAGAATCATCTTGTCAATGGCCAGCCGCCGCCGGTGGATCTCGTCTTCACCGGACAATGTCTGTTTCAAAGCCTCCAGAACGGGGAGAAATCGAGCCGGGTCAAAGTATGTACTCATTTCTGTCATTTTGCCCCCTTGGAGCCGTCAATCCATTTACAAGATACCGTTGTTTTTGATATATCCCTGCTTTTCCAGAAATTCCATTACCATCTGGGCACCCTCAGCCTGGGTGGTATTGGAAGTGTCAATGGTGATTTCCGCATCCAAAGGCGCATTGTAGGGATCATCCACCCCGGTGACGCCTTTGATTTTCCCCTGTTTGGCCTTGGCATAAAGCCCTTTTCTATCCCGGAGTTCACACACCTCAAAGGGGGTGTTCATGTGAATTTCAACATATCCACCATATTGGCTGATGAGATCCCTGTTGAATCGTCGGGACTCTTCATAGGGGGCAATGGGTGCACAGATGGCAATGCCCCGGTTTTTGGTGATTTCACTGGCCACAAAACCGATGCGCCGCACATTAATCTCCCGGTGCTCCTTGGAAAAATTTAGCTCCCTGGAAAGATTACTTCGCACAATATCGCCATCAAGCAGGGTCACCGGGCGGTCCCGCATTTCCATGAATTTTACGTATAGAACCCTTGCCAGGGTGGATTTCCCCGCACCGGAGAGCCCTGTCATAAAAAGGGTGAAGCCCTGTTTGTGTCGGGGGGGGTAGGTTTTCTTTAATTCGGCCACCACCTGGGGAAAGGCAAACCATTCGGGAATCTCTTCGTCAAATTCCAGGCAGCGCCGCAGCTCTGAAGAGGAAATTTCCCGGGTTTCCATGTCCGGCTGGATTTCATTGCGGGGGAAATATCGTTTCTGGCTGGGGACATAGACCATGGGGTCCAGGGGCACCATTTCAATGCCGATTTCCGACCCATGGGTCTTTACCAGCTCCTGGGCCTTGCCCGGGGGGTAAAAAAGATGATCCCCGGTCTCATGCATAAATGGGTCTGCCTGGTCCGGGGCCACCATAAAATGGGTGCAGCCAAAATTTTTCTTGATAATTGCCTGGAGCACGGCTTCTTTGGGGCCTGCTTTTCTGGAAGCAAAGGGCAGAAGTCCCAGCATGATCATGGTTTTGGGAAATTGCTGTACAAAGGCCTTGTAGCAATACACCGTGGTGAAATGATCCAGATCCCCCGGGGCGGGAATACCTGCCACGGGTTGGAGAAAAATGTTTGCCCGGGCATCCCTGGCTGCCTGGATTACCATCTCCTTATGGGCACAGTGGAGGAGTTTTTCCGTATGAAACCCGATGACGTTGCGCCATCCGTTCTGGGTGAAGCTTCGATGGGTTTCAGAGGGGGGGGTTCTAAGATCCATGAAATCAAAGTGCAGGGGGTGGTGAAGACCTTCGATGGTGCCGCCGATGTACCAGGGTTCGGTTTTGTTAAAAAGGTTAAACACCGAGGGGTGGAGATGTTCGTCCTCTGTGCCATAGATGGCCTGGGCCTCCAGGCGTTTGTCAGGTTTCCAGATGTCTTTGATGTGCAAAATGGCCAGGAGAAATCCTTCGGAATCGCATAATCCCAAGTCCTTGTCCGGCTCCAGGGAGGTGGCAAGGGCCTCTGGAATATCAAGACAGATGGGAAGGGGCCACACCGATCCATTGACAAGACAGCCCTTTTCCAGCACGGATTCATAGTCTTCCCGGAGCATGAAACCGTTCAGGGGGTAAAAAGCCCGGTTGCACAAAAGTTCCAGGTCATATATCTGCCGTTCGTTGAGGTTGAACTTTATCAGGTCCAGTGCCTCTTGTTTCAAACGTTCCACTCTTCTGAAGTGGACCATCAGGCTTTCGGAAAAATCATTCATGGGATTTCATTCCCCTTTATCAGGTTTGTCTGGCTGGATCACAAGCTGGCACGTTATAACCATGCATGTTTTATTAATAATTTTTTTCTAAATTTTTCAGCTGCTTTTGTTTTATTCTTTGTAATTTTATTTTATGCACGCCCACCAGTGATTTTAATCGAAGTTTGCGGCCAAGGAAGCCAATAAAATACAGAAAAAAACCTTCCTCTGCAATACCCCGGGATTTGATACCTGCAAAGTCTCTGATTTTGAGCTCTAAAGCCTTTGTCCTGCTGATTTTCAGCAACGGATAAGGAGATGGCTGATATTTTTTTTGATGAAGAAGGTTTCCAACCCTTGATTCGATGAGTTGTACGTCGTATTTTCCCAGTTGCTTTTTCCATCGAAAGGTCAGGGATGGCTTGGGGCAGGTGTATTTGGTGGGAGTGATGCAATTAATAAATGTTTCCATGTAGTTAACACCTATAAATGCACAAATTTTTTGGAGTTCCAACTCTGGCTGGGTAACGAAATCTTCATATCTCAACTCAAGCCATGCATTTTTATCAATGACAGCCTTCAGTGACTCCCATTCTTTTTCAGCGGTTATCCACAGGTCTGGTGCATAATAATACGATGCGCTCCATCCCAGTTTTACGCTGGAGATGGCTATGTCCCGGGGGTCCCGAATGATATGAATATATTTTGCATTTTTGTAGAGATGGGGAATTTTTTTAAATCCCACGTGGACGGTGACACCCAGAATTTCTTTTTTACCCAGTGCCATATGGGCTTTGTTATTTAGATATGCCCGGAGATCCTCCATGGAAGAGGGACTGGGTTCCTCAGTTTTTGCGGTATTAACGTTTTTCCGTACCCGGCCATGGCCATCAATGAAATTAACGGCAAATTCCCAACCCCTGTCCCAGGAAATTTTAGGATGCTCATTTAACATGACTCGGAACAGGGTAGTACCTGATCGTCTTGCACCTACAAGAAAAATAGGAGTGATAAATTTTTCATTTGTTTCCATTTTTCTTCCTTTTCAATGTTAAGATGTATAGCATTTTCAACCTGTGTAGGTACCAATTATCCGCAGCGTTTGGCAAGGCAAATAGATCAAATTCAACCTTTAGTTTGTATTGTTAGATTACAAATAACATGGAAATGCTGCTTCAAATCGGGTCAGTAAAGTGCTAACCGCACAGGTCGGCATTTTTTGATTTGCCGTCTAATCAAAGGAAAAAGTTTTAAAATCCAGGCGGCTGGATTTTAAAAATGATAGATCAATAAGTTATACCCCCACTGGGGGGGTAAAATATCACTATAACATATTTTGCATTATTTAATACTAAAAATACAATATGACTTGCTAAAAACATTAATAATAAAGCTTGAAATCAGTATTAATTCAAATGAGCTGAGCTATAACCCTCTATTCGCTTATTTTGTAAGTTCTCAATAACCCAGGGTGATAAAGCCTGCTTAACCTTTAAACGCCGGGTGTTATTCAAAAAAATTTCCTGAATGCCCGGACTTATTGAGAATTTACCTTATTTTTTTATAACTTATTGAATTTATTAATACTAAAAAGTTGGCCATTAAAAAATCAAGTTAAGATTATGTAATAATTACATAGTCTTATAAAAATGAGCGAAATGTGGGCTATAATATAGTATTTTTATATGGGTATTAAATATCAATTATGAATAGTAGTTTATGAGGACACTTTTTGTCAATAGAGCTACGAGAAAATTCAGGTCTGATTCTCACTTAAAATAATCAGAATTGTGTTGTGTTTCAGGGTTTTTTGTCAAAGTCATTGTGTTCTTGAGAGCTCCCTGAAATCTCCGTGGGTCAATAATTATTGTGTTACTTATGGATAAGGTTCCAGGGGGCATTGTTCATGGATTCTGGGATTGTTTGATATACATTTGTACGGCCTGATATTTGGGAGCGGTTTTCAGGTCTTGGGTTCCCTGCTCCAGCAATCCCCAGCTACCCCATTTATTGTAGGTTCCCGTGGAGGCAAAGGTTACAAATATACCGCCTCCGGCCCGGTACCATCCTTGGAAGTCTTTGAGATACAACTCTTTCATGCGAGGGTCACGGTTCATGGTGTGGAAAAGGAAGGTAAGAACTTCATTGTTTTCAGCGCCCCGGGTGCCCACCAGATGTTGACCCCCTTCGTAGGCAACCAGATCCAGGTTATATTCCGAGGCCAGGAGGGCATGGGTGGCAACCTGTTCATGATTTTTTTCAATGTCTTTTTCACACACTTTAAACAGTTGTTCCCGGGTCATTTGAACGGTTTTTTGTGCCTGGGGTGGAACTCCCAGTTTTTTGCCGAAATAGGGAGCAACCCCAAGGGCATCCACCCGATGTCCGGCGTTTAAATATTTCAATATCTGGGTGCTGGTCCATGGATTGGCAAACTGGGAGGAGAGAACCCGCACCAGTCGATGGTTATTTTTAAAAATAGATTCCCAGATTTGGAAGATTTCCAATGCCCGCCGGGTATAATAGTAGAGACGGGCTTTGACAGGGTCATTGCTCAGGCCAAGGGAGAGACCTTTTTCCATGCAGTATTTGGCCTGGCTGAACTGATCATTCCAGGCCTCATTGGTGTATTCAACGTAGATTTTGAGGGTGGGGTCCAGGGTTTGCCTTACCATGCGGGCAAAATTTTCAATGTAGGCATCATCGGCCCTGTGGGGCATGCAGAACCACGGATCTGCGTGGAGGGTGTTGGCCAAGGCCACCATGTACTCCAGGGCGACTCCTGCCTTTCCCCCCTGGGTCTGCATGGTGGGCAGGGTTCGCTGGGACCATTTTTCCACAGGGGAGTTATTGGTGGCCATCCAGTCCATGAAGCGTATGACCTTGAAGTTTGACCAGTTTTTGAGAAATCGGGGATGAAGGGGGGCTTCATCTGTTGTGTTTTCAAAGGTTCTGGGGATGAGACGGATGTTGTGTATGGGGTCAATGTCATCTGTTTTTTTCAGGATGAGGGAGATGCCTTTGGTTGAGGGGCGAACGTTCACCAGAATCCGACCAGGGGAAGCGTTTATTTTTCTGGCATCATTGCCAAAAATCAGGACACCCTTGCCATCGTACAGGCAGATATATTCCCCTGGATCGTAGTCCCTGGCGGTGCGGGTGATAAGTGTGTCTGCTGTTTGACCGGGACGGAGCCATTGCACCCAGCCATGGGAGGATAATGCCAGTGGCGGCCCCTGGCCATAGGGTTTACCCTTTGCCTGGGACTGCCAGGGCTGGGATTGTTTAAAAAGATCTTTAAATGCAAATTCCGTGGACCAGTAACACACCCGGGAGAGATTGATGCCCAGGGGAGAGGTGTTGTTTGGCCATGACTCGGCTTTAGTGATCCCCTGGCAATGCCAGACAATCGCCATGCATAAAAATATGTACCATGGAATCATTTCATGGAATTTGTTCATTGCCAACCCTGTACTTTTTTTAACCCGGCACCCAAAATTTTTGTCAGGCCATGGTCAGAAAGACGCTGGGATTTTCATCCTGGAATTTTGCCTTGATTTCCAGGATCTCCTTTTCCACGGCAAAAAAAGCATCCACCACATGGGGAGCAAAATGAGCCCCCCGTCCCTCACGGATGATGGCAAAGGATTTTTCCAGTGAAAACGGTTCCTTATAGGGCCTCCGAGAGGTCAAGGCATCGAACACGTCGGCAATGGCCACGATCTGTCCCACCAAGGGAATTTTCCTGCCGGCAAGTCCACGGGGGTAGCCGCTGCCATCCCATTTTTCATGGTGGGTCAGGGCTATGATCTCGGCCAGACGCAGATGGGGACTGTCCGCCCCTTCCAGGATGCGACCGCCTATGGTGGTGTGCTGTTTCATGGTGACCCACTCCTCCGGGGTGAGCTTCCCTGGTTTGAGCAGTATCCGGTCGGGAATGCCGATTTTGCCCACATCGTGCATGGGGGCGGCATGGAGGATGCGGGTGCAGGTGATCTCTTCGGCCCCCAGCTGACGGGCCACGGCAGCTGAATAGTTGCTCATGCGCTTGATGTGGGCACCGGTGTCTTCGTCCTTGTATTCTGCGGCCGTTGACAGGCGGTACACCGTATCCAGGGCGGCCATTTCCAATCGGGCCATGGCGATTTTAAGGTCCCGGGTCCGGTGTTCCACAGCGGCTTCCAGCTCTTTCTGGTAGCCCTTCATGTGATCGTGGTAGGCTTTGACTTTTACCAGGGAACGGACCCGGGCCGTCAGTTCGGTTTTGTCCACGGGCTTGGACAGAAAATCATCGGCTCCGACTTCCAGGGCTTTCACCCGGTCCGTTACCTCCTGTAGGGCCGTGACCATGACAATGGGAATGGATCTGGTTTTTTCCCGGGATTTCACCTGCCGGGCCACCTCATATCCGTCCATGCCGGGCATCA
Source organism: uncultured Desulfobacterium sp. (assembly GCA_937124525.1). The sequence goes on from CAKZLA010000044.1 coordinate 11,163, forward strand.
TCACGTCCAGCAGGATCACGTCCAGAGAGATTTCCTCCAGCAGTTCCAGGGCCTTTTCGCCGTTTTCCGCCAGCTGCACCCGGCACCCCATGGGAATGAGCATGGCCTCCATGAGACGCAGGTTGCGGGGTTCGTCGTCAACCACCAATATGGTGGGGGAATCGGGGGTATTCATTGTTTTTTATTTTCCTTTTGTGTCTCTGAAAGTTGTTCTTCGGAGTGGGTGCTCTCTTCATCCAGGGCCAGGGGAATGGTAAAACAAAAGCAGCTGCCCTTTCCCAAACCGTTACTGTGTACCCATATATGTCCTTTGTGCATCTCCACAAACCGTCTGACCAGGGGAAGGCCCAGGCCGGTGCCCGGGCTTTTGTCGGTAATGCCGCTTTCCACCTGGAAAAAGCTCTCAAAAATTTTATCCAGATGTTGGGGGGCCAGACCGATACCTGTGTCCCGGATGCAGATTTCAACGCCCGGTGGACCCGGCGGGGTGCAGGTTTTCGAGGCATTCGGCGGTGCGTTGTCTTTTCCGCATTCCTTGGATGGGGGACATACATCCGGCACGATTTTACCGGTGATGGTGATGGTGCCGCCCTCGGGGGTGAACTTTGCGGCGTTGGAAAGCAAATTGTTGAAGATCTGCTTGAGTTTGACAGGATCGGAATAAAGGTGGATTTTACTGAATTTATCCGGCAGATCCTGGATGAGCCGGATCTGTTTTTCCTTCATCATCGGCCCGGTGGTTTTCAGGGATTCGTCCATCACCGGATTAAGGGCCGTGGGGACGGGTGAAAAAGTCATCTGTCCTGCCTCCACCTTGGAAAGATCCAGGATGTCGTTGATCAGGGTCAGCAGATGCCGTCCCGATTGGAGGATGTCGTCCACGTACTCTGCCTGTTGCGGGTTCAATGGTCCGAAAAACAGATCCAACAATACCTCGGAAAATCCGATGACGGCGTTCAGGGGTGTACGCAACTCATGGCTCATGCTGGCAAGGAAATTACTTTTTGCGATGTTGGCCTTTTCTGCTTCTATTTTTGCGGTACGAAGCCGCTCTTCGGCTTTCTTGCGCTGGGCAATATCCTCCACCACGGAGATGAAGTAGCGGGGGGTGCCGTCGGGATTGCGCAGCAGGGATACGGTGAGGTTGCACCAGATGGGATAACCGTTTTTGCGGATGTAGCGTTTTTCCATGGTGTACCGGGGAATTTTATCGTCAAGCACCTGTTGAAGCAGGTCCAGATCCACATTCAAATCGTCTGGATGGGTGAGTTCCTGGAAGTTCATATGTAGCAGTTCACTGCGGTCATAGCCCCAGATATGGCAGGCCCGTTCATTGGCTCGGATGAATTTTCCTTCAGGGGATACATGGGCGATGCCCACTGCTGCCTGTTGAAAGGTGCTGCGGAAACGGGCTTCGGATTTGCGCAGGGCTTCGGCCACCTTTTTCCGGCGTTGGCTCTCCTTTTTTAGCTGGTCATTGGCCTGGGAAAGGCGTTGGGTTCGCTTTATCACCTGTTCTTCCAGCACGTCATTGGCCTTCTGAATTTGCTGATATAGCTGCCTGGTGTTGATTTCCGCGGCAATGTGGGTGGCAAACACTTCCATGAGTTGGAGATCCTGGGAGGTAAACCCTTTGGGGTTCTCGCTGTTACTGAGATAAATGGCACCTAACAGCTGGTTTTTATAAAGGACAGGGGTGCCAAGGAAAGAGCCCATGGGGGGGTGGGCATGGGGAAATCCCTGAAAACGGGTATCCCGGTTCATGTCTTCAATCAGGATGCTTTTTTTTTCCTGGAGCAGTTCCCGGATCAGTCCGGAGCGGGGCGGACAGCGGGGAATGGCCCGGCGGACGTCCTGGGAGAACCCCACGGAAAAAAATTCGGCGATTTCTTCATCGGCTCCGGTCAGGCCGATGGCGGCGTACCGGGCTTTGATGAGATCCTTGGTTGATGCCAGGGCCTGGGTGAGCATTTTTTCCAGATCCAGACTCCCGGAGAGAAGTCTTGTGGACTGGAGAAGGCCGTCTTTCAGGATGAGGAGATTCTCGTGGAGTCGCCTGTTTTTTTGGCGTATAACCATGTGCCGAGCCCCAACCCAGGACACCAGGGCACCGACCCCGGTGAACAGGATCAGCATGAACACAAAGTGCAGGTTCTGGGGGCGCAGGGTGGCCTTGATTTGTTCCCCGGAAGTATGGAAAATGATCTTCCAGGCCGCCGGGTTCGGGTTGTCCATAAATGTCACTCTGGTATCGGGGCTGTTTTGTTCCAAGATGGTACGGCATTCCCCTACCGGATAAAGGGTGGCAAAGGAAAAAAGACCATTTGGGGTCATCACCTGCCCTTTGTCCCAGCGGCCAATGGCTTTTTCCCATGCTTGGGGGAAACGGTTTTGAAAGGTGAAATTTGACCGTTCTTTGAACATGAAGCCCCACTCTGTTTCCGGCCGGTCGCTGAGAAGCCAATACCCTTCCTGGTTGATCAGGTGAGGATTGATGGAAATCTCCCTCCAGGGGCTGGTGTGATGCATGCGTTCAAGGAAACGTTTGCCTTTGTAATTAAGAATGACCATACCCCGGTATTGCCCGTCGGTATTATAAAGAGGGGTGGCGATGCGGAGCATGGGTTTGAAGGGGCGTTCAATGACGTTATTTTCCTTGTTCAGGTCCAGGGGAGACACGAAAACGCCATTCGGGGGAAGCTTCCGGGTTTCTTTCACATAATAGCGGTCGGCCTTGTTCTGTAGATCCAGTGAAGGAACCTGGAATACAGAGCCCCCTGTGTTCTGTATACGTATTCGTTCCATGCCCCGGTGATCAATGAACCGGATCTGATCATATACCCTTTTGTGCCGGGCCATGGACAGGGCCAGGGTGCTGAAGTGCAGCAAATCTGCAGTATCACCATTTTCAATAAATAGGTCCAGGTTCTCCTGGTAGGCCAGCACCATGAGATCCGAAGTGATGGAGCTGAAAATGTCGACCATGGCGGCGTAGTGAATTTTAACCTCTTCGCTATGTATGGTTTTCAACTGAAGAAGAAATGACCGGCGCTGGGCCAGGTGCTGGGGAACAAAGAGTACAAGGGCCAGAATAAGGCAGATGCTGAAATAAATCAGGAAAAATCCGCGTATCTCCTTGAATCGGATGGTTTGTTCCATATGGGAGTAGGTCATGTTAAGAGGCATTGAAGTAACTATCCACAAGTTTAATAAAGTGTCGTGTGTTAATGGGTTTGGCCATATAATCGTCACACCCGGCTTCCAGAATGATTTTCTCATCCCCCTTCATGGCCCATGACGTGAGGGCCACCACCGGGATGGAACGGGTTTCCGGCAGTTCTTTAAGCTTTCGGGTGGCTTCCAGACCGTTCATCACCGGCATTTGAATATCCATGAGAATCAGCTGGGGCCGATATTTTATGGCGGTTTCAATGCCTTCAAGGCCGTTGACTGCTTCCATGGTGCGGTATCCTTTGTATTGAAGCAGATCCTTTACCAATTTGGTGTTTTGTTCGTTATCTTCTATGATCAAAATTAATCTGTTGTTCATGTATCAATGCTCCTTGATGTATGGGGAGACTATTGCACATCCTCATTTTCCCGGCAGTATTTCGGGTGTTTCCTGTAAAAGCAGCATCTGTGCCAGCATATCGTCCAAGGTGGCGGTGTCCTGGCCGGAAAAACCGGCAACCCGCAGTGGAGGGGACTGCCGGGTGGAAAAAGAGCTTATGGTCTGGTTAATGCGCTCACAAAAAAGGGTGCCGCCGGAGGTATCGGTTTCCTGGAGGACAAAGACAACGCTGTCCTTGAGCTCGAATTCCGCGTAGTCGTGGGTGCGGATGGTCTTTTGCAGGGCCTTGCGCAGGGCATGAAAGTCCGGATGATGGATATCTTGCCGGACCCAGGCCCGACAGATGCTGTAACAGCGGTCGTGGCGACGGGACAGGGAGTGGACGCGCTGGAGGTGTGTCCGCAGTTCACTGTCCGAGGAGAGCCGTTCCCATTGCTCCTGGGCTGCGGAATCTGAAAAGGCGGCCGGAGTGTTCCCTGAGACGACTATAAGGGGCAGCTGGAGGGTAAAACGGCTGCCCTTGTCTTGTCCGTCACTGTGGGCCGTGATGGTGCCTCCGTGGAGTTGGGCCATTTTTTTGCTCAGGGGCAGCCCCAGGCCCGTACCCGGGGTGTTGACCCCGATGCCCGCCAGGGTCTGGTAGAATTTATCGAAAATATGGGGCAGGTCTTCGGAGGAAATGCCGATACCGGTATCTGCGATGCTGATGATTAGGTGCGGTTGTTTTCCCATCTGCCCGGCGACCTGCCGTATCCACTCTGGAAGGGTGTCAGGGGCGGAGATAATACCGGGGTCCAGCACCATCATGTCCATGGTGATAACACCGCCATCCGGGGTGAATTTAACGGCATTGGAAAGAATGTTAAAGAAAATCTGTTTAAGTTTGCGCTCATCGGCGGGCAGGGCAAGTTTGTAACACTCCTCGTTAAAATCGGTTTTCACCGTGATGCCGTGATGGGCTATTTTTTCCTTGAGCATGACCAAGCCGGTTTCAATGACATCGGTCACCTTGACCGATTTGATCTCCAGCGTCATCTTGCCAGCCTCCACCTTGGACAGGTCCAGAATATCGTTGATCAGGGACAAAAGATGGTGGCCGGCATCGAGAATGTCGTCAAGGTATTCGCTCTGTTTGTCCGTCAGAGGACCGAAAAATTGGTCCTGCAGCACCTCTGAAAAACCGATGATGGAGTTCAGGGGGGTGCGCAGTTCATGGGACATGCCAGCCAGAAAATCGCTTTTAGCGATGTTGGACGCCTCCGCCGCTTCCCGGGCTTTTTCCAGTTCCTGAAGTATTCTCTTTGTTTCGGTTATGTCTTCCTTCACCGCCACGTAATGGGTGACGTTACCCCGGTCGTCGCACAGGGGAGAAATGGACGCATGTTCCCAGTACAGGGTGCCGTCTTTCTTTTTATTGCAGAATTCGCCCCGCCACTCCTTTCCCTGGGACAGGGTCTCCCACATTTCCCGGTAAAAGACGTTGGGCTGGATTTTGGCATTGAGAACCCGGGGGTTTTGCCCTATGACTTCGTCCACGGTATATCCGGTGACTTCACAGAACTTGGTATTGACATATTCAATGGTACCGGTGGCGTCGGAGATCACCACAGAGGAAGGAGACTCTTCCACGGCCCGGAGGAGTTTTCTGATCTCCTCTTCCGGGTGGCCGTTCATAAAAAAAGGGGGCGTTGAACGGGCAGCCGACGTTTCCGCCGTGTCTTCAAGGGTGCAACGGGTGCAGGAACAGGTTACCGTTGGTTGCGACGCTTTCCGGGGTGCTGGCGGGCAGGGGCTATTTTGGGAGGCGGAGCAGAGAAGATCCAGCACACCCGCCGGTGTATCTGCCTGGATCAGCAGATTTTCCTCCGGAATTTTCATGAATCCCTGATCCATTGCATGGTCCAGAAAGCCGGTGAGGCGATCCCAATAGTGATTGATGTTTAAAAGAGCACAGGGTTTTGCGTGGAATTCCATCACGTTGAGGGTGAGTACCTCAAATAGCTCCTCCAGAGTCCCGATGCCCCCGGGCAGGGCTATGAAGGCGTCTGAAAGCCTGGTCATGAGACGCTTGCGCTCATGCATGGTGTTCACCGTATGGAGTCGAGTCAGGCCTGGATGAAATTTTTCCTTTTCCTTGGGGGCCTTTACAGTGACGCCCACCACCCGGCCTCCGGCCGACAGTGCCCCATCGGCCAGTTTTTTCATCAGCCCTGTATTGGAGCCACCGTACACGCAGGTGATGTCCCGACGGGCCAGTTCCTGACCCATTTTCCAGGCCGCCTGCCCATAAATCAGATCGATGCCGTCATTGGAGCCTAAAAAAATACAGATGGATTTCATAAATGCCTTATACTCCATACAATAATTAAATTAAGCACATATGATGCCATATGCTGCTTGTGATTTCTATAGTGATTTTCATGGTAGATTTCAACCTGTACAGGTACCAATTATCCGTGGCGTTTGGCAAGGCAAATATATTAAATTTAGCCTTCAATTGGCATTGTTGGGAGTGGGCATAAGCTGGGGCACTATACGGGAAATAGAATTTTGCTCATCGCAAGATTCCGTTAAAACTCCATCATAAAATGGCCCATGTTATGACCAACCCCGCATTGTTAGATTACAAATAGCACGGAAATGCTGATTCAAATCGAGTCAGTAAAGAACTAACCGCACAGGTTGAAATCTTTGGAGTTTCATTTTTTGTTGTTGCAGAGAGTTACTGCCATGTATGTTTATAAAAAACTCGTAAGTTCTCAATAACCTCGGGCTGATAAAGCCTGATTACCTTTAAACACCAGGTGCTATTCAAAAGGATTCACTGAATACCCGGGCTTATTGAGAAGTTACAAAAACTCTGTTCAACGATCTGTAATAACAGGAATTTCAATATTTGTCGTGACAGGCCAGATCCCAATACGGTCTGCCCGTGGCAGTTATATGAAAAAGTTTGATCATCGAGTCACAATGTCGAGTCTTGTGGGCAAAAGCTGCGTTAGTCAAAAATGATGGGGAAAAGATTTGCCATTGAGAACTCGCTGTGTTCTTTGATTAATTTTTTTGCAATTTTTGAATTTTTTGTAATAATTGCATTATAGAGATCTTCGTGTTCTTCAATTATTTCAAATAAACGGGGGGTTTCCAGGTGTTCGGTGCGAAAACGCAGGAAGATACGTTGGTAAATATCTTTATAAATGTCCACGAAATAGGTGTTGTTAACCATTTCTCCTATCGCCGCATGGAATTCCATGTCAAGGACGAAGAGATGACGATAAACATGACTTTTTACCGATGAGGCATACCGGTTTTTTTTCTCTTCAAGGGCTGCCAGTTTTCTCGGGGTTGCCAGTTTAATGGCGTTGTCAATGGACCCCAGTTCCATGAGTACTTTTATCTCGTAAAGAGACTCAGCCTCTTCCCTTGTCAATTTATGAACCGAGTAGCCCTGGTTTGGGATGAAGTCAAGATAGCCTTCCTTGGCAAGGATGGAAAGTGCATTATTTACCGGTGTTCGGCTCACCCCCAGCTCTTTTGCAAGATCAACAAAGACAAGGCGCTGACCGGGAACAATGTCATAATTGACCATCATCTGTTTGATGTTGTCATATACCCGTAATGTTAAATTTTTCTGTTCTGCCATTTATTCTCTCCTGCACAAGGGGGGGAAATATTTGGTGCCCGACGAACCAAGCCCGCCATTTTATATGAAATTGTTTTTGGTTTGATTGCATTCAAAATGATCATTCTATTTTGTATGTAAAATATATATTTAAAAAAATATATAAAAATCAATATTATAGTAAGTTTATATATTATATACTTTTTGATTACAATAGCACAGAAAAGAAAAGAACGCCAGTTACAATTTGGATATTTTCTTAATTCATTCATCAGTTTGTTGATTTAGCCCTTTTTGAAAAATGAATGTATAAAATGTACTAAGTTATTCATAGCATCTTCATATCTGATTACTGAAATTTGCTAAAATAGAAAATAGAGTGACCACGAGGTGATATAAAGAAGGCCTGAATTATGGGTTTTAGATTGTCTTGATTTATGATAATTTTAAAATTTTTTATGAAAAAAAAATTAAGCCCGGAAGAAAACTATGATACCACCCCATTTTATTAAACATACCTCAGGATGGACTCTGGCAATGGTTACAGGCATTGGAGTTTGGTGCCTTTTTCCCTTAGAGCCTGCTGCCCGCCATTGTTTTGCCATCATACTGGTCGGCATTGTCTGCTTTATCTTTGATCTATTACCAAACTATATTGTCGGGATATGGATCACGATCCTGCCTGTGATTTTAGGCATAACGCCGGCAGATGTTGCATTAAAACCCACTACCCAATGGGCCTGGTGGATCATCCTGATCGGTTTTATGATTGGGGTGGCATTCAATAAAACCGGGCTGGGAAACCGCTTTGGTCTTTATTTTGGTGCCACGATTGTAAAGGGATGGTTTAGCGTTATTCTATCCATTTTTCTAATGAATATTGTCTTCAATATCCTGGTTCCATTTTCAGGAGCTGCCGCCATTGCCATCGGCATTTCCATATTCATGCCCATCGCCCATGATATGGGTTTCAGGCCCGGGGATAACGGATTTAACGGAATTGCACTGGCCTGTGTCACCAGCAACCTGCTGGCAGGTGAACTCGTATTGACCGGTTGGCCCATAAATCCATTGGCAGTCACTCTTTTTTCACCTTATTTTCAACTGGATTACATGGGGTGGATAAAGTATATTACCTTTCCAGCCTCTATTCTGGTTATCACTGGATATTTTGCCGTGGCCCTGGCTTTTAAACCCCGGCAATCTGTTCTTTATGATTCAAAGTCGGCAAAAAAACAATTACAGGCGCTGCCCCGAATATCAATTGCGGAAGTCAAAACTCTTTTTATCATCCTGCTGATCCTGCTGGCATTTATTACCCAGCCCTGGCACGGGCTTGAAGCCGGATGGATGGCCCTGGGGTTTTCATTTCTGTTTTTTGTCCCCGTTATCGGCGTCCTTGATACAAAGGAATTCTCAACACAGTTGCCATGGCATTTCTTTATGTTTTTACTGGGAGTCTTCAGTATTGGATATCAATTAAATCACCATAACATCCAGATCTGGCTGGCACAAAATACCATGGCCAATGGCATAGAAAACTGGCCCCCGATTCTTGCCAATGGGTATATTTCCTGTTTAATGACCTTCATGCACTTTGTCGTGGGAAGTATGGTGCCCTTACTGGCCAGTTTTATCCCGACCCTGGCATCCTATGCTTCAGATTCTGGAATGCCGTTGATCATGACATTCGGCACCGTGCTTTTTTCTTCAAAACGATGGATATTCCCATTTCAAGAAGCCTTTGTCCTCATGACCCAGGGGCTGACCTATGGAAAGCTTGAAAGCTGGGCCATTATAAAATTAGGTACAATATTGACAATATTGATCATTCTGGTGGTTATACCTATCTCAACTTTTTACTGGAGATTGATTGGCGCGCCATAACACGGTTTTTTTATGCTGTTTTTGCAGATGCGCATCAACGTATCGTTTTTTTTGACGACTCCAGAAGAGATTAGGGGATCAAGCCTTGATTTTTGCACGGATCTGAATCATGCGCGTGTCCTCGTAAGTACCTACACATAAATTGTTCGGAATTATTATATTTTTTAAATTATATTCTTGACAAAAATATGTAAAAACAGAAATACATACAATGTGTTTTTAAATTATAAAATGAGAGGAAAAAGGTAAAAATAATGTTCTTTTCAAATCTTGGAGTTCGGGCAAAAATTTCCGGCGGCTTCATGTTGGTTCTTTTGATTGCTCTGGTGGTAGGGGGGACAGGCTATGTAAGTCTCAATAAGGTCATTAAGGACGCCGAAGTGAATTCATTGGCCCTCGCGGTAGAGGATAAACTGCTTGAAGCCCGGAGCCAGGAGAAAAATTACATCTACTTCAATGATGAACAATTCTATAACAAACTGGTGGGAGCTCTGGATGAATTTGGCAATCTGCTTCCGGAATTAAAGGCGAAAGCGGACAACAAACAGGGAGCGGAGATCGAAAATCTCCACCGACTAAAAGAGAATTATTTGCAGGCAGCGTCGGAAATGAAGCGTGCCTCAGAAGAAAATGCCCTGGTGCTTAAAAATCTTCAAGCTGCTGGCGGAAAGATAGCTGAAATCTCGGATCAAGAGATGCAAAAAATAGCGGCGGATACGCGTGCAAATGTCCTTCTGGCCAATACCCAGGCCTTAAGAAATAATGAGCTCAAGGAAATTACCAATATTGTCAACATCGGTCATGACGTGATGCGATTTTATTACAATGCCAACCTCGATAAGGAGCAAGCGCTGGATGCCCTCCGCAATATGCACTTTGACGGCTCCAACTACTATTACGTTGTTCGGGAGGATATGACCCTGGTTTCTCATGGCACCAATCGGAAACTCGAGGGAATGAATTTTGGCACCATTAAAGACAAAAAAACAGGCAAGGTCTTTATGCTGGAAGTGGTAGGTAACGCCATGGCCGATAGCCAGTCCATGACCGAATACTATTGGACCAAGCCCGGCATGGGTGATGCCATTTTCCCGAAAATCACCTGTGCTAAATATTTTAAGCCGTGGGGCCTGATCATCTGTGCCGGCATTTATGTGGAAGACATCAAGAAAAAGGCGGCTGAGATGCAGGCCGTGCTTGACAAGGGGTTCAACGCCCTCCAGGAAACCAACAGCATTGAAACGCTTGTACTGAATGCGAGGCTGAATGCCCTCTATTACTTTAAATACAAGACGAACGGCGACAAAGTTGAAGAAGATATCTCGAAAATCAAAAAACTGAAGGTCGCCACCGCGGAACTAAAAGGGGCTGCTGATGACTATTCGGAAAATTTCAAACAGTGGATGAGCAACGACAACCATATTGGAGACCAGATTGAAGAAATCAAAAACGTTGCACGGGGTGGCCTTGAAGTATCCTCAAATCTTGCAGAGGCCGCAAAGGAAGATTTTGAAATAAGTGCTTCTTCCGGCAAGAAGACCATCCTGATATTTGCCCTGGCAGGTATTTTAACGGGACTTGGGCTGACGTTTCTGCTGACGCAAAGCATTACGGGTCCGATTCAGCGAGCCATTGAGGGACTGCGGAGCTCTTCCGACGAAGTGGCATCCGCTTCCCATCAACTCTCTTCGGCAAGTCAGCAGTTGGCGGAAGGCTCTTCCGAACAGGCGGCATCCCTTGAGGAGACATCTTCCTCTATGGAGGAAATGTTATCCATGACGAAAACCAATGCGGACAACGCGAATCAGGCCAACGATATCGTCAAAGAATCTACAAACGATATGAATCAGGCCCAGGGCGTTATGGTTGAACTCACCGCTTCGATGGAAGAGATTTTAAAAGCCGGTGAAGAAACCCAAAAGATCGTCAAGACTATAGACGAAATCGCGTTTCAGACCAACCTTCTGGCCCTGAACGCGGCGGTTGAGGCTGCCAGGGCCGGGGAAGCCGGGGCCGGATTTGCGGTAGTGGCCGACGAAGTTCGCAACTTGGCCATGCGGGCGGCTGTGGCAGCTAAGAATACGGCGGATCTGATAGAAGGCACGGTGAAGAAGGTCGGTGACGGCTCGGAACTTGTGGGCAAAACCAATGACGCATTTGCGCAGGTGATAACCGGCGCGGTCAAGGTCGGAGAACTGGTCGCAGAGATCGCTACAGCTTCTAATGAACAGGCTGGTGGGATTGAACAGGTTAATAGTGTGGTGGCTGAAATGGATAAGGTCACCCAGAAAACTGCAGCCAATGCGGAAGAGTCTGCCAGCGCCTCGGAAGAGATGAATGCGCAGGCCGAACAGATGAAGTCGATTGTTGCTGAAATGATCGCTTTAGTCAGTGGAAATACAAAAGAAAAAAGGGAAGGGCATGGAGAATTGCCCCTGATCGCTCAACCCCAAAGAAACTTCGATAAAAACCGCCTCCTTGGTAATGGAAAGGGCCGCGGAAAAAAACCAATGATTTATAAGGCAAAAGAAGTTACCTCTGAGCAGGTGATCCCTATGGATGATGGTTTCAAAGATTTCTAATGTCTAAGAGAAGTTAGGATTCAAGGGAGCAAGCTTTCAATAAGCTCTGGTGATTGTTAAATTTTTTTACCTGTGCGGTTAGCCCTTTGTTGACCCGATTTGAAGCAGCCTTCCCGTGATATTTGTAATTTAACAATACAAATTGAAGGCTAAATTTGATCTATTTGCCTTGCCAAACGCTGCGGATCATTGCTACCCGCACAGGTCGAAAAAATAGCTTGCTTTTAGTAGCATATTCTACGAGGAGAAAAATTTTTATGAGAAAAATATATCTTTTTGTGTTTCTATTTATTTTTTTCGCAGTGAGCAACGCTTCAACTTCCGCCTATGCTGATGAATCAATGATTTTATCTAAAGGCCAGACTATTTATGTTCCCGCATATTCGCATATTTACAGCGGCAACCGTGAAAGACCTTTCTTATTGACTGTTACAGTCAGTATTAGAAATGTTGATCCAAAGCGGCCGATTAAAATCACGACTGTTGATTATTATGAAACACAGGGCACTCCGTTGACAAAATTTATGGAGACACCGGTTATCTTAAAACCACTATCAGCAATACGCTATGTTATCCCGGAAAAAGACAAAACCGGAGGTTCCGGTGCTAATTTTATTGTTGAATGGAAATCCGACCAATTCGTTAATCCGCCTATTGTTGAATCAATAATGATTGGGGCAAAATCTGGGCAGGGCATTTCTTTTACCTCTCGCGGTCAAGCTATTATCACAACAGAGTAAGGGATTTGGACGAAAAAAAGCTACCAATTTAAAGCTTTTTATGATGCAATGTCAACATATTAAACTGAACATAGTGGTAGTCTATTCCCGGGGAAGTCCCTAATCGGTCACCTCTGGCTGGCTGGAAAAAACCCAGGAAAAAGCCCGGAACATGAAATCCGACACCAGGTTTGTGGGCTGATTAAAACACCTTTACAAAAGCAGGAGAAAAGGCTTGAATCCAACTGATATTAATGACCCTGAATATTTTCATCGCATAATCGATTGCCAGTTTGCATGTCCGGCGCATACCCCGGTACCGGAGTACATCAGACTTATTGCTGAAAAAAAATATGCCCAGGCCTATAAGATCAACTGGGAATCCAATGTTTTTCCGGGGATTTTAGGCCGGGTGTGTGACAGGCCCTGTGAGCCCGCCTGCAGAAGGGGACGGGTGGAAGAGAAGGCCGTTGCCATCTGCCGCCTTAAACGGGTTTGTGCGGATAATAAAGGGGATGTCTCACACCTTTTGCCCAGGCCTTGCATGGAGAAAAACGGAAAAAAAATAGCCCTTATCGG
>CAKZLA010000045.1 GCA_937124525.1 uncultured Desulfobacterium sp.
CCAGCCTGGCACTGCCGATATCGGCGGAAAAGCCGAGGGAAACAAGCCCCGGGCTGTCAGGTCGCACCATAAAATCCTTATGCACGACATAAATCCATTTGATGCTATAAAAAGGTTTTGAAAATTCTGCAAATCTATCCCGCCTGTCGTTTCTTGTGGCAATGAAAAAACCGTGGTAGCGGCCCTCTGCTGTTTCCCTCTGTGCCCTCTCCCAGGGCACATGGCTGATGGAGTAAGTAAAATTTAATTTGTCCAGGGCACAGCAGACATAGGGCTTGCTTTCTTCTGAAAGTTTGTGCCCATGGGGCTGGGTAGCCAGCTTGAGTTCCTCTGCTGTGACGGGTAATGACAAAAAAAACAGCCATGCGATAACTATGATTTTCTTCATACGTTTTGCGCCTGTATTGCCGTAATCATTCTTTAATCTCCCCTTTGCCTGTTTGCGGTCTGTCACAGTTCGTGGTCTCTTTCCCGGCCACCTCCCTTTCCCGGGCGAGGGCTTCTTTCAATTTTATGTTCTCTTTTTTTAATTGAATCATCCTGATCTCACGTCCAGACATGGTATTGACGATTCTTTTGAGTTCAGCAGTGCGTTTCTCCACCATTTGCTCAAGATGTTCTTGATATTTGATCAGCTCTCTTTCCGTTTTTTGCTGCTCTGAAACATCCTTCACAACAGCAACAACCCCGGATGTTCTTCCTTCGGAATCCGTAATAGGGGAATAGGCGACAAGAAGCTGCCGCTTCCCCATCGCCTCATATGGGTATGTCATCTCAAAAGTCACGGTACTGCCAGCCATACTTTGTCGCAACTTGGGTTTGATGACAGACTTAAATACGGTTTGGTCCAGAATATCCTCGAGTTTGTGGTCTACGGCCCGGCTCCGCTCCAGCCCGTGGTAATCCAAGAAAGTCCGGTTCACAAAGGCATATCGGTAATCCGGGTATACGGCATAAATGAGATCATGGGAACTCTCCACCGCCAATTTATATTCGGTCAATTCAACCATGGTAGACCGGATACGTTCCCTGTCCATGGCTAATTTTTTTGCCATGACCATCACGGAATGCCCCACCTGGCCGATTTCATCGTTCCCAATTACTTGGATGCGAGGCACCTCACCCTTGGAAATGGCTTGGGTGGCAGCGAGGATCTGTTTTAACGGCCGGTTGATACGGCGGTAAAAAAGAATCAGAATTGTGACAAAAGATAGGAGAAAGGCACCAAATGTTCCCAGAGAGACAAGACGCCAGCCCTTTGAAACGGGCGCAAGGTAATCCGCCGTATACATAAAACTGACGATGGTCCACTGCCAAAAAGGGAAATAGCGCCAGTGGCCCATAACCTCCCTGCCGGAAAAGTTGAGCGGAACCGGTAGGGAGGTTTCTGTTTCATAAATCGACATGTCAACACCATCTGAAAATGAAGCTGAAGCTGAACCGGATAAAATAATCTGCCCGGCTGCGTCACACACGGCCATTTTTATCTCAGGAAATTTGCGTTCAATGGCCTTGATCTGTTCAAGGGTCTCTTTCTTGTATACATTTACAAGATGTGTATTATCGGAAAAACGATGTTCAATCATATCCGTCATTCTTTCCTCGCAGATAATCAGCGCCAGGTCGGAGGCATGAACCAGCACTGCATCAAATCTTTCTTTCAAGGTATCCTTGATGGGGGGGCCAAGAATAAAAACAAGACAGAACGAAAAAACAGTTCCTATCATCAGCACTGGAACAGCAATATTGAAAAAGAGACAATTTTTCATCCTGATTTTTCCCCTATCATAAAAATTATGACATTTTACATCAGGCCTGTAAAGTTTTCAAATTATTATTCAGCGCTGACGTATGAATCAATAAATTCTGGGATATCAATTGAGTGTACCCTTAGATGATCGGAAATGATCGGAATGGAAAAAATAGGCCAATCCTCACCCCACCAGTCCCCTTTCCATGATCACAAATGCAGGAAATAATACAAAAAAGGTACATTTGTATCAATTCGGCATCTTTCATTTGAAGATTGGGACTGCTGTCTGAAGGGAACGGGGATGGACAATTTCCTTTTTTCCGTTCTGCCACTGAATGGTCAGTGATTTGTGCCCGATTTGTAGCCCTTTTTCATCCACTTTGAAATTGCCGGTGACCGTTATTGTTTCCATGGCGGCAATGGCTTGGCCGATTTTACGATGGTCCAGTGAGCGGGTGGTGTTGACAGCTTTTTCAAGAATCTGGCAGGCGGCAAAAGAACCTGCAGCGTTGTAGTTCGGTATTTTTCCGGAAAATTGTGTAAATTCTTTGATAAAATTGGTTGAACCTGGGAAGGGCATGCGTTTATCAGGTTCCCATAAAGAGGGGGCAAAGATTCCTTCTGCCATCTGTCCGGCACGCTCATGGAAGTCCGGAAAAGTCGGGGTCACGATGCAGGCCAGTATTTCCGGCCGGTACGCGCTATTTTTCAAAGCATTTAAAAAAATGTAGCAGTTCTCCGACCAGCTTAACCAGATCAGCACCTTAGGCTTTTTTGCATTAAGGGTTTTGAGCAGGCCGGGAAGTTCGGTATTCATATCATCAAAGACAACCGCATCTGCCATTGCCATCCCGAATACTTCAGCCCATTTCCTGATACCTTCCGTGGCTACATCACCTTGGCTGGCTTTTTCATAAATCACTGAAACGAGCTCAACCCTCTGACGGGCAGTCATATCCAGAAAACTGATAAAATACCGGTCAATCGAATTGTGAATACCGAAAAATCCCTGATACCCTCTTTCCCATAGCAGTTTGTTGGCCGCAGATCCTGCCACCATTACGTACCCATTCAAAGCTGCTACCTCCGATGCCGGGAATGTCAGCTTTGACCCATAGGGTGACAGCACAAAATCGACCTTGTCATCCAGGATTAGCCTTTCATAAACATCCCGACAGGTGTTGACCCGGCTTTTATCGTCGTACAGAAGCAGTTCAACCGGCCGTCCCAGCAGCCCGCCGTCCCTGTTAATTTTTTCCACCCAGAGCAGATAGGCGTTTCTTACCATAAAAGAGTTCTCAGACCATTCTCCCGTAAATGAGGCGGAAGCACCTAATTTTATAGGGTTTTTTGTCGTCTCTCCCCCAAAAGCGACAGGGCGGATCAGAACGACTAAAACAACCAACGTCCCCCCGTATCTCAACACAGCTTTAAGCAATGAACCAAGCATGTTTCACTCCTTTTTATAAATGATCAGTCAGACAGGTATGTAAAAATTATACGTTTTGTCCAATGTGTGTCTTATAGTTTTTGGACAGCCCCTTTTTATCCTCAAGAGTCCTAAGTTCTCATAACTCATTGAAATCATTAAGGCCTATAAAATCGAGCTTTAAGGTACATGCTTTATAATTTCAGGGGGTTAGCAAATTTCAATACACAACATGCAAAGAACTTAGGACTGACGAGTTTTATCTATGGCTTGTCAACATATGCACGGACACTTAATTTGATAGTATAGGAATTGGGTGCGGCTCTTTTCAAACAAGACAAAACAATTGTAAATAAAGGATCTTGAAGATTCTATCATCAATTTTAAATCAGTATAATGCAAGATAATGCTACTGTCGATCGATATCCCATCGAATTTTCAAATTTATTATGACAGACCAACGTAATTGTAGTCAAACGGTAACTCTTGATTTTTGACTGAACATTGGGCCATTTTTGCGCTATGAAAGGATAGCGGGGAGGTCTATGGCATGCCAAGCATAAAACAACAGACATTTTGTGGTCGAAAATTTACCAACAAAGACATTTCATTGATCCAGGACATAATTGCTACCTGTGGGGGTATCAGCAGACGTGAATTAGCGCATACCGTATGTGAATTGCTGGAATGGAAACGCCCCAATGGCAAATTGAAAGCTCGGGTCGGGAATGCATTGAGTTTTCAAAGGAGCAATATGATCAGGGCCAGGAATATTTTAACACTATGTAAATATTCGGTCAGCACCCCATCTTCACCTGTTTTGGTCTGCTCACATAGCATTAGTATGCTACGCAGCCCCAAACAGGCGAATATGGGGCACTGCCAAATATTTACATAAGCAAGCCGAATATTAACAACACTATTGTACATTTTCTTGAATTTGAGGAGTGTTATTCAATGAAATTAAGCGGGCTGGAACGGGAACTTGAGAAAAAGGGTAGAGAACTGATGCGCATCCTTTTACAGGAGTATCTGGATAAACTCAGCCCGAACATTTGCGAGTAAACGGTTCGTGGTGCAGATGAGATAGAACGCCCCAACGCAAGATCCCATGAACGACATATCGAAACCGTGTTTGGCACAGTATCCTCAGACCTTACCGGTTATGGAAATAAAGGTGTGGACAGCCTGCACCCATTGGATGCTGAGCTTAATTTGCCCCCTGATCATTATTCCCTGGAACTTCGCCGTCGTGTGGCTGAGAATACCGCAAAAAACTCTTTTGATGAAACAGTGGATACCATCAAGAAAACCACAGGTGGCCATATCCCCAAACGCCAAGTGGAGGAATTGACACAGCGAGCCGCTCAAGATTTTGATGCATTTTATGAAACCCGTCAGCATAACCCGGATGATAAAGCACCCACTGGTCCTATTGTGGTAATTACTGCTGATGGTAAAGGGGTGGTCATGCACCAGCAGGATTTCAGAGAGGCAACACGCAAGGCCGCCGAAAAACGTAAAAATCAGATGACAACCAGGCTATCCCAAGGGGAAAAGAAAAACCAGAAACGCATGGTCACGGTGGCTTCAGGCGGTGAATCAAGGAAAAAAAGACCGTCTGCATAAATCCCAAAGGCCCTTTGGCAAAGTTTTTTTGCCCACCTACCCATTTTCGTTGGATGAAGATTCACATCTCTGTTGTCAATAATAATAAAATCATTTCCACAACCATGCATTTTATAAAATGGAACGCTTTCGGTAAAAAGGGTCATATATCAATCTCTATGGTAATTTGTATAAAAAAATGCAGAATCAGGGTGCCGACAGTAGAGCCTCGGAGGCGGCACAATACGATTTTCTATTTTTGTTGTGACAGGCTGGCCTGTCATTCCAGTTTATAAGAAACTCCGTCCGATGATGTGTAATAACTGGAGTTTCGATATTTTTTGTGGGCAGGCCAGATCCCCAATACGGTCTGCCCGTGGCAGTTATATAAAAGGAACGAGCTCTATCAAATCCGCAATGGCAAGAAAAGCCTGAAAGGCTTTGTAATAATTTTCAGCCTCGTATTTCAATGTATCACCGCTTATTCTTTCAGCCCCCGGCAGGCGCAATGCCCTGTCAATACCCGATGCAGTTGTCATGCGAATCGTCATTGTCACTTGACCTTCTTCCAGAACAAGGGGAGAAATGGAATCACGACGTGGTACGGCATTTTGAACAGCTTTGTATATCATTTCCCTGCATTTTGCGGGATGGCAACAGATCCCCGCATAGGCACCAATGGATTCCTTGACCACAGCCGTCTCAATACCAGGAATAAGGTCTGAAGCTTCACGGCATGCAACCTTATCTCCGGATATCATGATTACCGGCACCTTATGATAACCTGCAATCAGGGCATTGAGGCCAATTTCTCCAACCCTGACACCGTTAAACTTCAATTCCGCTATGCGGCCATGGAAAATATGAGCAATTGCAGCGTCAGTGGCCCCGGCCATGCCGTGATACCCCACAAAACAGACGGCATCCATGCCTTTGTCAACCCCTTCCATCATGGCCAATGGTCGGGGAGATCCCATAATGAGGCGGGCCCGCTCATCCAGATCCTCCGGAAAAAGGTTGAGGCCCACATTGTGCGCATCAACAACCAGTACATCAGACGCACCGGAATCAAATGCACCTCTTATGGCTGCGTTTACCTCCTGTGTCATAAATTTCCTGGCTTGGAGGTACTCTCTTTCCTGGACACCGGAGTGCTCTCTTCTGACAACGGCACCAACTCCCTCAATATCTGCTGAAATCAGTAGTTTCATATATAAATTCTCCTCTTCAATTTTTGATGGTTTTGTGAAACGCAATGATCCGTTTTTCTACAAAGTGGTTCTGTTCTATAAGTAAATTTCGACAGCAGCGCCCATAGGACGTTCGATGGGGCGGCATAATGCTATTTTTATTTTTTGTTGTGGCAGATGACTACTGCCATGTGGATTTTATAAGAAACTCGTAAGTTCTCAATAATCCAGGGTGATAAAGTCTACTTATCCGTTAAACACCAGGCGCTCTTCAAAAGGATTCCCTGAATACCTGGACTTATTGAAAACTTACAGAAACTCCTTCCAATGATTTGTAATAACTGGAATTTCGATATTTGTTGTGGGCAGGGCAGATCCCAATACGGTCTTCCCGTGGCAGTTATATGGGGAAAAACAGGATCATCAAGTAAAAAGTCGGTCTATCCATACAAATGACAATCCACCCAGTGATCCGTTGCAATTTTCACACATGGGGGAGGTGTTTTCTTGCAGATGTCCATGGTTTTGTTGCACCGTGTAGAAAATCGGCACCCTTTGGGCAGATGAAGCGGGCTTGGCGCATCATCTGTCAACACCGCCAGGGGTTGCTTCTGAAACGGGTCCGGTATGGGCACCGATGCAAGCAGGGCTCTTGAATACGGGTGGAATGATTCTGCAAAAAAACGCTCCTTGGGCGCCGTCTCAACAATGGCCCCAAGATACATCACCGCAATGCGGGTACTGATGTGCCGAACCACGGCCAGGTCATGGGAGATGAACAAATATGCGTAATTAAATTCTTTTTGAAGGTCTGTGATCAAATTGAGAATTTGGGCCTGCACAGAAACATCCAAGGCCGAGGTCGGTTCATCAAACACCACAAATTCCGGGCCCGTAATCAGTGCGCGGGCGATGCCAATCCGCTGGCGCTGTCCCCCGGAAAATTCATGGGGATAACGATCCAGGTGCTCCGGGCCCAGGCTGACACTTTCCAATGCGGCCATTACATGTTCGGTTAATGCTTTTCCCTTGACACCCTTCTGTATCTTTAACGGATATCCTACGATTTTTCGGACGGTCATTCTGGGGTCCAGCGAGGATTGCGGATCCTGGAAAACCACCTGAAGTTTTCCCCGTATGGATCGAAATTGAGACTTTTTCATGGAGAGAATATCCGTTCCCCTGTAAAAGACCTGGCCTTTGGTGGCAGTCAATAGTTTCAGGATACAATTTCCCACAGTGGATTTACCGCTACCGGATTCCCCCACAAGCCCCAGGGTTTCCCCTGCGTTGACACTTATGGACACACGGTCCACAGCTATCAGTTTTTTCGAATGCACCCCGGGAAAGCTGCGTCCAACACTGAATTGTTTGACCAGGTTTTTTGTTTCAATCACCGGAATCACGTGTTTACACTCCTTTTTGATCTGTTTTAACGTAAATATTCGGCCAGCACCCCATATTCATCACCTAAGTTTGGACTGCTCACATAGCATTATGTATGCCACGCAGTACCAAATACGCGAATGCCCAACCCGAATATTTACGTTTTAACTGCTGCATGGCATGCCACCTGGTGTGCCTTTGTTATGTGACAAAGTTCAGGTGCCAGGCTGTCACATATTTCCATCCGGGAGGAACATCGTGGATGAAATCGGCACCCCGGAGGCAGATCCATCAGCGCCGGTACACTTCCCGGAATGGAATACAGTGCATCTTTACCCTGAAGATCAGGAATGGATGCGATGAGCCCTTTGGTATAGGGATGCCCGGTGCCGGAAAACAGCTCCTTTACAGGTGCAACCTCCACAACCCGGCCGGCATACATAACGGCCACACGATCACACACCTGGGCCACCACCCCCATGTCATGGGTAATCATCAAAATGGAGATATTGCGTTCTCTGCTTAACCGGGTCAGTATGGCCAGAATTTGTCCCTGAACAGTTACATCAAGGGCCGTCGTGGGTTCATCCGCTATTAAAAGTTCCGGGCCGCACACAAGTTCCATGGCAATCATTACCCGCTGCCGCATGCCACCGGAAAGCTGATGGGGATACTTTTTAAGCACGCTTTCGGGATCCGGCATTTGAACCTGGCGAAGCATGTCCACACACATCTTCTCTGCCTGGCGGTGTTTAAGCTTTCTGTGAATCCGGACAACTTCGCGCATCTGATTTCCAATGGTAAAAACGGGGTTCAGGCAGGTCATGGGTTCCTGAAAAATCATTGAGATTTCATTTCCCCGAATCTGTCGCATTCGACGGGCAGGCAGAGTTAGCAGATTTTCATTTTTAAACATTATCCTGCCATCGGAAATATTTCCCGGGGGCTGGGGGATAAGCCCCAAAATTGCCTTGGCGGTTACGGATTTACCACACCCGCTCTCCCCCACGAGTCCCAGGATCTCTCCCCTGCGGATGGTGAGACTCACCCGGTCAAGAACATTTGATGTGCCCTGGTAATTTTTAAATGAGACAGAAAGATTTTCAATGTCCAATAATGTCATATCTCTTACCTTCGTATGCGTGGGTCCATAATATCTCTCAGTGCGTCGCCCAGGATATTAAATCCAATTACCGTCACAAGGATGAAAAGACCGGGAAAGGTTGCATACCACCATTGATCCATGAGAAATTTGCGCCCAACACTGATCATGGCGCCCCATTCAGGGGTTGGGGGTTGAGCTCCAAGGCCGATAAAACTCAAAGAGGCTGCGATAAGTATTGTATCGCCAACCGTCAGGGTCGCCAGGACAATGACCGAATTGAGGCAATTGGGAAGGATATGATTAAAGATGATCCATCCATTTCTTGCACCTGAGACCTTGGCCGCAGAAATAAATTGCATCTCTTTTACAATGAGCGCATCCCCACGGACAAGACGGGCAAACTTTGGAATCATGACAAATGCCACGGCCATGATGGCATTGTTCAGACTGGGGCCCATGGCGGCAGCCAATGCCATGGCAAGGACAAGGGACGGAAAGGACAAAATAATATCCATGAGCCGCATGATGATATTGTCAACACCTCCCCCATAATATCCGGCAACGGCCCCAATTATTGACCCAATCCCTCCTGATATCAGTATCACAAGAAAGCCTATTCGTAAGGAAATCCTGGCCCCGAACATCACCCGGCTGAAAATGTCCCGTCCCATCTCATCGGTACCAAACCAATGGGTCGTTCCCGGTGGTAAAAGACGATGTGCCAGACTGATTCGGATGGGATCAAAGGGAGCAAAAAGATCGGCAAAAATTGCCATCAATGCCATTGATGTCAAAATGACACACCCGGCCACGGCAATGGGATTTTGCCCGAGCAGGCGAAACGTCAGTAATATTTCCCGCCATTTTGAACTGTTTTTTAGAAACGATTTCATGGACGCGCCCTCAATAGGTAATTTTCGGATTCAAGAAGGCATAGAGGACATCCACAAACAAGTTGATGGAAACATACACCAGAGAAACAATCAGGGTGAAACCCATGATGGCCGGGAAATCCAGATAGTTCACGGAATCCACCACATACTTTCCCATGCCGGGCCAGCCAAAAATGGTTTCCGTGAGGATGGCCCCGCCCAGCAATTCACCCACAGAAAGCCCGGTGATGGTGATGGTGGGAATCAGGGAATTTTTAAAGGCGTGTTTCAGGACCACCATCCATTCTGAAATACCGTTGGCCTTTGCAGTGACAATATAATCCAGTCCAAGGACTTCGATCATGGACGATCTTACAATGCGGGTCATGATGCCAAGATAAACATAGGAGAGGCAAAAGGCAGGCATGACAATATGAGATGCCGTATTTAAGAACTTGTCCACCCGGCCCTCAATGAGCGTATCAATCAAGTAGAGTCCGGTGACGTAAACAGGGGGTGAAAAATCAATGTCCAGGCGACCTGATCCCGGCAGCCAGCCAAGGTTTCTGTAAAAAACCAGCAGCAGCATCAGGCCCAGCCAGAAAACAGGCATTGAAACGCCACATACGGAAAAAATTCGAATCAGGTGATCTGTTAGTTTGTTCCTGCGAACCGCAGAAATGATTCCCAGGGGAATGCCGATGGAAAAGCAGATCAGGACACTGGCCAGTGTCAACTCCAAAGTGGCCGGGAAAAAATCATTTAAATCGCTGGTTACCGGCCGGTGGTTGCGGATGGAATTCCCCAGATCCCCCTTTAGCAGGCCCGAAGCAAACCGGAAGTACTGAACTGTCAGGGGTTTATCAAGTCCGTGCTGTTTACGGATGTTTTCCACGGCCTCCCGACTGGCCTTGGGGCCAGCTATCATTTTGGCTGGATCGCCGGGGATGGCATGGGATATTATGAATACCATAACCGTCACTCCGAAGAGAACCGGAAGTACATACAGCAGACGTATCAGGATATAGCGCAGTATTCTCATAATGATCCATGAATTAAGAGTGTGGGAAGGGTCAGGCCTGTGTTATGGGCATTCTTTGTGGCGCTTCAGGTTCGCACAAGCCGTGGTCGATAACGCCAATAACACAAGCCTGATACCATTCTCGCAAAACCGGTGAGAAAAAATGTGGTCATGGCTTTTAAGAACCCTGCACCGTATATTTACATCTGTCCGGCCGGTACAGGGTCAAATTAAAAGGTGTCTTTTTTATTCTTTCCAGATGGCATCTATGTTGTACATGGATTCCAGCATGGGGTTGAACACGTACCCTTTAACATTTTTTCGCATTGGTACAATGGTTTGTACCTGGTAGAGGAAAATATAGGGGGCTTCGGCCATAATAATCTCCTGGGCCTTGTTGTACATTTGGGTTCTTTCTCCCTGGTCGCTTGTTGCGGCAGCCTTGCGGACCAGCTGATCCACCTCGCTGTTCTTGTAAAAACTGCGGTTGCCGGGAAGTCCCCATCGATCTGAATCGAACCAGAAGTTCATGAACATGTAAGGATCGGCAAAATCGGGGCTCCATGCGCCCAGACAAAGTTCAAAATCGCCCTTGTCCACCCGGTCTCTGAGGGTTGGGTTGGCCATCAATTCAAGCTTCAATGTCACACCGATATCGGCAAAATTACTCTGGAGAATGGTTGCGATCTGCTCCCATGAGGAGCGGCGATTGGAGTAAATCAGGGTCAGTTTCAGATCATCTGCAAAACCGGCTTTTTTCAACAACGCTTTGGCTTTGTCAATATCCAGGGAATGCTGAAACAGATCCTCCTTGTGTCCCCACATGCCTTTGGGCACCGGACCACGCATCTGTACACCGTTTCCCTGGAGGACATAATCAATGATTCCCTTATAGTCCACAGCGTAACACAGTGCCTGGCGGACGTCTGCATTGTTCAGGATCGGTTTCTGGTTGTTGATATATACATACTCCACCAGTTGAGAGGGGTAGCGGTTAACAACCAGATTTTTGTTCTTTTCAAGGGCAGGAATCTGATCAATGAGAATGTTTTCGGCAATGTCAATGTCTCCCCTCTCCAGGGCCATGCGACGATCGGAAGATTCAGACATGAACCGGATTACCACTTTTTTGATTTTGGGTTCTCCGCCCCAATAATCGGGTTTGGATTCTAATACCGCATTTTGCCCCCGGGTCCACTGGGTCAGTTTAAAAGGGCCACTTCCCATTGTGTTTTCTGCAAGCCAGCCCTGGGCAAGATCGCCCTCTTTTTCGTGGGTCATTACTTTTGGATTAACAATGGAGCCTGCATCTGTGGCCAGTGTCTGGAGAAATGGCCCATAGGCATTTTTTAAAATGATTTCCAGGGTCAATGTATCAACGACTCGCATGGATTTAATGGCGCTTATGTTGTCTGCCGGTCCCTTTCCAATTTTCAAGGTCCTTTCAAAGGAAAACTTAACAGCCTCTGCATTGAGTATGGAACCATCCTCAAAATGGATTCCCTTTCTGATTTTAAAGACCCATACCATACCATCTTCTGAAACACTCCAGGATTGAGCTGCCTGGGGCTCTACCTCTGTGGAACCTTTGCCGTTGACGACTTTGTATTTTACCAGGCGGTCATAACATGGGTAAATCTGGCGCCAGTCATAGTTATCGCTGGACACGCTGAAATCAAGGGTGTGGATATCTGAAGAGACCCCTACAACAAGTGTGTTGGGTCCTGCTGCAATTGCCAACGGTGTACAGAACAGCATCATAAAAAAAAGTACATGAAACATCTTCAACAACTTTTTCATCGATTTTCTCCTTGATTATAATGTTTTAAAAAACGCCTTCTCCTTGCCAACACCTGTAAATTGTTTTGTAAGATATGCCCATTGAGTAATACCCATATCAGTACCTGGCGGGAAAATATGAGGAAGAATTCCCATGCCCATGGTTAATACCTTTTTCTTTGATGACGGAAAAATTTTTTCAAAGGTGAAACAGATACATTTTGACATTATTTTCTTTGCCTGCTCAGCATCGTGGGATTCGATAACGTCCACGATTTTAATATGCTGGGGAGGAAAAAGCATGTGCGAGGCAAAATCTTCTTGGGTATAGTACCCGCCAAATAAAAAACATATAAACGTGTACGCCAGAAGAGGTGTTCCCAATAGTGTTGAAAATATTTATTTCGGCTGATTCGGGCAATGGTTTCGTGGAATCCCTTTGAAGTTTCGATATAACACGCACTTTAATGTGCACATTATTTAAAGTCAAGAAACTTTTTGGAGCCTGTGGTCTGCTTTAGATGAAGTGGAAATATTGAACAAATTATTGGTACGGTTGATGTTTTTACTTTTTATTGGTTCACCCAAAGGAGCCTTATGTCAGACAACACACCATTTATTCAGCGTCGAAAAACGTTAGCCTGCTGATTTATCGTAAAATCAGCAAGCTAACGATCTAATAAAGTTAGAACATTTTCTTGCTCATCTGATTTATGGCGTCAGTTGTCGCTTCATATACACCGGGGAATGAGCTGAAATTCAACCCCTGGGTCAGGCAGGGAATGAAGTGTGATTTTCCGCATCGTTTACAGGCTTTATCCACATGTTCGGCAATAATTTCCGGCTTCCAGTCCACGACATCCACCGGACCGCTGTCAATTTCCCCCATGAAGGAGATTTTTCCGCCATATTCCTTGATCAGCTCAGGGGTATTGTTGGTGGTCATGACCCCCTGCCAGATGTCGATGCCCATATCTATCATATGGGGAACCAGATTGGCGGCATAGGAGTCACTGTGGTGGACAATCAGCTCCACTCCGTTATCTTTCCAGAAGCCATATACTTTTTTGTAAGGTTCCACATAGAACTCTTTAAACATCTCAGGAGAGAGAAATGATGAGATCTGTCCCCCCCAGTCGTCATGGTGGAACAGGGCATCGGGGTTAAGGCGCTTGATAACTTGTTCTGCATACCGTATCTCGTAGTCGGTCAGGTAGTCAATCAGTTCATGCATGTACTCCGGTTCTTCGTACAGGCCCATCATGGCATCTTCCATCCCCATGAGCAGATGGGTCATTTCAAAAATGCCCGGGGCATAAAATACAGTAACGAACTGATCCTCACGGTCAACGCAATTGGCATGCGCAATGGCCGGAGCCCATCTCTCGTCGGAATAATCAACAGAAGGGGCCGTCACAAATTCCCTCCATTTGCAAATATCCTTGAGCACCGTCTTTTCATCATTATGGACAGGGAAGGCACCCAACTGTTCTTCCGGCCAGCTGTAAGTGATCCCCCATTCGTTTATGAGGGTTTCACCCCGTTGGGGCCGTATTCTCAACGGCGTTTCCGATATGATTTCCAGAAATTCGTACTGGTTCACAAACCTGTCGGGATTACCTCCCTTGATGGTTTCTATCAGATTCTGTCTTTTGGTCAACATGGTTTCAAGTCTCCTTATTTCTTATGCTGTCGCTACCAGTTCTTTGGCCTTCATGGCGGCGCTGCCGGCATCGGGGGCGTAGGCATCCGCACCAATCTCTTTGGCGAATTCAGGGGTTACGGGTGCGCCACCGACAATGACCTTAAACCCGGTCAAACCGCTGGCCTTGATGGTCTTAACAGACTCTCTCAAGGCCGGCACTGTCCATATCCAGTTCCCATGGCAAGCAGCAGAAAGGCCTGATTGACAAATTTACGGGCAGGCAGATTAAATGAAATGGATAAGTCTACAGGTGTTACTAACGCCAGCCTCCAATTAGTGTCAAGCGGGTTCATTTGAATGCCCGTATTCAAAATCAGTTTTTTTCTTGTAGCTCACTGATTTGAAAAAGGGGATTAATATCGGTAAAATTGGATAAATCCTCTGCCAGATCAGAATCATGGCGCTCCATTCCCCTTTGCATATCTTCCATGGAATTAAAAATCAGATGGCCCACCGCAACATAGGGTGCCGGTGTTCCAGGAGGATTGCTGCCCACCCCCCGATCCACCTCGGTAAGCACCAAACCGTAGGGGGTGAGGAGCTTGCGGACCAGTGCCATATGCTTTCGGGTATAGTAGTCTAAATCAAAGTGTCCACCCTGGTTGGGATACATTACTGAAATACGAATCATACTCACTCTCCTTGGGTTTCTTATATTCATCGGATAAGGATATTTTTCTGTTGACGGCCTTTTCCAGCTTTGGTGTTTTTACCGCCAAACCTTAAAATGTATACATATTAAAAATAAAAATATCATAATATGAAAATTATTATTGACATAAATTTAGTTGTTTGCCAAGATAAATTAAAAATTCGTATACATAATTTTTTTAAATTAAGTCATCACAAAAAACATATGATATCCGGTGACTGGCGCATAGGGCGGGGTTGCCAGGGAGCATTTGATCGCAAAAGGAAAATTCATGTCACAAGAAAAAATAACTGCGAAATTGGATCTGCCAACGAGTTGGCGGCATGGCAAGGGACTGGCCAACGAAGTGGGTTCCTTTGTTGAAATGTTGGAATGTAAGCACCCGCTGGTTCTAACCGATAAGATTCTATTATCTTCTGGTGTTCTCAAGCCGATCTTATCCTCTTTGGAGGCAAAGGGGATGGCCTACACTATCTGCGACGGTGTAAATAAGGAACCCACCCTGGAATTGCTGGAGGACCTGCTCCAGAGCCTGGATCTAAATTCATTTGATATCATTGTCGCCGTGGGTGGCGGCAGCGTCCTGGATGTTTCCAAGGCCCTGGCCATCATTGCCTCATTTGGAGGTAATATCAAGGACTATGCAGGCCATGAAAAAGTACCAGGTGTTCCCACCACAAAGGTCATCGCCGTTCCAACCACCTCGGGCACGGGAAGCGAAATATCCGATGGCATTGTTCTCATTGACGAGGAGCAAAATACAAAATTTCTGGTGCTCAGTAAAAAGATATGTCCCACAATGGCCGTGACAGATCCCCTTATGACCCTTTCCATGCCTGCCAGGGTAACGGCCTGCAGCGGTATGGATGCCCTGGTACATGCCACGGAATCCTATATTTCCAAAAATTCCAATGTGGTCACAGAACTTTTCTCTCTTAAGGCCGTTGAACTACTAAGTAAAAATATCCGAACGGCCTGTGTCAAGGGAGATGATATAAAGATCCGTGAGAACATGCAAATGGGTGCCACCATTGCCATGATGGCTGGAATGAACGCCTATCTGGGGCTCTGCCATGCCATGGCCATGCCCCTTTGCGCGCTTTACAAAATGCCCCATGGACAAGCATGCGGCATGCTGCTTCCCCATGTACTTGAATACAATGCAGCAGTTGCAGAGCAAAAAATAAGTAAAGTACTTGATACGATGGGAATTGGAGAAAGCCATCAGAACCTTAGCCAACGGCTGGAGGAAATCAATTTCCTATTGACGGAAATTGGATTGTTCGCCAAATTAAGAGATTTTGATTATCGACCTGAACATATGCAAATCATTGTCAATGCGACCTTGGGAAGTGCCCAATGTCCAACCAATCCACGAGAGCCATTAAAACAGGATATCGCGGAAATTATAAATAAAATGATTTAAAAGGAGGGTTTATGAAACCAACGACGTTCTTTATGAGTATCCTGACTGCCATTTTTGTCAGTTTTTCGATGTGTGGAATTTCCTTGGCCGCGCCTGTGATCAAGCTCAGTTACAGCACTGTCTTTCCGCCGACCCATGTGCATGCCAAACTGGGGCAGGCCTGGGTCGATGAAATAGAAAAAAGAACCGATGGCAGAGTTAAAATCAGTTTCTATCCGGGGGGCTCATTGCTCAAGGGCGATAAGGTATACTCCGGCGTTGAAGTGGGTATTGCCGATATAGGCATGTCCGTATTTGTTTATAACAGAGGTATGTTCCCGGCCATGGAGGTGGTGGATCTCCCCTTGGGATTCACCAGTGGTAAAATGGGAACCACAGTGATCAATGAGATCTATAAAGAATTTCCCCCAAAAAAACTTGACAAGGAGGTTAAGGTTCTCTATCTGCATGCCCATGGTCCCGGACTGTTGCATTGCAAAAAGCCGGTGCGCTCCATAGATGATTTTAAAGGGTTTAAAATCAGAGGCCAGGGAGCCACGGCCAGAATCATTTCAGCCTTGGGAGCAGCACCTGTGGCCATGCCGCAATCCGATAGTTACGAAGCCCTTCAAAAAGGGGTTGTGGACGGTAATTTCAGTCCCATGGAAGTTCTCAAGGGATGGCGACAGGCCGAAGTTATCGGGTATACGACAGAATGCTACAGCATAGGCTACTCCTCAACTTTTTATCTCATCATGAACAAAAACAGATGGACAGCACTTCCCGCAGACATTCAAAAGGTTTTTACCGATGTTGATGCTGAGTGGGCTCAAAAACATGCAGAGGCATGGGATACTGTGGACCAGGAAGGCAGATCATATACCCTGAGCAAAGGCAATGAAATTATTTCTTTATCCGACGAAGAGAATTTACGTTGGAAAGAGGCGGTTAAACCCGTCATTAAGGAGTACATCCAAGAGGCCAATGACAAAGGGTTACCCGGCGACTTGTACATCAAAAAAGCCCTGGAACTCATTGAAGCGTATAAGCAAAAATTTGACCGCTAATCCTTGGCCATCACCATAAAATAGATAAAAGGTGTTCCATGGGACCCATACAATCAAGTATCGCCTGGCTGGCTCACAGCCTTAATAAAGTTTCGAGCATTTGCATCATTGCAATGATGGCCCTTAGCTGCCTTGATATCATCCTGCGTTTATTGCGAATGCCGTTGCCAGGGACCTATGAGATCGTGGGATTTCTCAGTGCCCTAATGTTAAGCCTTTCCATGGCACAGACAACCATAGAAAGGGGACATGTGGCGGTTGAGGTACTTATGTCAAAAATGCCCCAGGTGATTCAGAGGATTTTTTATGTACTGACCAATGCTGTCATTGCCGCTGTATTCGTGGTGCTTGCCTGGGAAACCATTAAATACGGCAATTTTTATAAGCATTCAGGAGAGCTGTCATTAACCCTTCAATTTGCGTTTTATCCCATTTTATACGCCATGGGAATCGCCTTTGGTATCAGTGCTCTGGTACCCATGGTTGATGTGGCCATGGTGGTATCTGGAAAACAGAAGATTTGGTTCGACTGGGAAAAATAACGCTCCGAAATCAAAGGGATCAAGGGCGTAGGAAAATTTTAACTCAAAAACTATCCCGGCCAGGGAATTTTTAACGATGTAATCTGCGAATTTTTCATGGCCATGGCAGACACCATGATCATTTTTACAAGGTTTTCAAGCCCAATCATGGCCGGGATTATTTATAAGTTGGTGTGGAGGGAATTCTTAAATGGATGCTTCAGTTGTCGGCGTAATCGGTATTTTAATGCTTGTGGGTATTTTATTTACACGCTTGCCGGTTGCCTTTACCATGACCTTTGTGGGGTTCTTGGGCTTCAGTTACCTGGTTACACCCAGTGCCAGCCTTAGGTTGCTGGCCACCGATTTCTATGATATTTTCAGCTCTTACAATCTTACGGTTGCACCACTTTTCATTTTAATGGGGCAAATTGCCTTCCATTCCGGCATCAGCCAAAGGCTTTTCAATTGTGCGTATAAAATAATTGGTAACACACGCGGTGGGCTTGCCATCTCAACCATTGCCGCCTCGGCGGGATTTGCATCCATCTGCGGATCAACAAATGCCTCGGCAGCCACCATGGCCACAGTTGCGCTACCTGAAATGGAAAAATACAAGTATGATATGGCTCTGTCCACAGGAACGGTGGCCGCCGGTGGAACCCTGGGCATACTTATTCCCCCCAGTACCGTTTTTATTGTTTACGGAATTATGACGGAACAATCCATTGGTTCACTGTTCCTGGCGGGTATCCTTCCCGGCATCCTGCTTTCCTTGCTCTTTATTTTTACCGTATATATCATTGTCCGTATTCATCCGGAAATGGGGCCAGCTGGCCCGAAAACCTCCTGGATGGAAAAGATAAAATCCCTGGGCAGCGTTTTTGAAATGCTCATTATTTTCACCCTTGTCATGCTGGGGCTTTTTAAAGGGTTTT
Organism: uncultured Desulfobacterium sp.; assembly: GCA_937124525.1. The sequence continues at coordinate 18,432 of CAKZLA010000045.1, forward strand.
TCACACCCACCGAGGCTGGAGCAGCAGGGGCTGGCATTACCCTGGTTGTAGCCACTCTTCGGGGCATGATTTCCCGAAAAGCCTTTATGCTGGCAGTTGCAGATACGGTCAGGGTTTCCTGCATGGTGTTGACCATCATCGCGGGCGCTACTCTTTTCGGCCATTTTTTGGCGGTTACTCGAATTCCCTATGATCTTGCCGCCATGGTTCAGACCCTACCGTTGCCCGGCTGGACAATCATCGGTCTTATTATTTTTATTTACTTTATCGGCGGATGCTTCATGGATTCACTGGCCATGATTTTGCTCACCATTCCCATTTTCTTCCCCGTGGTGATCAGCCTGGGATATGACCCCATCTGGTTTGGGGTTATCATTGTCCTCGTTGGTGAAATGGGGGTGATTACGCCCCCCGTCGGTATCAATGTATATGTGGTCAAAGGGGTGGCCGGGAATGTTCCCCTACACGTTATTTTCAAAGGGTGCATCCCCTTTGTCATTGCCCTGGTGGTCTGCAATGCACTTTTGATACTTTTCCCCCAAATCGCGCTGTTCCTACCCAACTTTTTCAACTGAGGAAAGGGCAGGTTGAGCACTATAAATTCACTATGGTAAAAAGGCATCCTTCATATACCTCAAAAATATTTTACACTTTTTTAAGGGCGATCCTCTAAAAATGAACATTCACCTCGTGAAAGTGTAAAGCACAAATGAAGTATGCCGGTAAAAACTTTCTATTTTGTTGGATGAACAGACCCCGTGGGATCTGCTGATTCAACGGTACCCTGTAATTGAAAAAGGATCATTGCATGAAAACAACACGAGTGGGGTTTGTCGGTCTGGGTATAATGGGTATACCCATGGCTGCCAACCTCTGTAATGCCGGCTATGAAGTGAATATTTACGATATCGATATGGCCGCTGCAGATAGAGCGTTGCAAGAGATGAAAACAGGTTCCGTCATGGCAACCCCAAAGGCGGTTGCCCAAGCCTCGGATGTGGTGATCACCATGTTGCCCTCCGGGAAATACGTTCAAGCTGTCACCACCGGACCCGACGGTCCTTTGGAAGGATTCCAGGGAGGAGAAATTCTCATTGACACCTCCTCATCTGAACCCTGGATCACGATGGAGCTGTCAAAAAGTCTTTCCCAGCAAGGGGTGGAAATGATTGATGCCCCAGTTTCCGGTGCCCAGATCGGCGCACAAAATGCGGAATTAATCTTTATGGTGGGAGGAAAGGAGGAACCTATTTCCAAGGTAACGCCTATTTTAAAGGCCATGGGCAAACAGATTTTCCATTTGGGACCCGTGGGTTCAGGGCACATGATGAAGTGCATTAATAACCTGATTACATCCATGACCTTTATGGCCACGGCAGAAGGCTTGGTCATCGGCAAAAAATATGGTATAGATCCATCCGTGATGACCGATGTGCTCAACGTATCCACTGGTATGTCCTGGGTTTCCCAGACCCATATCAAACAACGAATTATTAACCGTAAATTTGATGATGCCTTTAAACTCAACCTGATGATCAAAGACATCGGCATTGCCATGAATCTGGCCGATAAAAGTGGACTGTCGGTACCGATTTCCGCCCTGGGGCATCAGCTTTGGAAAGCTGCCGGACATTTCTCCGAAAAGGAAGGCAGCATCAGCAATATGGTTCGATGGATAGAACACCTTTCCAACATAGAAATCTCTCCACTGGAACCCATTTAAAAAGAGGAAAACCAATGAATAGATCCTACAAAGCATTTATCAATGGTAAGTGGCAGGATGCCGAAAGCGGCATGACAACACCGGTTATCAATCCTGCCAATGGTAAAATCATCGCCTATGTGGCAAAATGCGGTGTGGCAGACTTGGAAATGGCAGTGGAAGCGGCCCATGATGCAGGTCTGGCCTGGGCTGCAACCCCTGTGGGAGAACGATCCAAGGTTTTGTTAAAGGCTTCCAGGCTCATCATGGAACGTCAGCAAGAACTGGCGGAACTGGAAACCCTTGAACACGGTTCTCCCCTTCGGAAAACCATGAATTTTGACGTACCCCTGTGTGCCGAACAATTGGAATACTTTGCAGGGGCGGCCAGGGCCATGACCGGGGACTCAATTCCCGTGGGACCTTGGTGTCTATCCACCACCGTACATGAACCCCTTGGTGTGGTGGGGCTTATCACCCCGTGGAATTTCCCGGCCATGATGGTGATATGGAAATTGGGGGCAGCCCTGGTAACGGGCAATACCTGTGTTGTAAAACCCCCTTCCATTGCCCCTTTGACGGCGTTAAAGCTGGGAGAGATTTTCACCGAGGCCGGTGCCATGCCAGGCGTTGTCAATGTGGTGCCAGGACCTGGTGCGGAGATCGGCGAAGCCCTGGTGCGCCACCCCAGGGTGGCCAAAATAGGATTCACCGGAGATACCGTCACTGGAAAACGGATCATGGCCATGGCAAGTGAGACGGTCAAGCCCGTGGGGCTTGAGCTGGGTGGGAAAAATGCCTTCCTGGTGCTGGAGGACGCGGATGTGGATGCTGCGGTTGAGGGTGCCGTCTTTGGCGCATTTTTTAATTCCGGCCAGGTGTGTGCCGCAGCCAGCCGTTTTTACATCCATGAAAAGATATATGATACCTTTGCTGAAAAGTTCATCGCCGCCACCAAAGGCCTTTGCTATGGAGATCCCATGAAAATGGAGACCGCCATGGGTCCTGTGGCCTATGCAGGGCACCGGGATAAAATTGAGGCCTATATTGATGGGGCCAAAAAGAGCGGAGCCACCCTTCTTTTGGGAGGGGAACGCCCCCAAACCCCTGATACCAGGGATGGTTTTTTTGTGGCTCCCACCATTTTTGGAGAATGTGATCACACCGCCCAATTCATGCAAGAAGAAATCTTTGGGCCGGTGGTGGGGTTGTGTCGATTCCAGGATATCGACCAGGCCATTGACATGGTCAACGATAGTCCCTTTGGGCTGGCCGCTTCCATTTGGACAGGTGATGGGTCAAAGGGGGTTGCCCTTGCCGGTAGGATCAAGGCCGGCACCGTATGGATCAATGAGCATTTGATCATCTTTTGTGATACCCCCTGGGGAGGATGCAAGGCCTCGGGGTGGGGGAAAGATCTTTCCAAAATGGTACTTGAAGAGTATACCATGATAAAACATATTTATATGGATATTTCCGGAAAAGCCAGCAAACCCTGGTACGATATTTTAAAATAAGTATCCGAGCAGATATCCTTCAAGACAAAACCCATAGATATCAACAATATATATCCATGGAATAGTAAATTCTCAGTAACCCGGGGAGATAAAGCTCGTTTAAGCCTTTAAATGCCGGGTGGTATTCAAAATGAGTTACTGAATACCCGAACTTATTGAGGATTTGCCATGGAATACTGAAAAACATATGTGTGGATATTTAAGTAAGCAATCAAGACAATTCCATTGTCCACGGCAAAAGCCAAGGTGGGCTGCTATGTTGTTTGGGTTCATATTGCCGTTGAGCAACAGCAGGCAATGTGAACCCATTTTTAATGGCCGTTTCTAAATTTTGATTGTTAAATACAGGGGTATCGCGTATAAAAGACATATGATAACGATAAATTGCTAATATCCAAAAAAAACAATAAGAGAGCGTTCCTTCATTGAAAATGACACTTCGACAAAAAGCCTATCGATCCATCAAGAACAAAATAATCTATTTTGACCTCAAACCCGGGGAAAAAATTCTGGAAAGTAAGATATCCCAAACTTTAAAATTGGGACGGGTACCGGTACGAGAAGCCCTTGCCATGCTGGAAAATGAAAAATTAATCACAAAAGCCAAGGGATATGGATATATTGTCACAGAACTTAACGACCATGAACTTGAAGATTTTTTTATCCTTCGATCAAGCCTGGAAAACATCGGTGCGACTTTTCTCATTGAACGAATAACAGACACCGAAATCAAAAGGATTAAAAACCATGTGGAAAAAACAAAAGAGATCTATGAAAAAGCGGATTTACACAAGATGATCGAAAGTGACACAAAATTTCACGACCTGATGTACCAATCCACAAAATCAGAAGCCTTTTATCAAACCATCTCAAGTCTGCTGGAAAAAACCATCATGATGCGTGCTGCGGCTTTGCAAAGCCGAAAAGGGAGGGAATCCTCCATTTACGACCATATTGAAATATCCAACGCCATTGAACAACGGGATCTTGAAAAACTTCAAAAGTTAATCCATGAGCATCTCAAATTTGCTCCCAAACATTATGAATCCGTCAGAGCTCTTCTATTTTCTTGAGCCACCCCTCTCCACCTTTTTTCTCAAAAAACCCGTCATAAGGAAAACCTGGTCAACCCCCTTTTCCCAAACCGACACGTCCTGTGTAAAGGTGATCTCTTCCAGAGTCAATATGATTTTAAGACTTGAACATCGAAAAAAAATAAAATCAAGACAGGGCAATGGAAAGGATTGTTTTCAGTCGATTTAAGAGAGAGCCTTTGACGGAACCGAGTCCCAGGGAGAGGGGAGGGTACCTTCACCGCGTTTATCACTCGGATCTGATGCGCATTCTTGCCCGCCCCCCATACCCCCACAATGCATGGATCACATAGGGTTGAGAATCCACTTCCCCCAGATAAAGCCTGTGTGCTGTCTTTAGCTTAGCAAAACTACCAGATGACGGTATCGTACTCCAGGATAAGCCTTGCCCCTATTCCATTTGACACTTCCAACATATCGGATCTCACCTCCATAATATTGGAGATGCTTTAGTCATTTTTAATGGTAAAGCAGGCGAATATAGCGCAACGTTAACCGCGATTAAACATAAACACGCCATCGTTGCTGTTACAACCATGCAACGTACGCAAACAGAATCACCTGTGCAGTTGGAGCTGGCCCAGGGAATTTCGCGCGGTGAACGTATGGATTACGCGCTGCAAAAAGCGGTAGAGCTTGGCGTAAGTAAAATCGTACCTTTGTTTACTGAACGATGTGGCGTTAAGTTAAAGAATAAACGACTGGAAAATCGTTTAGCACACTGGAATTCCATTATAGTCGGCGCCTGTGAACAATCCGGGCGTTGCATAATTCCCCCATTAGCAACCGCGCAACCACTCGATCAATGGCTTACTAAAAAAAGATCCGGATTACAGTTAGTGTGCGATCCCCGTGCGCAAACAACATTATCCGCTTTACCTAAAACCGCAACACATGTGACGGTATTAATCGGCCCGGAAGGGGGGTTAACTGCTGAAGAATTGCAACACGCAAAAAATGCTGGTTTTATCGGGTTTTCTTTAGGTCCCCGCATCCTACGCACAGAAACGGCTGCGCTAGCAGCGCTTACCTCATTACAACTTCGTTTCGGAGATTTAGATGCTAATTTCACCGTTAGCGACAATTGACTTTCGCCGCGTACCAATCAGATAGGATTAATCTTTTTTTGTATCAGGACGCTGCCAATTGTCAACGGTGTGTTGACGCGCTCGACCGATGGTTAGCTGGTTGGCGGGCGCATTTTGAGTAATGGTTGAACCGGCGCCGATAGTTGCGCCTTCTGCAATGGCGGCTTCCATGTCGCCGGTCATGCCCATTGACAGCGTATCCAGCGCCAGCCCATTGCTGATCAATTGTTCCTGTAACTTGCGTAATTTAGAGAAAGTA
>CAKZLA010000046.1 GCA_937124525.1 uncultured Desulfobacterium sp.
CCACTGCTGGAGGCCGAAGGCAATGTCAAGGGATGTGTGTCTGTCCTCCAGGACCATGCGCCTTACTCAGAGTTGGTCAACCGCATCAATTACGAAGAGCAGAGTCTTAAAATCATTCTGGACAGCCTGAACATGGGGATTTTCACCGTGAATCGCAACGGGTTGATCACCTTTTTTAATCGCACCGCAGAAAAAATATCCGGTTACAGCCGGATGAAACTTCTGGGAAAGGAAAGCTGCACCCTGTTTGGTCACCGGGATAAAAAAGGAAAGGGGCTGATCCGCCAGGCCATCAAAAAAGGTATCCCCGTCAGTGGCATCAAAGGAACCCTGCTCAATTCAGAAGATGAAAAAATACCCATCACTGTGGATTATATCCCCTTGATCAACAATCAGAACAAGGTGATTGGGGGGTTGACAGCTCTCCAGGACATGACCCTGGTGCACCAGCTGGATCAGGTCAAACATCATAAGTATGATTTCCATCACATGATCGGCAAGGCCCCTGTCATGGAAAAATTGTTTAATCTTGTCAAGGTGGTGGCAGGTACCGAATCCACCATACTCATTGAAGGCCCCACGGGTACCGGCAAGGATCTAATGGCCAAAATTATCCATGCCCGAAGCCGCCGGGCTGGGAAACCTTTTATTAAGGTGAACTGTGCGGCCATTCCGGAGAATTTGTTGGAGTCTGAAATTTTCGGTTATGCCAAAGGGGCCTTCACCGGGGCCGACCGGGATAAACCCGGTCGATTCAGCCAGGCCCACACCGGGACTATTTTTCTGGATGAAATCGGAGATCTGCCCCTTTCCCTCCAAGCCAAATTGCTGCGGGTACTCGAGGACAGGGAATTTTATCCCCTGGGCAGCCGGAAAACCCAGAAGGTGGACATCCGCATTATTTCTGCCACCAATCGCCGTTTGGAGCACCTGGTGGCTGAAAAAAAATTTAGGGAGGATCTTTTCTACCGGCTCAACGTTCTCCGGCTGGATTTGCCTCCCCTTTCCCAGCGCCAGGGGGATTTACCCCTACTCATTCGCCATATTTTAAGAAAACAATCGGCTGCCATGGAAAAATTGGTCCCTGATATTTGTGAAACTGCCATGCAGTTTCTTTTGAATTATGGTTATCCCGGTAATGTCCGGGAGCTGGAAAATATTCTGGAGCACTCCCTTATCATCTGCCAGGATGATATGATCCGGTCGGAACATCTCCCTGCCTATCTCCTGGATAAAACACCCCCATCCCTGCCTTTCCAACAAAACGCCCCACAAAAAACAATGTATCCGGAAAATTTTTCACAACGGGATGCATTGATAAAAATGCTGAACAAACACAACTGGCACCGGGGGCTTACGGCCCAGGCCCTTAATGTTGACCGCACCACGCTGTGGCGAAAAATGAAAAAATTCCAGCTTATTTCGCCTTCGTAGCATGATAGGTCCGCCTGTCATAACAAAAATAGAAAATCGTATTATACCGCCTCCGAGGAGTGCCCTGACCGGAACGGAAACGTCGGGGGGTATTTTTGCCCTTCCAGGCTAAACCACAGAAACTGCGGGCAAGCTCCTCAAACAATCTGTGCTTCTTAACGCCTGGAAGGGCAAAAATCCTACCCCCCTTTGGTTTCCAATGTTCCGCTCAGGGCACTCCTCAGAGGCTCTGCTGACGGCACTCGGATACTCTCTTTTCTAATAAAAAAAAATATACCTACCTACTTGTCTTTTTATCCGTTTATTTCGTTGGGCTTTTTTGTTTGTGTTGCATGGTTGCGTTATGTTGCAACACACAACAACCGCTGCTCAATCAATCATAAATGTCTTAAATCATTTTACAAAACTCAACTTTACAAAATTATTTATGTTGCAATCAATGCATTGTCATTTTTTTTGTTTTCGCGCTTACAATTTATTTTGATTTTCATATTTTTATAAGCATAGCAAATTAAATGTTTTAATTTTAGGCAATTATCAACATCAAAACAAATTATTTCACAAATCGTCAGATGTAAAAAAAGAGTGGTCTCTAAGTTGCATTCATTAAAAGAAGAGATCATCAATACCGAGATTAAATTTGATGATAAAGTGAGGGCATTTTCATTGTTCCAGTCGGTTTTTAACTACTTGAGATTCCATTGGCAGGCATCATGGATCAAAAACAAACTAAAATACTCGTTGTGGATCAAGAAGCAGATATTCGTGGATTTCTTCAGACGGTTTTGACAAACAGACAATTTGAGGTGGTTCTGGCAATGGACGAACACGAAGGTTTACAAAAATTCCAAGCCCATTGTCCAGACATGTTAATCCTGGATGCCATGCTACCCCCCCAGGGAATGCAGACCCTGTTAAACCATGTAGAAAAAACGCCGGTTCTGTTCATCTCCGCCATTCCATTAAAAGTTCTTTTTTTCCGGCATAAACTACAAATTGGAACAGGGCTTTACGTCTATACAGCTGAAATTCCATTTCTTGAAAAGCCCTTACAGGAAGATGAACTCATAGAACAAATAAATCGGCTCATGGAAAAAGGTAAAAAAGGATGAAACGTTTTTATATTCTAAAAAATATTAAGCGCGATGAAAAAGGGGCCTATAAATGAATATCAGAATAGGATTTTATGTCTGTCACTGTGGCATCAACATCGCTGGCATGGTTCGGGTGGAAGAGGTGGCAGCCTATGCCAGAACCGTTAAAAATGTCGTGATCTCACGAGATTATAAATTCATGTGCTCTGATCCGGGCCAGGAGCTCATAGAAAAAGATATCCGGGATTATAAGCTGAACCGGGTGGTGGTGGCATCCTGTTCCCCCCGTCTCCATGAAAAGACCTTTCAGAGCGTTTTATCCCGGTCAGGCCTCAATCCCTATCAATTCCAGAT
>CAKZLA010000047.1 GCA_937124525.1 uncultured Desulfobacterium sp.
TTACTGCGGCTGCGCCGCCGTGAATACAAACCCGTGTCAATCAAGCTTTAGGTCAGGCTTATAGGTGTTATTTGAGGAGGTAAGATTCCATTTTTTTGCAGTGCTAGCAATCTTCGTAACAAAAAAGCTTTTATAAAACACGCTTTCTAAGAATTTTATAAAAACTTTCCCTTTTAGCGATCATCAATATTTTAAGGGTGAAATCATTTTCTTCAATGAGATATGCAATTCGATAGTGTATTTTCCCAACCTTAAAATGGTAAGAATGGATGCCAGACAGTGGTCCTGCCAGCTCTTTTCCGCCTTGAGGTTCAGATAAAAGTTTTGGAATCCACTCGTTTCTTATTATTTCACGTACACCAGAATCAATTTTCCTCAAATCCTTCTTAACAGCAGGATGGTATTGTTCTCTATATATCAAATACTTCGTCCCTTGATAAAAAGTTACAATCCTTTGATTCAGCCTCTTTTCTTCTTTTTAACAATCCCTGCCCTTCATCGCTAAGTAAAATGCAAAGGGTCTCAATTTCTTTTACATCCATGCTATTTATCATACCTGCAATATTTTCTACAGAAATATCAATATTCATCTGTGCCATTTTTTCCCCTCCTATATCATTCGGGTCATTCCATTCATCCCCAGCCATCATCCTCTTAAAATCCAGTATACCCACTATTACTCCAGAACTCAAACCGAATTTGATATTCGGGATCTAACCCCGCTAAACTTATGTTATTATTGCGTTATTGATTCAAGAAAGAGGACTTTTTGCTCTTAGATTGCACTTTTGGGGGGCAAAAAGTGGAGTTTAAGGATATTTGAGTTTGGTTACGGGTGCTGGATGTTGGGTTATCGGCTTTTCGGCCAGGGTTCTGGTTTGTATTCACTGCGGCTGCGCCGCCGTGAATACAAACCTGTGTCAATCAAGCCCGGGGTCAGGCTTGGTTTGTTGGTGTTATTGGGGGGTAAAGTATGCTGATACTGAATCAATCGCTGTACTTTACTCGCTACACAACAGGTTCAAATTGATTTCATTAACAAAATTCTTTTCCATGCTATACGGTAGACTTCCAGGTCTTCCCGCTTATCAATGGCAATAATTTTAATGATTTGGCCACTTTCATGGTAGACAATCCGGATTTGTTTTCTGACTGCGTACAGTTTAAAATAACCTTCAAGGTTAATGCCGGCTTTGTTGCCAAGGGGGACACCATATTTTGGATTCTTCTCCAATTTGACAAGCTGTTTCAAAACTTGCTTTTTGACACTGCCATCCAGTCTATTAAAGTCAGCATGGGCCTCTGGAATCAGTTCAACTTTCCAGGTCGGCACGGGTCAACCCCTCTGCGTCTATCAAATCATCAAGATTAAGACTTGATTTACGGCCTCTTCGTTCTTTTATAATTCCGGCAAAATAAACATGCTCAAGAATATCCTTTGCCCTCTCTGTTCGCTCCCACTCTTCAAAGGGAATAATTGCCGCTGTTTTATTGCCTTGGGCATCTGTCACAAATTGTGTTTCCATGGTAGAGCTCCATTATATCGGGGTCTGACCCCGCTAACATTTGATCATTCCAAACATCATCATCTTAAAACCCAGTATACCTGCTATTGATCCAGAACTCAAGCATGGGTAGGTCAGACCCAAAGTTATCACTCTTCTTTTCCGTAATAGGAAGCATAATATTTTTCATTGGAGGGTCTAACCCAGACAAATCCCTGTTATTAAAGAAAAATTGCTTTAAAAAACCTCGGCTTCATCTCTTAAAGGCCACTTTTTGGGGGTAAAAAGCGGGGTTTAAGGATTAAAACTGTTTTGAAAATTCTGCCTGTTTCATTACGGCATTAGCAGTATGTCGGGACAATATTTTGCCGTCCACAATAAAGTTAATCTTTGAAATCGGACTATACCATATTTCATGATCACCCTTACCTGAACGCACAAAATAACACCCATTGTTTTTAAGCATCTTCTTCAGTTGCTTGGTATATCCATCCATCAATTGCAGCTATGCGTCATAAAATTTCGTTCTGTCAACAAATGAACAGGCACACCCATTTCACCGCATGATTTACCATTTGCTTCCAATAAATCAGGAATCATAACTTGCAATTTTTTTTCTAATTCTTCTGCAGTAGCAGCTTCAGCAACCAATCCCGGTACATCTTCACTAGTTGCAACCCAGACAGATACTTCTTGATCCCATATTGCCTTGACAGTTAATACTTTCATTATATCATCCCATAATTAGGTCTGGCCTATAATTGGTCACGGTAGGAATGCCGGTTACCCAGCACCCCCCGTACAGATCCGTACGTGAGGTCTATTCGGGGTCTGACCCAGTTAAGCAGCTGTTATTAATGTATTATTGGCTCAAAAAAGAGGCCTTTTTGCTCTTAGAATGCACTTTTGGGGGTCAAAAAGTGGGGTTTAAGAACGCTGGAGAAATGACGTATTTCCAAATATTGAATCAACGATCTGCCAGGAGATGCACCGGAATTTCCACCGGCTCATTGTTCAATATCTGTCTGACCAGTTTTACGTCTATATCTACAACCTGTGCAATTATTTCTTCAGACAGTCCTTTTTTGCGGGCATTTCGGACCAATGCCATCACAGTTTGCCGTGTGCCCTTTTCCATGCCCTTTTCCATGCCTTCCTGCCTGCCTTTTTCTTTAATATATTGTGCTAACATGGCAGTCTCCTTATGTTGAAAGATGTTTTCATATAGCTGCTTCTCTTCCTGATCGCTTATTTTGGACTGGGGTCTGGTTTGTTTTTACTGCGGCTGCGCCGCCGTGAATACAATCAAGCCTGGGGTCAGTAAGTGGCAGGACATAAACTGCCTCCCCTTGGCACATCAAATAATTGACTTGATGATGGGTGCTATTCAAAACTCTAACAAGAAGAAACTTTCGTCCATGCACTTATATCTGGGGTAAGGCTTGGCTTATGGGCGTTGTTGGGGGGTAAAGTATGGCTATTTTCCAGCTTGATGCTGCCCTTTTCCACCAGGGCGGTGAGGCAGAAGTTGATTTTACCCACGGCCACGCCCATCTTAATACTCTCCCAGAAGTGCTGGCTCCGGCCTTTGCCGTGTTTGTTAAAAAACTTCTTGACCGGTTCGTTTGATTTCATCAATCAACATCCCACCGTCTGCATAATCCCCCGGAGTAAAGGGTATGGGTTCAATCCGACTGTCTATTCCACGTCTCAGCGGGACAATGCGCCTTCTATCAAGGTATCTGTCTCCTTTAAATACCGATGAAATAACGGCAATATCAATATCGCTGTCTTCCCTTGGTGTTCCTTTTATATAAGAGCCAAATAGCAGCACCTTTTCAACCGGAATTTTATTTGCTTTTAATCGACCAACATATTGTTTGATCAGATTGACGACGGAAGCCTTTGAATCAACCATTTTTTAACCCTCTCAATTTCATAGAGTTTCTTTTTTGTAAAAAACAAGGTCATCTTCTCATTTTGGGGTCACACATTTTCGATTCAGCCTCTTTTTTTCTTTTTAACAATCCCTGCCATCATCATCTTAAAATTCAGTATACCCACTATTGCTCCAAAACTCAAACTGAACTTTATCAAGAGCTGGGTCAGATGGCAGGGTCAGACCCAGTCAAGCACCTGTTGTTAAAGCATCATGGGGTCTGACCCTGCCAATGCTTTGTTATTAAAGGAAAATTACTTTGAAAAGTCTTGATTTCATCTCTTAAAGCCCACTTTTGGGGGGCAAAAATAGCATTTTAAGGCTCACGTGGGGTCAGGCCTGCGTTGTTGTCGTCCTTGGGGGGTAAAGTATGGAGTTTTGCGCTGTATGGGTGTTTAGTCTACATCCTTTTTTCATGGGAATTGACGGTATATATCTTTTCGGTGAAGCACACAGACAAAAACGACCAACTCATTGTCAATTTTGATACCGACCCGGTAATGCCCTGTACGAATCCGATAATACCCACTTTCCCCTTTCAGCTTTTTAAGATTGTGGACGTCACCAATGGTTGGCGCACGCTCAACATTATGAATGACCCCTTTCATGCGCTCCATGAAATCCAAGTCATTCTTCCTTTTTTTCAAATCTCCGGCAAAGCTTTTTGTAAAAGTTGTCTTCATGCTGATACAGGAGAGTTGCTCTCCTTGCCACCAAGAATTTGAAAGATTTCTTCTCTTTCAACTATTTCAGAATTTTCCCCCTCTTGAATGGCTCGCACCAATGCAATATCTTCCATTACCTCCAGAAGCAAATCATGCACAAGATCCCTTCTCTCCTCCATGGTTTCGATGATTGCCTGCTTAAAGAGTTGTTTTATTTTTCTATCATCCATCAATGTTTCCATGGGAAACCTCCAGAACATATATGGCGTGTTGTCTGACATAAGGCACCTTTGGGTGAAGCAATAAAAAGTGAAAACAGCGACTGTACCAATGGTTTACTCAATATTTC
>CAKZLA010000048.1 GCA_937124525.1 uncultured Desulfobacterium sp.
AAAAAAAAGCCTATGTGGTATAAATTACTTAGCTTCATGGATCTTTATTGGTAAATATGGGGCACTGGTCAAACATTTACATTACCAACCCGAATATTTACCTTTATGGTTAAACCCCGATCCGGAAACTTGATTATCAAGTGTCTGGGTGCGTAAAAAACAGTGAATAAAACCTCATGGATGGACAGAAGGATCATGAATATCATTCCTGTCCTGGTGGAATATAAAAATGAGACAGACTTTGGAAGAGATTGCACAACGGTTGAATTTGAGCATAGAGACCCTGGATCGATGGATTCGTCAAGGAAGAATCCCGGTGAGTAAGACAGGTGACTTGGGCGTGTTTGATGAGGCGGAGCTCAATAAATGGGCCGCCAAACAGAAAAAAACAATGGCCTCCTGCGGGGACCAGCCAGGCGGCGTGTGTCATGCCTCGGAATTTATTCTGGTGTCGGCCATGGAAAGTGGCGGTGTCCATCATGGAATCCCTGGTATGGACAGGGACACGGTGCTGCAGGAGGCAGTTCGTCAGGTTCCCGGATTTTCCCAGGGACAGCAGGATGGGCTTTTTGCCCAACTCCTTGCAAGGGAACAGTTGACCTCCACCGGCATCGGCCATGGTATGGCCATTCCCCATCCCAGAAATCCCCTGGATGAAGGTATTCAAATTCCCATGGTGGTGACCTGTTATCTGGAAAATAGTGTGCCCTTTCATGCCATTGATGATTTGCCGGTGTCCACGCTTTTTTTGATTTTAAGCCCGGCCGTGGCCTGTCATCTCAGCCTGCTTTCCCGGCTTTCCTTCTGCCTCAGGGACAGTGCCTTTATTTCTTTTGTGAAAACAAGGCCACCGGCAGACGCACTTTTGGAGTGTATTCGCGATAAAGAAGCGCAGATTGAGAAGAAAGGGGTTTAAGTCAAAATAATGAAGCGCTTTATGTCCTGGCGTCATCCGGCACGCCTGCCCTTTTTTCGACTTGATGACCGTATGTTATTGATTCTCATGGGGATTATTGTGGGGATCTGCAGCGGACTTGCCGCTCTGGGTCTCAACACTTCCCTGGTTTTCATGCTGGAGACCCTTCACCACTGGCGTCATCACTGGTGGGCATTTCTTTTGCCGGCTGCAGGTGCCATGCTCTCTTCGCTGTTTCTTGAAAAAGCCATGAACGAGGGGGCCGGGCATGGGGTTCCCGAAGTGATTTACAGTGTCTCCCGATACGGGGGGCTGATGCGGTTTCGATCCAGTATTTCACGCTTGGTGGCAAGCTGTCTCACCATTGGAAGCGGTGGCTCTGCTGGCCCCGAAGCTCCTGTGGTGATGAGTGGTGCCGCCATTGGTTCCAACATTGCCAAATTCTTTTATTTAAATGATCGACAGCGGATCACCCTGGTGGGATGTGGATCTGCCGGGGCCATTGCCGCTATTTTCAATGCCCCCCTCACCGGCATTATTTTTACCATGGAGATTATTCTCGGGGAGTGGTCCATGGTGAACATCATTCCCATTGCCGTGGCCGCCGTTTCCGGGGCAGAGATCAGTCGACTTCTCCGGGGCAACAGCATCGCCTTTGAAAGCCTTGGCAGTTTTAATATCGGAAATCTGGATCTGCTGGCCTGCCTGGGACTTGCCCTGGCTGCATCCATGGCCTCTTTGATCCTCACACGTCTGCTGCGTCGCATGCACCATGTGTCAGTAAAGGTGAAGGTACCCCTGTGGGCCCGGGCCGCCATGGGAGGCGCTGCCGTGGGGCTTCTGGGGTTTGCCGTTCCCGATGTGCTGGGGGAGGGCTACCATGCCATCCATGCCATGATCCAGGGGGTGTTTACCACAGGGCTTGGCATTGCCTCCATTGCCTGTCTGGCAAAAATTCTGGCCACGGCCCTTACATTGGGGTGGGGGGGCTCCGGCGGTATCTTTGCTCCCTGTCTTGTCATCGGCAGTTTTGCCGGACTTGCTTACCATCGGCTGCTGGTTTTTTTGATGCCATCCGTGCCTTGGGTCAATGAAGGCTGCTTTGCCCTGCTTGGCATGGCCGGGATGCTCAGCGGTATCCTCCAGGCGCCTTTGACGGGGATTTTTTTGATTCTGGAGATCACGGGAAGCTATGAGGTGATGCTGGCTCTGATCATTGTGTCAGCTCTTTCCACCACCATTACCCATTATTTTGAACCGGCATCCTTTTACCTTAAAGATTTAACGGAAAGGGGACAGTTGCTAAGACCGGGCACCGATGCCAGGGTCCTTGCAGATATCACCATTCGGGAGGTCATTGAGAGGGATTGTATCTCTGTGCAGCCGGGGATGCTCCTGCGGGAATTTCTCTACGTGGTGAAACGATCCACCCGCAATTATTTCCCCGTGGAAAATCCTGAAAACGGCCATTTCATGGGAATGGTACGCTTTGATCATGTGCGGCCCTATATCTTTAACACCGTGATGTATGATGCCGTACTGGTGGAACAGATCATGGATGTGGATGTGGAGACGGTTCACTATGACGATGATTTGACAGATGTGCTCCATAAAATGGATATTACCCGCTGTTACAGTCTGCCGGTGGTCAGCAACCATCGGTTTGTGGGGATGATATCCAAGGCCACTTTATTGGATAAATATCGGGACGAACTCAAGGTGCAGACCACCCAGCGAGTTTGAATCAACGGGTTTGGTGGGGCTGGGGCAGATTCTGCCCACTTTAAACCCCGAGAAAGCAGCATTGATAAATTTGACCATTAACAAACCGACGAAGTATCAGAATAATCAGGGCGCCTGCGGGTGTCGTCATTTTTATGTGATATCCGGAAAATAAGACCGTGGCACTATCAATAATGATTTATGGTTTGCCAGCTTATTGACGGATCAGGAGGATATGTGGAGACAACACTTTTTCATGTTTTCAGAAACACCCCGTTGGGAAGGGAAATTCTCATGCAGTCGCTGTATTTCTGCACAGAGATCAGTGCATCCATTGCGATTTATATTCCCGAGTATACAAAATTTCTCATGTATTATGATAATGATGTGGTGCAGGTTGACCTGGATGAATCTTATTTGACAGCCCCTGACACGGCAAAAACACATGCCCAGGAGCTGGCCCGGGGGGCACACATTGCCCCCCGGTTTGTTCGGCCCAAGAATTTTACCGCTTCCACCTTACCCGATCTTCCGGTGAACTTTGATTTCATGTGTTGCCCCCGGAGTATCAGTGATCTGTCCTCAAAGATCAGCCTGGGGCACATTGGTCCCAAGGTGCGTCGTATTATCAATGCGGCCCGTTTCCCCGTGCTCATTCCCAGCTGCCTGTTCAAGGAGTGGCAGAGTATTCTGGTTTTTTTTGGGGGATCGGTGAATGCGGTGAAGGCTCTGAAACTGGGACTAAGGCTCAGCCGGGAGACCGGCAAGCCCGTGGATCTGTTCACCCAGGCCGACGGCAAATCTAAAGAGGCCTTTGAAGAGATCCTTTCCCAGCGAGGCATGGCAGATGAGGTGGCCCAAAAGGTTCGGGACTGGCATTTTTTTGAAACCGGTAAATTTGAACACAACCTTTACGCGGTTCCCCACAATGCCTTAACGGTGATGGGTGCCTATGGTCATGGTGTGGTGCGGGACATGCTCTTTGGCAGCACCATGGAGATGATCCAGACCCATCTGCCCAACACTATGCTCATTGCAGGGCCAAATTATGTTATGCCCCAATAGATGGTGTCCCCGGCGTGCCAGTCGCCGGGGGGCGGCATTATGCTGGTGATTGCAGTTTTTTGATTTCCAGTGACGCAATGCGCTGGATGGTCTCCTCCGGGACCTCTTTTTTCATTCCCGGACATGAACCTGCCATGGCCTCCCAGTTTTCCGGATGATCCACAAGGGTTCGAATAAAAGGCCAGGCCCGGCACATGTATGGCTTTACTGCATGTATGGTGCACAGCTCATCAAAAAAAATACATTTTCCTTCTTTTCCAAGACCGAGCACCGGCCGGGAGCCGGACATATCGCAGAACCGGGGAACAAAGGTGTCAGGATCACATTTGATGAATCGGGAAATCCGTTCAATATCTTCCGGGGTGACATAGGTGCCGCCAAACCCCCGGCAGCACTCTCCGCACTGGGTACATTCAAAAATATCATCGCCTGTGTTAAATTTACAATCCACTTCGTCCCTCCATTGCCCGCTGTAATGTCACTTGATCCACGAAATGCAGATCCCCCCCCATGGGAACCCCCGACGCAATACGGGTGACGCACACCCGGGTGCTTTTCAGTTGGTCCGCAATGTATGCTGCTGTTGCCTCACCTTCCACATCCGTCCCTGTGGCCAGTATTATCTCCCGGGTGGAGCGGTGTTTGGCCCTTATAAAAAGCTCTTTGATGCGGATTTCATCGGGTCCAATGCCATCCATGGGGGACAAGGCGCCTCCCAAAATGTGGTAAAGGCCTGAAAATGAACCGGTTTTCTCAATGGCCGCCATGTCCGTGGGGTTTTCCACAACACAGATGGTGCTGGCATCCCGCACCGGATTGCTGCAGATGCGGCAGGTGGTCCGGTCGCTGAGTCCAAAGCAGGTGGCGCACAGGGTCACGTTTTTTTTCAGGGCCAAAATGGTGTCAGCAAGGGATTGTGCCTCGGTGTGGGGGGCATGGAGGATATGGAGTGCCAGGCGTTCGGCGGTTTTTTTGCCGATACCCGGCAGGGTGGTCAGGCAGTCCATGAGTTTTAGAATTGATTCAGGATAATAGTTCAAGGTTTACATCAGGCCTGGAATATTCATGCCGCCGGTGAGTTTTCCCATCTCCCCTGAAACCATTTCCTGGGATTTGTTCAAGGCATCGTTCACCGCTGCCAGTATGAGATCTTCCAGCATCTCCACATCTTCGGGGTCCACCACTTCTTTTTCCAGGGAGATGGACTGGATTTTCTGGTTGCCCGTGGCCACCACTTTTACCATGCCGCCTCCGGCCGAGACATCCACGGTTTTTAATGCCAGCTCTTCCTGCATTTTGAGCATTTTTTTCTGTAACTTCTGGGCCTGTTTCATCATGCCACCCATATTTTTCATCTTAATAACTCCTTTTGTTTCATAATATAAAAAAATGTAATTATATTGCCGGTCCGGGCTTTTGTCAAATTTGCCAGCAGGGCTAACTTAACTTGATATCAACGATTTGTCCGCTGAAAAGATTTACAGCGTCGGTCACCATGGGATGGTTCATGGCCTCCTGTTTGAGTTTTGCCGGGCTTACACCGCCTGGGCTCTCCTGGGGGGGCGTGTTCTCCCGGGGATTGTCCAATGACAGTGAAAGTTTTTCTCCAAAATAATTTTCACACAGCCCTTCCAATGCCTTTTTCTTAGACTGGATTCGTTTAAGATCAAAGCTGCTGTTGCCAGAGAGTGCCACACAAAGTTGTTTGTTGTGTATTCCCTTAAATGTGCTTTTGGAAAGAATGGCCCCTATAAAAGGAAGTTTGGGGGTCATGGCTTTTATAAACCCCTCCCAGGTTTTTTCTTCAGTATCCGGGGCTCCCATCCCTGTGGGGGGAGGCGGTACATTTGTGGATGTTTTCCGGTTTAAGGCAGGAGTTGAAGATCCAGGGTTGTTCCGGGGGGGCTTGTCCAGCTTGGGTGGTAGACCGGGTGGGGCATCCCAATGGGGTGTGGGCGGTGCCGTTTGTTCTGGATGGAAATATGTGGCTGGCCCCTCATTACATTGGGATTCCCGGGGCTGGGGGGGCAGCTGTGTCAGGTTTGTCTGGACACTGGCGGCACCGGTTTCGAGCTGCCGGGGTAAGGGTTCCGGGGGGGCCACATTCCGGGCCAGGACGTCCAGCCGGGTGATGATGGCATCCATGTCCGTTCCGGGGCGTACCTGGATGAGCTGTAGCAGGATGGTTTCCAAGGCGGTTCTGGTGTGGGTGGAAAAGCGAATCAACTGTTCTTCTTTTAACAGTATGGTCAACATCTGGGACAGATAGGCATGGGTCCCTGGAACCGTCATGGCGGAAAGTTGCTCCCTGTCATGGGCACTGATATCAGAAAAAGAGCTGTTGTCCGGGCATAGTTTAACCACCAGTATGTTCCGAAATAATTCCACCAGACCCGCATAGATTTTTTTAAGATCAAATCCCAGATCCCGGACCCGGGAGATGGTTTGAAGAATCTCTGCCCCATCTGTCCTGAAAATTGCCGATGCCATATCCAGGAGAATTTTTTTATCAATGATGCCAAGATTGTTGAGAATGTGATCGTGGGAAATATCCACATCGCTGCTGCTTGAGATGACCCGGTCCAAAAGGCTTAAGGAGTCCCGCATGGAACCGTCGGCTTCCGAGGCAATGAGGCTTGCGCTCTCACGGGAAATTTTAAATCCCTCCTGGGAGGCCAGCCATTCCAGATGGTTTGCGATTTCGGTGAGGCCAATGCGGCCCAGATTATGCCGTTGACACCGGGACAGGATGGTGATGGGAATCTTATGGGGCTCTGTGGTGGCAAATATGAAAAGTACGTGTTCCGGGGGCTCTTCCAGGGTTTTGAGAAGGGCATTAAAGGCAGCCGTGCTGAGCATATGCACTTCATCAATGATATAAATTTTATACTTGGAATTGACCGGGACATGCATCACTTCGTCACGCAGATCGCGGATATTGTCCACTGAGTTTTGACTGGCGGCGTCAATCTCAATTACGTCAATACTGCTTTCTTCGGCAATCGCCACGCAGGAGTGACATTTACAGCATGGTTCGCCATCACTCGGAGATTCACAGTTAAGCGCTTTGGCAAATATCCGGGCGGAAGTGGTCTTGCCGATACCGCGCACCCCCGTCAGCATAAACGCATGCGCCACCCGACCCGTAGCGAACGCATTGGTCAAAGTTTTGACCAAAGGCTCTTGGCCAATCATGTCGCGAAAGTGCTGCGGCCGCCATTTGCGCGCAAGAACCTTGTAGCTCATGTAGGAGGTGTATTGCCGCGAATTTAGAAGGCGGCATCCCGTACCAGCTGTATCCCGGCACCCGAATCCACTGCTGCCGCTGCTCCCTTCCAGGCCTGACGGGGTTAACAGTTTATCGTCGCGAGAGTGCCGATACGGAACACCATAACCCCACCATTCTGGGGCCTGAACGCTCAGTGTGCAAGCACCATCTGCACACGAATTAGCAAAAATCCCAGAGACCGCATTCTGCCGCTCATGTTCCTGTCACAATTGCTCGTAACGGCCCTCGTTGTCGACCTGGAGGCTGTCCGGGAATTACTTTCGTACTGTGAGGCGGTAGCTTGGTACTCTGAATCAGATTTTCTCGTCGAGTGAATTTTCCCGTCAATATTCGTCAACAAAGGTAAGTGATTGTTCTGCGCGCCAAAATTACGAAAAAATCTAGCCAGAGTATCGAATCCGCAGTAGATCAGCCTGTTCACGGGCAAGAACCCAGGCGCGTTATCATGCACGGGTCATCATTGTAATGACTGTGTAATCACTGCCGCATGCAAGTAAAAACCGACATGCCTGCCCATATTCTTTCAGTTGAAGACGAACCCGCTATTCGAGACATGATTCGATTCGCGCTGGAACGTCACGCCTTGGTCGTCCACGACGCAAGCACTACATCAGAGGCACGCACATTGATGGCCAGTCAAAGTGTTAATCTGGCGCTGGTGGACTGGATGTTACCCGGCGGTAGCGGATTGGAATTCGTTCGTGCCCTGAGAAAGGATC
>CAKZLA010000049.1 GCA_937124525.1 uncultured Desulfobacterium sp.
CTACCCATATCTTCGAGCTGCTTTCTGTATAACTCTACAAATACAGGGTCTGGATTATCGAATAGTGTTGCTTGTATGTATGCTTGATTATCTTTGAGCTTTATCTTTTCACCCATCTCATCAGCTACATACCTATCTTTAACCCATCCTGGTTGTGGGTTTCCTGTTATGTATATCTTAGGAACTAATCCAAACTCCGACATCATGAGTCAGCCAATATCCCTCTTCGCTGTCAGGCGCTCGGGTGACAATCGCTGCATCTAATCGGCCATCATCTAGCCACTCTCTGAGCGTAATACTTGGTAGGCTGAATACTTGAATAGAACAGGTGGGTTCTGCTTGCTGCAACAGTCGAATCACTTT
This sequence comes from uncultured Desulfobacterium sp., assembly GCA_937124525.1. The sequence continues at coordinate 364 of CAKZLA010000049.1, forward strand.
CGGAAGAATGGTGTCGTTGTAATCTTCTGGGCAACCTAACCGAAGCGGCTGTTTGTCCCCATATCGCTTTACCTGTTTCAGGGCCGAATTGTGGAGGGCAACCAATTGCTCCGCGTGAGAACGTAGCGCTAAGCCCGCTTCAGTGAGCACAAGATTGCGTCCTTCTTTTTGAAAAAGAGTTACATTAAGTTCTTCTTCCAACTTACGCATCTGAGCACTGAATGCCGATTGGGTGCGGTTGATCTGTTTCGCGGCTCGCGTGAAGCTGCTGGTTTCCACAAAAGCGAGAAAGCCTCGCAACGCATCAATATCCATATTTCCCGAACCAGTAATGTGGACCGCTCCGCCATTACCAGGTGCGTTGCCAGCATTATTGCCATTGAATCGCACATTTGTTAACGAAACAACTGTTGCATCTCCTGAATTATCTTCTATTCCTCCACCTGCACGAACAGAACTATTGCCCGTAATTTCGGAATCATTAATTGTCAATTTACCGCCGCCTGCCATGGCATCGGCAGCATTGACCGCCAGATTAAGAATTACCTGCTCAATCTGCCCTTTATCCGCCATGGCAGGCGGAAGATGAGAAAATGTGCTGATTTCAATCTCAATATCTTCAGGGATAGCTCTTCGCAGCAGTTTTTCAACTCCCTTTACAATTTTATTAATCTCTATCCTTTCATATGCCAATATCTGTTTGCGGCTGAATGCAAGGAGCTGATGCACCAGAGCCCTGGCCCTCTTACCTGCTTCAATGATCTGGGACACAAAGTCTCTGTATGGAGCATCTGCTGGAATATCCTCTAAAAGCAGTTCTCCAAAACCAAGGATAGGAGTTATCAGATTGTTCAGATCATGGGACACACCGCCTGCCAGACGTCCCACCGACTCCATCTTCCTGGTCAGTGCAGACTGCTCTTTAAGATTCTCATTTTCCTGCGCAAGGCGCCTGCGCATTCCAATGTCCCGTACAACAGCCAAAATAAACGGACATCCATCCAAATGAATCACAGCCGAATTAATTTCAACCGGGAATTCTTCCCCGGATTTGGCAATATGAATGGTTTCAAAACACAATTGCCCGGTATCCAGAAGTTTTTGCCGGTGATTCCGGGCTGAATGGAGGTTTGCATCGGTTGGTTTGGTAATATCTGCCGCCGTTAATGTTAAAAATTCATCACGCAGATATCCATATCGCTTGCAGGCTGTATCATTGACATCAGTAAAAGCGGCAAAACTTTCTTCTGTCAGCGGATGGAGAAATACAGCATCAATAATGGCATTAAACGTTGCCCGTGTTCTGTTTTCACTGTCCTGCAATGCTTTTGCAGCCTGTTTATGGGTGGTGATATCCAGAGCAGTAAAAGCAACACCTTTTGACAAATCATCGGCATCAAACGGGGCGGAACTGAGCAATACCTCAATAATACGGCCGTTTTTATGCTTCCAGTGCGTTTCAACAGTCCCCGCCCCATGTTCATCAATCTGTCTGTATTTTTCTCGGCCGACAGAATCATACTCTTCGTCATCCGGATAGAATACCCGCGCACTTTTATTAAGCACCTCATCTTCTGAATACCCTGTCATCTCACATAGCCGGTGGTTTACGTCCTTTAATACACGATCAATGACCACACCTATTCCAATCGGTGCAACATGGAAAACAGTTTTCTGATATTGCTCACTGTTACGTAAAGCTTCTCTCATCCGGTACTCTTCGGACACATCCCGGAACACCAGTATCACACCTGTGGTAACGCCATCCATATGCCGGATGGGTGCCGCAGAATCGGCAATCTGGTATTGAGTCCCATTTTTGGAAATCAGCATGGTATGATTTGCAAGACCGACAGTCAACCCGGTTTCAAAAACTTTCTCCACAGGATTATCAGCCGGTTTTCCGGTTCTGGCGTTAACAATATTGAAATATTGTGTCAAGGGTTTTCCTTGTATTTCTTTAACAGTCCATCCGGTGAGTTGCTCTGCAACCGGATTCATTCTTGTGATATTGCCCTGGATGTCTGTGGCAATGACGGCATCACCAATGGAGTTAAGTGTAGTTTGTAAATCTTCTTCCTGATTTTTCAGCCCTTGCATATTCTTTTTTTGCCTGCGCTCATGATACCACACCGCGGTTCTGAAGACCGTGGCCAATAGTGCGGTTATAAAGATCAACAGGTACTGCAATCTGCTGAGGCGTTGAAAATGCGCTTCCATTGATGCTCTTAAAGACGTTTTTACCTTTTGGGCAGATTCAAGAATGGATTGAAATACAGTATCGAATTGCTGATCAATTTTTGTCCCGATTCCTGGCAGAGATTGCATTTCCTGTCTTTCAGCGGCAATGACCCGGAACTGATCAATTGATTTGATTGTTTGTTCCAATTCCCGTTGCAGGGCAGTATTGTGAAACGGGACAATCTTTTCTCCCGGGATTTCACCCTTTCCAAGCATTACTCTGACATACCCTTGTGCCTGGTCAAGATGATCCAATACCTTTTCAACAACAAAAAATTTGTCTGAGCCGGTAATCTCTTCAAACAGTAGGTGGGCGACGGCGGTTTCGTGCATGATCTGCGTTACCGTATCTGAAAGAGGGGCATAGCGTAGGGTAACACCACGAACATTGTGGGATGAATAGAGAAAGATACCAAGGACTGTTAACAAAAGAATGTCGGCAATGAACATATACCTGCCGGATAGAATAAATTGTGAGGGTTTTTGTTTCATGGTATTTGCCTGCCTTTCATCAATTTTCAATTCAGGGATATAGCCTATCTCTGTTTTATCTGGATGTTATCCAATTTGACTTTGTCAAACGGAGAAACACAATTTGTTCCTGGGCAAATTCAATTCATCCAGTGAACTTGTTTCCTCGTAAATACTGGATACCAGGGCATAACTGGTTCCAGGCAAACCAATAGTGAACCCGACTTTCCGGGTTTCGCCGTTGACGGTTTCATCCCAATAATATTCCAGCCATCCGCTTTTAATTTTGTTCACCATTTACTTTAGTCCAGCGTCCACTTTTTATTGAAACCCTTGACCCTGGCTTTTGATACTTGAAATGTATTATAGATATGGTATTATGCATCCAGATAAAAATGATAGCAAATTTAGCAGAGAAATAAAATGGCTAAAAATTGTGGAAAAAATATCATATTTTACGATTGTAGCGAATTAAGATAAACTCTCAGGTTTGTTTTGCTGTTGCGCAGGCCTAATTTTGTCCGGATATTGTTTCGATAGGTTGAAACGGAACTTGCTGCAATATTTAAAAATGGAGCAATTTCTTTTGTCTGCATACCCTGCTTAACAAGGTCAGCAACTTTGATTTCCATGGGTGTGAACTTGGTATATTTGGAAAACAGATTTTCAGATGCTGGTGACATTAATTGGTTAATAGAGGTTTTTATAATGTTGACCGCTACCAGGATCTCATCTTTGGGATTTTGTTTCTCAATATTTTCCAGATAGGGAAGAATATACTTTTTGATGTTTAAAAAGATATTTCCCTCAATAGCACGTTTTTCTGTATCCCTGTGATCCAGCATGGATTTTAAGGCAAGGTTTGCCTGCTCCAGGTATTTACTCTTTTGGATTAAGTCATTTTCAGTTTGTTTTCTGCGGGTAATTTCATTGATAATAGGGGTGACATCATGGGAAGCGAAAAATGCAAGACGTCTCCCCTGATATTCTATAAGTTCGGCACTGACCAGAATATCTAACAGATGGCTGTCTTTTGTACGCATTTTGAATTCATGATTTGTTATTCTGCCTTTCTCTTTCAACTCCTGGACGATTTTTTGCCGTGATTCATAACCTTTTTCCCAGATATTTAACTGCTGAGCGGTTTTGCCTATCACCTCGGACCGTTTATAACCCATGGCATTCAGCCACGCCTGGTTCACGTCAAGGTGTTCTCCGGTTTCAAGAACGCTAATGGCCGACAACCCAGGATTAAGATGAAAGGCTCGGGAATACAGTTTGTTCAGCTTGATTTCCAGGGCGGTTTTAGCTTTGTAAACAAAAAGCACGGTACACCCTTTCCCGGATTCCAGCCAGTACTCTAACCGCCCCTGGCTTCGGGATTGCAAAACAATGCCGTCCTGCACCGGCAGGCAGTACCAAGGTTTAGTGCCTGAAACCTTTTGCGGCTCAAGCCATTCTCCTATGTTCGTACCCACAAGTGCTGCACCATCAAAGGCGGCAAGGCTGTCAAACCCCGGGCTACAGTATAGAATCCCGCCTTCAGGGGAAAGCACGGTGAAACATTTATTGTTTCCAGACAATCTGAACATTTAGTACCCCAATACCATAAGGTTTGACCAAACAGCTGTATCTTGTGACATGTTGACCCCCATCTACTTCAAGTAATGCGGATTGTTAAGTAAATCTTGACAAATATATTAGAGGAGGATCAAGCTTTGTGTCAAGCAGAATAGTCGACACAATCACCTTCTGCCGAATTCGGTAATATGATCGACAGGCTGTTACGGAATGCATGATCTCACAGACAAAGGTACAACATATAGTGCCCTGCAAGTTTGAAGATTACTACCATAGTCAATCATAGATTTTGGGTCAACGACCATATCTGCCATTTACAAAGACAGGTGGCAAATCAAGCTATTTTTCAAGGTTATAAAGCAGAATTTACGAATTAAAACGTTTGTTGGAACGACTTAAAATGCTTTGTATATTCAGACCTGGACAGCATTAATTGCCATGCTGTTGATAAAGTTTTTTAAGCTTAAATCAAAATTTGAATGGTCATTGTCTAATCTGGTAGCCTTTTTAAGGTGGAATTTCTTCAGCTACAAGGCAATACGCACGCAATTACGCCCTTCTTTCTTTGCTGTATACAAGGCCTTATCGGTGATAGTAATCAGGTCTGTATCAAGATCAGCATGGTCAGGATAGCTTGCGATGCCGCCACTTATTGTGATTGTGATCGTTTTACCTTCACCAATATCAAAGGGACGTGTTTCAACAGACAGTCTAATACGCTCGGCCTGGTCTGCTGCCCCTTTAGTTGATGTGTTTTTTGCAAGAATAACAAACTCTTCACCACCGAAACGACAGGCTAAGTCTGTTTCTCGACAAGACGATGTTATCCGATTACTGAGTTCACGAAGGACCATATCTCCAGCAGGGTGGCCATAAGTATCATTCACTTTCTTGAAGTGATCAATATCAAGCAGGATCAAAGATGTCGTCGTGCTATAACGCTTTGAATAAGATATTTCAGCATTAAGTTGATCATTAAATATTCTGCGAGTATAGAGGTTGGTAAGTGAATCTTTGGTCGCCATTTGTTTCAACAAGTTTTCATCATGTTTAATATGCTGACTGACTTTATTAAGCTGTCTTGAAAACAAGGTCAGTAGCATACCCGCTAATATAAAAATTATAATACTAACAGTGAAGATAGTGCGGTGCACCACGTTCACTTCAAATGTTGTGTCTGCGAGCATTAGCATGTTTGCAACATTACGACCTTGCACATCGGCAATGGGTACAGATAACAACCAGTATGTTGAGTCTTTAATGTTATAAGATTGAATAGATCCATCAAAAGAGGTTTCATTCAGATCTTTTTTTTTTATAAATGATTGAAAAATTGGATTGGCGAGCTGTTTTGTGGCAACTAACAAGTCATATTGTTCCCAGTCTATTCTGCGTTTGAGCACGCGCATGCCCTCTTTCCATTGATTCTTTTTGAGATATTTTTTTTGAATAAAAAGGTCAATATCATAGCCAAGTAGTTTCTGTAACCGATCAATGATGTGATCAACCTCCATGCCTAATTCCAGATAACCAATCAGTTTACCCTCGTTTGAATACCATGGAGTGACCACTCTGAGGGTGAGTGTGCCCAGTACGCCAAGTTCAACGCCATGCGATATTTTTTTGCTTTGCTGAGCTTTTATTGTGGTGATGCGGTTGATGGTGTCTCCATATCTATCCGGGGCATGAACACGAAGAATATTAACCCGATCAAGTCCTGTTAAATAAAAATGGGTAATGTTGTAATCGCAATTAAGTTCTTTATATAACGGTGCAGTATATTCAAGTATTGCATTTCTGTTGCCAGTAGCAAACAGTGACGACAACTCCTTGTTGAGTTTCAGACCGGAGATTATTGCACGAATAGCACTTGCATCAGTTTCAACATTGTAGTTGTAAAAGTCACCGCTAATAGATTTTGTTCGAGTGAATCGTTTTTGAAAAATCCTATAGTTCTGATTTCCAGATTCAACATAAAACAGGCTTGCCGATAAAATGAGAATCAGGATAATGATAAAAGAAACGAGTGGGATAATAAATTTAATACGCATAGTAGCAGGCGTATAAGAAGCAAGCTTCTCATCGGGTGTTTCAACTTTTTTTTTGGCAGCTAACCATGGGGGCCACCATGGTGGTTACTAATAGAACCATCATGAATACTAAGGCTATTTTTTTCTTCTAATCAC
>CAKZLA010000050.1 GCA_937124525.1 uncultured Desulfobacterium sp.
CTTTTTGAAAGCTCATTTTAAATTTCTGTTCTATTTCATTCTCCCAATAATGGTGAAGATAAAAAATTTAACCAGACTCCAGTGAATTAAATTATAGATTATAGTGCCGGTCACATGAACTGATATTCACTGAAAAACATTTTTTTCAATTAAACAAAGCAGTTCAATAAAAATAATGCTAATTTTCGGTATCAAGTCATGTGACCGGCACTATAGGGCAATGCCGGTTTTCATCTGATCTATTCAGGTTTGATAATCGAGGATTTTGCCCAGAAACTGCCGGGTCCTCTCATGGACAGGATGGTTGAAGAACGCATGGGTATAATTTTTTTCCACAATACCCCCTTTGTCCATGAACATAATTTCATCGGCCACCTGGCGGGCAAATCCCATTTCATGGGTCACCACGACCATGGTCATCCCCCCCCTGGCCAGATCGGCCATCACCTCAAGGACCTCCCTTATCATCTCCGGGTCCAGGGCAGAGGTGGGTTCGTCAAAAAGCATGACCAGAGGCTCCATGGCCAGAGCCCGGGCAATGGCAGCCCGCTGCTGCTGGCCACCTGAAAGCTGGGCCGGAAATTTAGAAGCCTGATCAAGAATGCCCACCCGCTCAAGCAGCTCCATCCCCTTTTGTTCAGCCCCGGCCCTGGACATCTTATGGACCTTGATTGGTGCCAGAATGAGGTTCTCCAGTATGGTTTTATGGGGGTAGAGTTCAAAATGCTGGAACACCATTCCAATGCGGGAGCGAAGTGCATAAATATCTGTCGTTTTACCCTGGACCGGGATACCATCCACAAAAATTTCTCCGGCCTGGAATCGCTCCAGACCGTTGATGCACCTGATAAGAGTGCTCTTCCCTGATCCGCTGGGGCCACAGATGACCAGGGTACGGCCATGTTCAATGGTCAAACTGATATCTTTCAGAGCCTGGTATTCATGGGAATACCAGAGACTTATATTTTTAATTTCAATCATGGGAACTTCCCCTGGCCCGAAATTTTATTTCAAGGCGATGACCGGCAAATGTACCGATGGAGCAAAAAATAAAATAAACCATACCGGCAAACAGATAGAGTTCAATAGACCGGGCCTCCCGGGCATCCACCAGGTTGACCCGGCGTAAAAACTCCCGAAGCCCGATGACATATGCAAGTGAGGTGTCCTGGAACACCACCACAACGTGGTTGACCAGGGAGGGAAGCATATTACGCAATGCCTGGGGCAGGATAATGTGCCTGGCCAGTTGCCATGGCCGCAGGCCAGTTGCCAGACCGGCACAGTGCTGTTCTCTGGAAACAGACTGTATCCCCGATCGAACGATTTCGGCAAAATAAGACGCCTCGTACAGGATAAAAGAGAGGACAACCGCAGGCAGTTCACCAAGGGATTTCCCCACAATCACGGGTAACAGAAAATAGATCCAGAAGATCACCAGGATCAGGGGAATTCCCCTGAAAAAATGAACATAGAGGCTGGCAGCATAGTAGATCAACCGGTTGGAAGACAGGCGCCCCAGACCAAGAACCACTCCCCAGACAAGACCGCCGCCAATGGCCATCAGGGCAATTTCAAAGGTGAGCCAGAGCCCGCCGGCCATGTATTCCAGGTTATCTGATATAACTGAAAAATCCACGCTCATCCACCTCTTTTAATTAAACCGACAATGCCCATGCGTTTTTCCACCTGCCACATTCCCAGGGCCACTGTCTGTGCAATGGCAAGATAGCATAAACTTGCGGCAGTGGTGGTCTCCAGGCCGTGCCAGGTAAAGGAATCAATGATATAGGCAGTGTGGGTGATTTCCATGACCCCAATGGTCATGGCCAGGGCGGAATTTTTAAAGCAGGTGAGAAATTCCGTGGTAAACGAGGGGATAATGATGCGAAAGGCATGGGGAAGGATGACATGCAGGTAAACCTGTACCGGTTTGAGCCCGGTGGCATAGGCGGCCCGGTACTGATCCCGGGAAATGGATAGCAGCCCGGACCTGAACTGCTCGGCCACCCGGGATGCCGTATATAGCCCCAGCCCCACAATGCTGCACCAATACGCATAGTCGGGCACATTATCATAAAGCCATGACTGACCGGCCCTGGGCAGTATAAGGGGTGCAGCAAAATACCAGAAAAAAAGCTGGACCAGAAAGGGAATATTCCTGAACACCAGGACATAACCCAAGCCCAGAATTTTTAGCCCTCTTCCGGGGGCAATCCTGAAGGCAGCAACAGCCATTCCCACCACCACAGCCAGGCACCACGCAACCAGGGACAAGGTCAGGGTGGTCCAGATTCCTCTGAGCATCATGGTCCCGTATGGCTGCTGCCATAAAACCGACCAGTCAAAGGTATAGTTGAGCACAAAAATCCTTTTTTGTGGTGGACCTAAACCATGCTCCGGCCCACCTTATAGTGCAGGTCAATTGAAATGGTACTGATTTCAACTCGTAAGCTGCTATTTTTTTGAGTGTACCCTTTTTAAATGATCGGAGATGATCGAAATGGAAAATATAGGGCAACCCTCAGCCTCCAGCCCCCTTCCCATAATTACAAATGCAGAGAATAATGCAAAAAGGGGTACACTCTATTTTTTTTAAGATATTAAGTCTGACATGTAGTATCAAATCATGTGACCGGCACTATAATCAGGTTGTAACCATTGGGATAAAATCAAAAACCACCGGAGGCCCGGTCTATTCCGGGTAACTCAGGGCGTTGAGCAGCACCTTATATTCGGCAGTCATGGGAAGGGGAACCACTCCTTCCGGGCCGAACCATTTTGTGTATAATGCTTTAAAAGTTCCGTCCTTGATCATATGAATCAGAGACGCATTGACAAAATCCCGCCATTCGCCCTGGCCTTCGGGAAGAATAAATCCATAGGGTTCATAGGTCAGATATTTGCCTACGATTTTCCAGTCCTGGGGGGTCCTTGCCTTGGCACGCATCCCTGCCAACTGGCTGGCATCGGTGAAATAGGCATCAATCTTTCCCTGCTGCAGGGCCAGAAAGCCCTTGTTGTGTTCTTCAAAAAGCATTTTTTTGCAGGCAGGCTTGATCAGACCCTGGGCAATGGCCATGTCCAGCCCTTTGATATTGGCAGTTGAGCCACTTCCCATACCCACCCGTTTCCCGCCGATATCGGAGAATCCTTTGATATCACTGTCTTTTGGCACCAAAAGTCGGGTTCCGGTGAGGAAATAGGGCAGGCTGAAATCCACCACCTCTTCCCGGGCAAGGGTGATGGTGGTGGAACCGATACCCATGGATACCACCCCGTTGGTCACCATGGTGATCCTTGTTTTGGGATTCATGGGATGAATTATCAGTTTGATGGGTTTATTGAATTTTTTCTCAAGGTCCTTGACCACCACACCCCCCAGGTCCAGCCCAAAACCGCCCCACTCCCCATTTTCATTAATGAAGCCAAAGGGAACCGATCCTTCCCTGAATCCCATATGTACCTCACCGGTCTGGCCAATGGTTTCCAGCAGATTTTCATTGCTGGCACAGGCATCCGGAACCCTGGCCATTATTCCAAGGCCCATTACCAGACCCAGGGCCGTTATCGTCAGTGCACGCATCATTTTACCCATGTCCACTCCTTTTCCATTGATGTTTTTACTTGATGAGGCAGTTTCAGGTCTAAAATTTGACATTAACCATCTTCTCTCACAGAAAAAACTCTATCTGAACTTGCCTGCATCTTAAATAGGAAATATATGGCAAAATTTATTATAAAAAGCGAATTGATAGTTATGATATATATATCAAAACGCCATAAGAAATCCCTATATGTTTACCCAGACAGGGTCAGTCTCCCCCCGGGGAGCATGAAGCCAGAATCAGACAACGGCTGCACACCGTTTCAATCAACGCCCGGTCATGGGAAATCAACAGAACGGCACATCCACTGGAACGCGAATAGTCCGCAAGCAATCGAATAATATGGGCCTGGACAGAAAGATCAAGGCGTGAGGTGGGTTCATCGGCGACAATGAAGCGGGGCTTCAGCAGCATGACCCGGGCCAGGGCCATGCGCTGCATCTCTCCACCGGAAAGCTCACAAGGGTACCGCTTGAGCATATCCGGGTTCAGAGCAACAGCACTGAGATTTTCCTGGATGCTGTCCTCCAGTCCATGGTAACGGATAACCTCCCGAAGGGATTCTCCGGTGGTCTGCCCCGGTGGAAATGATGACGCGGGGTCCTGGAATATTTTCTGGTAATACCGGCGAAGGGTATTCAAAGGATGCTTCTGCTGGCTTGCCTTTTTCCGGTCAATACAGCTCTCCCCCCAGTAAACCCGGCCATGGGTGGGGGGCAGCAATCCCAGAAGGATATCTCCCAGTGTGGATTTTCCCACACCGCTGGGACCGCTCAACCCAACCATTTCACCGGGATAAAGACTCAGATTGACTTGTTGCAATACGGAAACAGGGTCGCAGAAAAGTCCACCCGCCCAATTCAGCTCCACCGCTTCCGCTCTAACAACACTGGTGGCATCGGATGATTCGGGCACTTTTCTCTCCATGGGCTGGGAACGGGTTCCTTTTGTGGAGTGGGATGGTTCTTTCATAGAATTTATTTTTTTCTTCCACTGAAACTTCTTGTGAAACTTCATTTAAAACCATTGTCTCCGCAGGTTCCGCATGGAAACAAAGGGGCAGTGCTTCCGTACACCGGGGAGAAAACGGGCACCCCCCTTGAAAGCGGTTACCGTTTAACTGGAGGGGGATGGGATGAAGACCGTTTTGGGGTAATGCTCTGAGCAGTGCACGGGTATAGGGATGAGCTGGCGCATCAAGGATATGGGCCGCCGGACCCGATTCCATGATCATCCCCCCGTACATCACGGCAAGGTCCCCCCCCAGTTGTCGGGGAACATCCACATCATGGGTAATAACGAACAGACTTTTGCCGAAATCCACCATTTGCCCAAGCAACCCGATGGTCAGATCCCGAGTGTCAGGGTCCAGCCCTTTGGTGGGCTCGTCGGCCACAATCAGACGGGCCGGCTCAGCCATGGCCATCACCGTGAGAAGGCGTTGGCTCATGCCACCGGACAGCTGCCAGGGGTATTTTTTACCATCACTGATGGAGAGTCCCACCTGTTTGAAATATGTTTTCCAAAGATTCCTATAATCAGAGGGAGGACTGAAAGCCCCACCATTGTTTCCATTCCAGAGGCTTCCATCCATGATGGTTCCATCCATGATGGTTCCATCCATGATGGTTCCATTCCTGACCCATCGAAAAATTTCCGTCACCTGGGAACAGGACCGACGAAGCGGGTTAAGTGCCGTGCCAGGTTCCTGGGGAAAAAGAAAAATCTCCCGGCCCCACAATTTGCGCATGGTGCTTTGGGAACAGGCCAGCAGATTTCGATCTCCATAATAGATTTCACCACTTGGGGACAGCTCTTCAGGCAGCAAATGGAATATGGCCTGGGCGATCAATGATTTGCCGCATCCACTCTCCCCCATCAGCGTGAGGGGACGTCCCGGTGTCAGATCAAGATTGACCTGATGCACCAGTGGCGGATGATGTTCTTTTCCCTCCATGGTGATTTCAAGGTTCCTGACTTTCAGCCCCAGGCCCTCTTTTTTATCACGGCCTGTTTCAACAGGGGGTGTCACAGGAGGAGTGCTTGTATCAGCATCCGTGGAAGCGACATGGCCCCCCGTCCAGAATGCCGTTGAATGCATCCTGTTGAGTTGATTGTTTTTCACAAAAGACGCTTCTCCTTTACCGTTCATGGGGCGCACCAGCCATGAGCTGAAATCCAAACACCGCCAAAAAAATCAAAATTCCCGGAACGATAACCAGCCAGGGCGCTTCTGACATAAAGCCGATGCCCTGATTGATCATGCTGCCCCATTCCGGCAGGGGCGGTTGAAGACCAATCCCCAGGAACCCCAGACCGGATATATTTAAAATGGTTCTGCCCATGCCAAGACTTGCCAGGGTAAAAAGCTGGGGAGTCAACTCGGGAAAAATATAACGCCGGATTAGAAAAGCAGCATTAAAACCCAGAAGGTATCCGGCTTCAAGATGGGGAGCCTGCTTGATGGATCGGGTCATGTTCCGGACAAGACGACAATAATCGCACCACATTGTGGCGGACAGTGCAAAAACCAGGGTGGTCATGGATCCCCCCAGTGTCCCGGCCAGGATAATGGCCAGGAGGGTTCCGGGAAAGGCCAGGGTGCCGTCCACCAGCCGCATGACCACAAGATCACTCCATCCTTCGCGATATCCGGCCACAACCCCCAGAAAAGAACCTATGATAAGGGAGATACTGGTACAGGAAAATGAGATCAATAATGACGATCGCCCGCCATACAGCAGACGGCTGAGCACCGACCGGCCCAGATGATCCGACCCGAGAAGGTGTGTCCCCCCTGGAGCACAAAGGGTAAGAGAGAGGTCCTGTTTAAGTGGGTCCTGGGATATTAGAAGGGGACCCACGATAATAAGCAAAAAGATCCCGGAAACCAGCATGATTCCGCACCTCCGGGGGGACGGGCGTAGCAGATTTCCAAGGAGTCTTTTGGAATGCATTAAAGAGATATCTCCAGACAATTTTTCAAAAACCAATCCAGACACCTTCCGGAACACACCCGTCATATCTCTCCCCCCAGGGCCAAACGGCGGGGATCCAGCCAGGCACATGCCAGATCGGCAATAAGATTGGCCCCCACATAAAAAAGCCCGATTAACAGCGTCACCGCCTGAATCATGGGAATATCCCGCCCCTGAATGGACTCCAGAAGTAGAAAACCGATACCAGGCCAGTTGAACAGATTTTCCAGCACCACCACACCGTCCAGCACATGGGCCAGCTGTAGCGAGAGAAAGGTAACCACAGGTACCGCACCGTTTCTGAATCCATGATCCAGCAGCACCCGACGCTCCGGCACGCCCTTTATGCGTGCAAACTGCAGGTAAAAGGCATTCTTTACATCCACCACCGCCGTCCGGATGACCCGGCTGGATACCGCAGCCAGGCCAAGCCCCAGGGTGATGGCCGGAAGCACCATATTAGCCGGTTCATGGAATCCTGCAGCTGGCAGCAATCGCATGCGGATGGCCAGGAGCAAAATCAAAAATGCCCCCAGTACAAATCCCGGCAGGGAGACCATGAGGCTTGAAAATGCGGCGGATAAAAGATCCAGCACGGATCCTGGCCGAAGACCGGCCAGTATCCCCATGGGAAGTGCCAATACCAGAGAAAAAATCATGGCGGCAGAGGCAAGTTTCAGTGAAAGCCCCAGGTGAAACCCCAACACCTCAGCAATGGGCTGATCGGTGACCATGGAACGTCCCAGATCAAAACGAACGGTTCTGCCCACCCACCTGCCGTATAACCACAAGGCAGAGCGATTCAGGTGGGCCTCCTGCCGAACCTGCTCCACCCGCTCCTGATTCAACCCATCCTCACCATACTGTGCCATGGTCACTTTCACTGCCAGATCTCCCGGCATGGCCATCAACAAAATAAAGGTAAGCGTCGACACCCCAAAGGCCACAAAGAAACCCTGGAACAGTCTTAATCCGATGCGACGGACAATTATTTCCACCGCACGCCTTTTACATAGGATTGGATCTCAAAAGGATCAATATTGACCCCCTCAATGCGGTTACTGTAAGCCACAATATGTTCATACCAGGTGATGGGAATAACCGGAAGTTCCTGCTGGAGCAGCCCAAGAATTTCTTTTCGCAATGTCTGGGAACGACCAGGATCAAAGGTGGCCAGATATTCGGAAAGCATGCGGTTCAATTCAGGAGACTGCCACCCCATGGCCCCCCAGCTGCTGGCATGGGGTCCGTAGTCCCCGTAAATAGTCCCCACTGCATCGGGAATTTGTCCGAAATTTCTGGCAACCAGGGCTGCCTGCAGGGTCCCATCGGTATTTTTTTCCGGAATCAGGGACGATTCCACCACCTTAATATTCATCTCAATGCCCACCTGCCGTAGCTGATCCTGAATGGCCGTGGCAACCGGGGGAAGCATGGGTCTGGCAGCATAGGTCATGAGGTCAAAACTCAATTGATTGCCATCCTTGACAAGGATACCGTCATTGCCGGGTTTCCAGCCGGACTGGGACAGCAGGGCAGCTGCTTTTTTCGGATCATATGAAAACCCTTTAAGCGCAGCATCATGCCACATGGCTGCGGTGGGCGGCAGCAACTGGGTGGCCGCCGATGGCGGATTTCGGAGCAGTGCTACAGCAATGCCCTGACGGTCAATGGCAAGGCTGATGGCCTGACGTACCTTTATATCTGAAAAAAAGGGCAGCTGACAGTTCAACAGCATCAGCCGGGTTCGGGGAATGCTCAGGGTTTCAACAGTTATATCCGAAGATTGTTTCAATTGCCTGGCATCCACAGGGGAAAGGGTAAAGGCCATTTCAGCCTGCCCCGCCTTCATCATGAATCCCCGGGTTTCTCCCTTGGGAACGGCATGGTATTCGGTTTTTTCAATGCGGGGTTTTTCTCCCCAATAACCAGGGTAAGCCTGAAATCGAAACAGGGAGCCCCCCTCATGATCTGTCAGCATATACTGCCCTGTACCATAAATGGTTTTGATGTCACCTGCTTCATCAAAGGAGGCAGAAGAAATAATACCGGCACTGTAATGGGCGACATAGGCGGGCAGTGCGGAAAAGGGTTTGGCCGTTCGGATCTCAAGGGTTAAAGGACCGGATGCGGTGATTTTTTCCACCGTGGATTTCACCCCAAAGAGGTTGCCGCATTCGACACAGGCAAAGGGTTCTTCCTCGTTCAGCACCCGCTGGCTGAGCGCCGCATCGGTGAGGTCAAGCTGCGGGGCGAGGGTGATC
>CAKZLA010000051.1 GCA_937124525.1 uncultured Desulfobacterium sp.
ACACACACAATATATGTTTTACACTTATTGCAGGTATAGACGCGCTCCTTATTATTTTGCTTCTCTGCAAAGTATTGAAGCGTGTCATGGTCTTCATTTTCACAATAAGGACAGACACCCCGTTTAATACGCCACTCATGGCTGCATTGGGAACAATGCAGCCAGAACTCCCCCCCCTGGGCGTCCAAAAATTGAGCACTTTCCGGATCAGGCCCAGGGACTCTCAGAAAAGAAATATCTGGGAAAAAACCGCAGATGGGACAATAGCCTTTGACCCACCTGAACTCTTGAAGGCCATCTTCGGCGGCCCCTTCCAGGTGACGACTGATGTTCTCAAAAACGATTTTTAGAGGATGGTACAAAATAAAGTAAAGGATTTCCGGGGAAACCCCTGTACGGTCCCCCAGAATCTTCATCGCTTTGGGTTCATCATTCACCATGGTTTCCACGCATAGGTGAGGTGGAACTTCTCCGCTGGCGATTTTTCCACTGACTTTTTTTACGAATTCAGCAAGCGGGGGGAAAATATCCGCCATTACAGGGGCCAACTGCTTGATGGACGTGAGAAACATTTCGCTGATGGCCTCCGTTGGTACAAAATCATGGAGGACCGGAGTCCCTCTGGTAAAAGTTTCCGCATCCACGGTAATATGAAACCCTGGACGGATGTCTGTAAGTGATGCACATATTTCTGCACGCTTAACCGCCAAGGTTTCAAAGGGAGTCAATATCTCCGACAGGACGGAATTTCTTGTCATGCTTCTTTTAAATGAGCGTTTGATGAATGCGGTATTTGCCAGATCTTTGTTTCCCATATCCGGTCTCTCCTGATTTTGCTGAACTATGTGATGAATGATAATAAAACTGCCCACTTTCAAACTTAATACCCAGTATTTACGACATGTCTTAAGTAAAAACGGGTAAATTCTTTATTACAAACGCCATTACAAATTGCTGTTAAAATATTTTGTTTCATCATCAACAATGAGACAAATCACATTGACGTCATCACTATCGAGAAGCTGTGCCTTAGGATACTCCTTTTTCAGCAACTTCAGCCGCTCCTTTGCAAGTTTTCTCATCTTCTTTGCGTCACCAAAATTCATGGTGCCGGTGGGACAGGTTTTGACGCACATGGGCAAAAGATTGTTCTGCACCCGATCAATGCACATATCACACTTCATTATCAGACCAGTCTGATCATCCCGCCTGGGGATGTCATAGGGACATGAATCCCGCATCTCCTCAAACTGCTCTTTTGAAAGTTTGCGGGTCTTATCCGTATAAATGATGGCACCGGTGGCCTCATCCTGGATGACTGCCCCCTCAACATCAATATCGTCAGCAATGGACTTGCACGGAGCGTCGATACAGTGACGGCATTGATCTGGAAAAAAATACCATACAACCTTATCCTTATCAACAAGATGCTCATTGAAACGTACCAACTTCAGCGTTGAAGCGGAAAGATCCGGCGGATTCTGATGCGTGCCCCTCTGGAAGGTCTTTTCAACGGGAAGCTCCTTCCACTCCTTGCAGGCAATCTGGCATCCGCGGCATGCTGTGCATCTTGTGGTATCTATAAAGAATGCTTTTGACATAGCGGTTCTCCTCAAATATTCGCAAATCAGGTTTTCACAACTTGATTGTTTATTAAACCAGTAGTAAAGACAGATTCCTCATCAGGCAAGCTCCCTGGAAATCGAAAGTTTTGACACATTCACCAGAGAGGCCTTGAATTCCGGAATGGTGGTATTGGGATCACCCACTGCCGGAGTGAGACGGTTGGTTGAATCTCCGCAGCCCGGCGTGGTCCAACCAAAACAAAAGGGCATCCCCACAAGATGAACCGTTTTGCCCAGTACCTGAAAGGGTCTGATGCGAATGGTGATCATGGCCACAGCTTCCACTTTCCCCCGGATGCTCTCCACAAGCACTTTTTCGCCATTGATGATTCCCTTTTCCTTGGCAAGCTGGGGGCTCATCTCCACATAGAGCTGGGGTTCCGCTTCAAGAAGCACTGGTGTATTACGGGTATCCCCTCCACCACACCAATGTTCGGTGAGACAATAGGTTGTCAGAACAATGGGGAAACGCGGATCGGCATTCTTTGCCAATTTATCCATATCGCTTTTTGCGACTTTCATGCAGGGATTATGCATCTGTTTTGAGAACGGGTGGGAGGCAATGGGCGTTTCTGCCGGTTCGTAATG
Source organism: uncultured Desulfobacterium sp. (assembly GCA_937124525.1). Next base: position 2,214 of record CAKZLA010000051.1, read on the forward strand.
TTCCGGAAAAGGCCCTTCCTGCCGGCCCGGTCCAAACAGCTGCCCATGACCTTCCTTGTGCATGATAAAGGCGTGTCTGCCCTTTTCCGTGGCTTCCGGGGGCCAGCCGCCGTCCGGGATGTCTCCCTCCCAGGCGCTGCCGCTCCATTTAATAACCGCTTTATCTGCTGCCCAGGGGACACCGTTCATGTCAACGGACGCTCTGTTATAAAGGATCCGACGGTTGACCGGCCAGCACCATGAGAAATTCGGGAACAGCCCAATACGTTTTTGCATCGGCGTCTGTGATAAATCCCGCTTCATGGCTTTGAATCCGGCCTCTTGCGTATAACCACCGCAGTAGAGCCAGTTGAGACTGGCGGTACTTCCATCGTCCTTAAGAGCTGCAAAGCTTGGCACCAATTGCCCTTTTTTATATGCCTTGCCCTTAAATTCGGTATCCTCAAGATAGACGCCATTAATTTTTTTGGCAATCTCAAGTGCATTGTAGGTCCCGGGATAATCCATATTCAAGATGGGTTCGGGAAAGGTGCCGCCCTCTTTTTTGTAAAGATCTCTAACCCTGTTGAACAAAGAGACGTACATATCCCCCATGGATCTGGAATCGCCCATGGGCTCGACAGCCTTGTAATGCCACAGCTGCCATCGACCACTGTTGGTAATACTGCCCTCTTTTTCAGCCCGCTGGCAAGAGGGAAGTAAAAAGACTTCGGTTTTAATTTTTGAGGAGTCCACACCGGGTCTGTGCCAGTTTTCCGAGGTTTCCGTATGGTGGATTTCGCCAACGATCATCCAGTCCAGATTGTCCATGGCTTTTCGGGTTTTGTTGGAGTTAGGTACACTCTGGGCCGGATTGGTACCAAAGACAAATCCACCGGAGATTTCTTTATTATACATCCTGTCAAACAGGAAAATATAGGAATAATCACCCCCAACATCTGCCTTAGGGAGCCATTGATATCCGAAGCCATTCTCTTTTGTACCTTTATCGCCGAACCAGCCCTTCAAAAGACTAACCACATATTTGGGTTTATGCTGCCACCAGTTGGCACTCATGGGATCGTTGCTGATTGGGGTTGTGGCCTTTGTATAGTCTTCCAAAGCCGCATGGTTGGCCCTTGGCATGGGCAGATATCCGGGAAGGATGTGGTAAAGAATGCAGTGATCTGTTGAGCCCTGCACATTGGGCTCACCTCTCAGGGCGTTGATGCCGCCTCCGGCTACACCGATGTTACCCAAAAGCAGCTGAACCATTGCAGAAGATCGGATATTCTGAACTCCCACCGTGTGCTGGGTCCACCCAAGGGCATACATGATGGTTCCAGACTGATCCGCTTTGCCTGTGGCGGAGTAGGCCTCGTAGACCTTTAATAAATTTTCTTTGGAAACCCCGGTGGTTTCGGACACATCATCAAAATTATACCGCGAATAGTGCTTTTTCATCAGATTAAAAACACACCGTTCATGGGAAAGCGTCTCATCTTTTAAGGGGACACCGTTTTTGTCATTCTCAAAAACCCAGGCGCTCTTATCATAGGATTTCTTATCTGCGTCATACCCGGCAAACAGACCGTTGGAGAACTCAAAGTCCTTTCCGACAATAAAAGAGGCATTGGTATACGCCACCACATAGTCTTTGAAGAACTTTTCATTTTCAAGAATATAGTTAATCATACCACCCATAAAGGGGATGTCGGTGCCGGACCTTAATGGGACATGGAAATCCGATCTTGCCGAAGTCCGGGAGAATTTGGGATCAATGTGCATGACCACAGCGCCCTTGTCTTTGGCTTTGAGTACCCATTTAAAGGAAATGGGATGGTGTTCTGCAGCATTACTGCCGATGATCATGACTGCATTTGCATTTGCAATATCGCACCAGTGATTTGTCATAGCCCCACGTCCAAACGACTCTGCCAGAGCCGCTACAGTTGCGCTATGTCAGATACGGGCCTGATGATCAAAGTGGACAAGCCCAAGCCCTCGCACCCCCTGGTGCACCAGGGCGCACTCTTCGTTGTCCATCTGGGAGGTTCCCAGATGAAAGATTGATTCCACCCTGTTGACTTCCTGGCCCAGGCTGTTTTGACGGATAAAATCCTTGTCCCGGGTCTCTTTGACTCTTCTGGCCATGCGATCAAGGGCCCAGTCCCAGGATTTTTCTTCCCACTTGTCGCTGAAGGGAGCGCGATAGAGGGGTTGGGTCAGTCTGTGGTCATTGTTGTGCATGGAGAGCATGGCCGCTCCCTTGGCGCACAAGGCCCCTTCGCTCACCGGATAATCCGGATCACCTTCCGTGCTGACGATTTTACCGTTTTTAACATGGGCAATGAAATGGCATGACACGGCACAGAATGGACAGATGGAGATGACCTCCTTAGCCCCCTCTATCTTGAGCTTTGCAGCGTAGGCCATCACAGGTCTTGCATCAATACCGAGCTGCATGAGAGATAACGTCACAAGCCCTGCTCCTGCCAGCTTGATAAACCCTCGTCTTGAGCAATTCATAAAGCCTCCTTGAAAATGAAGTTAACCGATTCTCAAACGCACCATATGCGTTATTATAAAAAACCAGCGGGTAAAATCATAAAAATGAAGTAGTGCTTTCTCATTGCTTAATTTCAGAGTTATCGATTGGAAGTTGATATAAAAGGTAACGTTTTGTGGTATGTGCAACCCTGAATCTTAACCTTGACTATGCGGTGGTGTGTCAATGAAAAAACAGGAACTTGGAATAGGATAGCGCAGCATTTATCGTCAAAACAATTGTTTGTTTTTATCAGTTTTCATCTGTTTTGAACACACAGATCAAACCACTATTCATTTTAATGACAAAAAAAACTACAACAAACATAAATTAACAGAGAAAAAACTTTGTGTCAATGTCCGCATAATAAAAAGAACGAGCAGAAACAGTAACCACAGAAAGGAAGCGTCTACCGTTCTACCCGCCAAAAAAGAGACAACCGTGGATTCTTTTTTTCTAATATTTCTCAAATTCAGTATCAAGTTTATCTGCTTCAAAAGAGGCTTCTTCCATTTGAAGGACTATGCCATTTGAGTCACGCTTCCCCTGTTCTTTAGCCGGTGGAACTTTGCCGGATACCTCATTGTTATTACGTACGCTTTTTACCATAGCGACAGATTGACCTTCCTTTATACGGGTCTTGAAAAAGGCGATACTATCTTTGAGTTGTTCTGCCTGGGCTGCAAGTTCCTCGGATGTGGAAGACATCTCTTCAGATGCCGAGGCGTTCTGTTGAATGACCTGATCGAGTTGTATAAGCGCCTGGTTGATTTGACCAGCCCCGGAATTTTGCTCAGAGGATGCAGCATTTATTTCCTGTACAAGCTCGGCTGTTTTTCTAATATCCGGAACTATCTTGTCGAGCATTTCTCCGGCGTTTTCTGCTGTTTTGACACTGGATATAGATAGCATGCTTATTTCACCTGCCGCTGTCTGGCTGCGTTCTGCCAGCTTTCTTACAGCATCCGCCACAACAGCAAAGCCCTTTCCGTGTTCACCTGCTCTGGCTGCCTCAATTGCCGCATTTAAAGCCAGCATGTTTGTCTGCCGGGCGATTTCTTCGATAATGGAGATCTTCTCGGCAATCTGTTTCATGGCTTCGACTGTTTTTTCCACAGCTTTACCACCTTTTTCAGCATCTTCTGCAGCCTGGGTGGATATTCTTTCGGTCTGCTGAGCGTTGTCAGCGTTTTGTCTTATATTGGCAGCCATTTCTTCCATGGAAGCTGAGGCCTCTTCTGCTGAAGCTGCCTGTTCACTGGCTCCTTGAGACATCTGCTGAGATGTGCTGCTCAGCTCCTGGCTGCCTGATGCAACATAATCCGTAGCCGTTTTAACATCCAATACCACACTGTTGAGTTTTACGATCATGCTGTTAAGGCTTTTTCCAAGAACGTCCTGATCCGAAAGAAGGGTCACCTTAGCATTTAGATCCCCTTTGGCCATCTTTTCAGCAACTTTGACGGTGTTTTTAAGGGACGCAATCATTTTATTCATCGCTTTAAGTAATTGACCGGTCTCATCTTCACCGCTTATGTTAATATTATCGACCAGGATGCCCTTTGAGAGTTGCGTTGCCACATTTACACCCTCTGCGATGGGATTGGTGATACTTCGTGATGTGATCTTCCCGATAATAATACCGATAACAAAGGAAGACAGGGAAATGAAGAGGATGACTGCCATGGCAGTATTTTTAGCCTTTAGACCGTCAGCCTTGGCAGCGGTCATGGCTTCGCCTGTTAATTTTTCAACCCTTTCCAGCATCCCGCTCACCTCTTCACCATAAAGATCCAGTTTTTCCATGGATTTCCTGGCATGGTCTGTCTGGTTCAGTGTTTCCCGGTAGGCTTTCATAAGAATAGCGGCCTGTTTTTGAAAATCAGCGTGATTGGTATCAATGCCCTTTACCGCATCTCGAATTGACAGATTGTCCGTTGCCGTTATTCTCCTGCCATCTATGATCCCACCGTTTAGAATAGCCAAAACATTATCGTCAAACTGTTTTAAGTGCCCCCTGTATTCCTTTTCAAGGGCATCAAGTTTTGAAAGATCCTGGGTTTGTACATATTCTTCCATACTCAGGCGTGTCTGAGCCATGCTGATTTTTAACTCATTCGCCAGATCAGCCAGGGGGACTTCTTCGTCAAGTATCGCCTTTGCGTTTGTGCTTATGTCTTCGGTGGATGCGCGTTTATTTATCTCGTTTGAAATCATCTCTTCAACATTTGAGGAATTTTTATAAACTTGATCATAAATGTTTTCCATATCTTCCATGGCCTGATCCAATTCAGCCTTTTTCTTCAGCAGTTTCTTTCCGTCTTGCATCATCTCATCCGCAGCAACCTGGAATTTTTTATCATGGACTTCCGCAGCTTGCCGTGTAAGTGCAGCCAGTTTTTCATTATTGGTTTTAATTACCTTTAAATCGCCTTCCAGGGTAGCGCCGTTTAGAATAGCTTCCGCAAATGTATCAAAATCTTTTAATGACTGTTGATAATCTTTTTCAATCTCGCCCAGACTCTCTTCATCATCTGTTGATAATACCGAGGTGGCGCTTTTATATTCTTCCATTGCATTCCTCGACGCCCACAGAGATATCCCCATCTCCATGGCCATGTCGGCTAAAGGGGCTTCTTGATCACCGACCACAAAAAGAGAATGACTCACCGTACGGATGCCGTTAAAACCAAAAAATCCTGTCAGAGCAAGTAAAAAGACAAGGCTTCCAAAACCTATTGCCAGTTTTTTTCCAATTTTCAGATTTTTAAAATTCATTTATCAATTTTCCTTTTTTATTTATTATTTCTGGCTACCCACCTATAGTGCCGGTCATATGACCGGCACTATAAGCTGGGACAATTTGTAAAATCAATGACTTGGATAGCTTTGATATGAATAGGCAGCAAGGTTGAAAATTGTCCCGCTTTAGGTGGGTAGCCGAGGGGCCATAAAATATGCCCCTCCTTTTCACCCAGGGGTATAACTGCATCCCGCTGCCTTGGCAGACACAAACTCTTCCTGGACCGTACGATGGATGATTTCATCCTGAACTTCCGGGCAAATCTCCACAAAATAGGCGGTGTAACCGACCAGCCACCCGGATCAGCAGATCCTTGTATTCGTCCAGACGCTTCTGGGCTGGCCTCCAGCAGGACCTTTGTAATCACATCTGCCCTATGTCCATTTCCAGTTCTTTCATCACACTATAATCTGTGATATCGCACTGGAGCGGGGTGATGGAGATGAAACCGGCATTGACAGCAGCATCATCGGTGGTCTCAACTTCACTTGACGGGGGCATATTCCCATACCAAAAATAGGAGCGTCCCCGGGGATCATCCCTTTTATCAAACCGGGTGGAGATATTTTCCATGGACTGACAGGTGGTCTTAACTCCTTTTACTTCACTGATCTTTCCCGCCGGGGCGTTGATGTTCACAAAGGTCCCCCTGGGTAAGGCATTGTAATTGATCTTTTTTGCAATGGTTTCCGTATAGCTGGCCATACCCTGAAAATCCATTATCCTGCCAATCTTAATGGAAACCGCCAGGGCTGGCAATCCGTTCAAGGTGGCTTCCCTTGCAGCCCCTGCCGTGCCAGAGTAATGGATATTCACCCCGGTGTTGGACCCGGCATTGATGCCGGATATCACCAGATCCGGCGGGGTTTCATAGATGTCAAACAGGGAGAGTTTCACGCAATCGGCAGGTTTTCCGCTCACGGCATAAATGCGGCTGTCCCCATCTTGGGAGATCTTTTTCATGCGCAGAGGCTCATTAATGGTAATGCCATGTCCCACGGCACTTCGCTCACCTTCCGGGGCCACCATGATCACCTCATGGTTTTCTCGAAACTGCTTATAAAGCGCCTGGATACCAGGGGCCTTATAGCCATCATCATTTGTCAGTAATATTCTCATTGCCCATGCCTTTATGATATTTTATCATCGAATATCAGGTAACTTCATAAAAAAACATGGTATGTCACGGCCCCTGATTTGTCAAAAAAAATGAAAAAGCTCCACACCCCCAAAGCAGGCAAAATTTTAAACCAGCCCAGAAATTTTCCATAAGAATGCCGACAGCAGAGCCCCCGGCGGGGGAGGGGTCAGACTTAGCTTATGGGCATTATTTCTGAAAATTTATGGCTTGTATATGTCGGGATGATTAACGCCCATAAGCCAAGCCTGAGCCCTCACAAATTTTGAACCAAAATTAGAATGACTGAGTATGTTTTAGGAGTCGTCAGACACCCCCTCCCATTAAAATTAAGTGGCAATATGCACAAAATTCCATTAAAACAATGGGTATGACCGAGCTGATTTTAACTGAAAAACATTCTGTGGCCGCAGACTTTGCCAAGGCCCTTGGCGTAAAAACAAAGAGAGACGGTTTCTTTGAAGGGGAACACTACGTCATCACCTGGGCCGTGGGCCATCTGGTGGAACTCTATGCCCCGGATGACTATGATCCCGGTTTAAAGAAATGGCGCATGGAGACCCTGCCCCTCATTCCAGACACTTTTAAATACAAGCCCATGGGGAAAACCCTTAAACAGTTCAAGACCATCAAAACCCTGGTGAAACAATCCCGATTTTCCCGCATTATCATTGCCACGGATGCCGGGCGGGAAGGAGAGGTGATCGCCCGCACCATCCTTCTTCAATCCGGGGTGGTGGACAAAGAGCGCATGGTACGGTTCTGGACCAGCCAGGCCCTGGTGCCCAATGTTGTGCGGGCCACCATGGAGCAGCTCAAACCCCTCACCGATTATGATCGCTTATGGCGGGCCGGATACTACAGGCAGGTGGCAGACTGGCTGGTGGGCATGAACCTGACCCGGGCCCTCACCGTGCGACTGGGGGATCTTTTTTCCGTGGGCCGAGTTCAAACGGCAGTGCTGTCCCTTCTGTCAGAACGGAAAAAAGAAAGAGATGCCTTTGTACCTGAACTTTTCTGGCTCCTAAAAGTTCGCTTTAAAAGCAACAAGGGAGAGTGGACCGGCCACTGGTTCAAGAACAAACAAACCCGAATCACAAAAAAAGAGACAGCAAAAGCCCTTTTCCAACACCTCCAGCAGGAGACCATCCCCGGCACTGTATTGTCCCTGACAAAGGAGAAGAAAAAAGAACCGCCCCCCCTGCTCTTTTCCCTTACAGATCTTCAGCAGGAAGCCAATGCCCGCATGGGATTTCCAGCCAAGAAAACCCTGGGCATTGCCCAGTCCCTTTATCAAGATAAAAAATGTCTCTCCTATCCCCGCACCGACTCCAAAGTCCTTGGCACCACCAGCCTTAACCTGGTCCAGGATATCCTTGCAAAATGTCAAACTGCCTACCCGGATATCTTTGCCGGGATGGACCCGAAACTGGTAAGCCTTTCCAACAAACGGGTGTTTAACGATGCAAAGCTCACCGATCACCATGCCCTGATCCCCTTTAAGCCCATCCCATCCAGCGCAAGCTCCGATGAAAAAAAATTGTTTGACCTGGTGACCCGGCGCTTTGCCGCCGCATTCCATCCCCATTGTCATTTTGAGAACACCCATCTCATCACACAATTTGGCAACGAAACCTTCCAGACCCGGGGTAAAGTCATTCTGGAGCCTGGCTGGCGGCGGGTGTATCACATGGCATCCCGGAATAAGGACGAAGCAGAACCCATCCCGGCCCTGTCCAAAGGGGACACCGGCGTGCCCCAGAAGGTGTTGTGCGAAGAAAAAAAGACCACCCCGCCCCCGGACTACTCCGACGCACTGCTGTTAAAGGATATGACCAACCCTGGAAGATACGTGGCAGAGGAAAATATCAAAAAACTCTACCGGGGGGAGATCGGCATTGGCACCCAGTCCACCCGGGCCCAGATCATTGAGACCTTGATCCAGCGAAACTACATTGAACGCGCAGGCAAACGCCTGGTGGCCACGGACAAGGGCATTTACCTCATCGACCAGTTGAAAAAATGCGCTGTCTCATCGGTGCTCACCTCACCGGAGGAGACGGCCCGGTGGGAGATGAAGCTCAACGCCATTGCCATGGGAGAGGCCTCGGACGGACAATTTCTTGGGGACATTAAAGCCTTTGTGACCCAGGCCGTGGCCGAAATGCAGACCAAAGTGTTTGACATCAAAAAATTTTCCCGGGCCCTGTCCCAGGCCAATGCAGTGGAAGTAGGGAAATGCCCGGCCTGCGGCAACATCGTCCGGGAACACCCCAAACTGTATGCCTGTGAAGGCACAGGGTGTGAGTTTGTGATCTGGAAACGCATGGCTGGCAAACAGATTTCACCCAAAATGGCAGCCAATCTTTTAAAATTCCGTAAATCAGGTCCCTTTAAGGGCTTTATCTCCAAAAAGAAAAAACGGTTTTCAGCGGGGCTTATTATCAATAAGGTGGAGGGAAAATGGAAGGTGAGCTTTGATTTTAACTCATCCACAAATCATGCTGCCGGAGCACCGCAGTTATCTGATAATTTTGCCATGAATATGGATATGAATGAAGTGTCCCCCCCGCCAGATTACTTTACTGATGGCCCAGAATATCCATGCCCACCCACATCTGCCCCGCCCCCTCCCCATGAACAATCCCCTTCCGACTCCCTGGACCAAAAAGTCTGCTGCCCCATGTGCAAAGGAAATATTATTGAAGGGAAAACCGCCTTTGGGTGCAGCAACTGGCGACCGGAACACGGCAATTGCCGATTTGTAATCTGGAAAAAATTTTTTGGCAAGCGACTCACCGAAAAAAATATCCAAACTCTTTTACAGGGCAAGAAAACCCGGGCCTATGTGTTTAAGCCCTCGGAGGGCGAAAAATTCAAAGCAGCGCTTAAAATGGTGGCAACCCAGGACAACGCCTTTGCCATCCAGATACTTCCTGCTGATATAAAAAATGCTGGGGCCAAAAAACAAATTCCCTGCCTCAGATGAGGTCTTCTGACCCATTTTCCTTAAATTATTGTTTGATTTTATGCCCCCACCGGGATATTGTTTTTTGAATTCACGTTATCTCCTGGGGAGGATACCGTTTGCTCATGAACACGTCGTTACAACAAATTTTGTTCCTATTAAATAGAAACCGTGGCATGGATTTTTTCGGTTACCGCACAGCCATGATACAGCGCCGCATTGATCAACGCCTGCCCCTCACCAATTGCAAAGATATCGACGACTATTTCTCCTATTTAAAAGAGGCCCCCCATGAGCTGGACATTCTCATCAATTCATTGACCATCAATGTCAGCGAATTCTTCAGAAACCCTCTAACCTTTGAGTACCTTGACGCACAGATCCTGCCAGCCCTGTTTGAACAGAAAAAAAAATATCAAACCCCCTCTTTACGAATCTGGTCTTCCGGTTGTGCCATGGGAGAGGAACCCTATTCCATTGCCATGCTCCTCAATGACTATTCTATTTTTGAAAAACACACCTCCGATATCAATATGGATGTAAGCATATTTGCCACAGACATTGACAGAAACATCATAAAAAAAGCAAAAAAGGCCGTATATTCATTTGAAAGCATAAAAAATGTTAAATATGGTCTGCTGGAAACAAATTTCCTGATCAAGGGGAAAGATTTTCATCTATTGCCCTTTATAAAAAAACAGATATCCTTTTCAGTTTATGATATCCTTAATCAGAACAGTTACGCGCCCCCGGAAAGTATTTTCGGCAATTTTGACATGGTGTTCTGCCGGAATATGCTCATCTATTTTAATACTCAATATCAAGAAACTATTTTTGACAAACTATATCGATCATTGAGTTTAAACGGGTATCTGATATTGGGAGAAGCAGAGGTACCACCGATAAAATACCAGAATCATTTCAGAAAGGTGAATGAATGTTGCAACATCTATCAAAAACATCAATAAAACTGTTTACATTTAAAAGTATAAAAAACAGACTGGCCTTCTGGTTTTTCATTCTGGGACTTGCCCCTCTATTACTCGGCATTATTACCAGCTACAGACTACAGGTTCTCTCCATAGAAAAGCAGACCTTTGCCAAACTTGTGGCCATCCGAGATCTGAAGGTAGAGCGCCTTGAGAGCTGGCTGGATGAGAGAATTACGGATATAAAAACAATCGCCACGGATAATGAATTAATTGCCCTTGAGCAGATAATGTTGAATAAAGAAAAAAGTCAGAGTGACCTTACGATCTATAAAGATATCCGCAAAATACTGAATCGTTACAAAAATAACTATAATGCCTATGAAGAAATATTCGTCATCAACCCCCGCACAGGTATTGTGGAAGTTTCCACAAATCAGAACGCCCAGGGAATCGACAGATCCCATAATTCATACTTCATCCAGCCCATGGAAACCAAAGAACTATTTATCAAGGATATCTATTCTTCTAAATTTTCTTCAAAAATGGTAATGACCTTTTCCATACCCATATTCTGCGTAACCCATAATGGACAGCACATTATCGCCATACTTGTGGTACGCATGGGCCTTGAACACTCCCTTTACCCCCTGCTCCAGGAGAGAATTGGGCTTGGCAACACCGGGGAAACCCTCATCGTAAATAAAAACGTTAAAGCCTTAAACCCACTGCGCTGGCATGAGAATGCTCCGCTCAATCTCCAGATTAAGGCCCAGCCTGCCATAAATGCAGCCCGGGGGGAAACCGGTATTATAAAAAAGATGGATTATCGTGGTGAAAATGTTCTGGCAGCCTACACTCACATTCCAAAAACAAACTGGGGATTTATCTGCAAGCAGGACGTCCATGAGCTCAGTAGCCCCATACGTCAATTGCTGTTCTATAACATGGCAATTTGCCTCTTTTCTGCCATGGTTATTTTGATGGTTGTGATGTGGATCAGCAGGGCCATTTCAAAACCCATTGTTGATATGGGTATTGCTGCCCAAAAAATCAACCATGGCGATTATTCAGTAAGAAATAAGATTCATTCCCAGGATGAGCTGGGTTCCCTGGCCCAGTTTATCAACGAAATGACGGAGAGCATTGCGTCCAGAATTACCGTGCAAAAAAGCGTCTTAACTATCTCTGAAACCATGACAGGCCTGTCATCCATGGAAACATTTGCATCTGAACTGATAAACGTATTAATGGAAACCACCCAATCCAACATGGGCGTATTTTACACATTGAATGAAGAACAAACCCAGTTTGAACACTTGAGTTCCATGGGATCCAATGGAAACCTCTTAAAATCCTTTGATGCAAAAAAACCAGCAGGGGCGTTGGATTTTTCCATCTCAAATGGACAGATAAGCCATATCAAGGATATCCCCGGGGATACCATGTTCAAATTCAACACGGTGGCAGGAGATGCCATTCCAAGAGAAATATTGACCATTCCCATACTCATGGAACAAAAAGTTACTGCCATTATATCCCTTGTAAATCTGAATCCATACACAAAAGAAAGCCTTGAGGTGTTGAATCAATCCTGGGATTTGATGAATGTCTCCCATGCCCATCTATCCGCAAGCATCAAAACAAAAACACTGGCAATGGATTTGAGCCAATCCAATAAAACCCTGGCAGCCCAGGCGGTGGAACTCCAGGAGCAGTCAGAAGAACTCCACCAAACCGCCGAGGAATTACAGGAACAGAACCTGGAGCTTGGGGCACAGAGGATTCAAGTTGAGGAGGCCAACCGCCTGAAAAGTGAATTTCTATCCAACATGAGCCACGAACTTCGTACCCCCTTAAACTCGGTGATGGCCCTTTCCCGGGTACTTGCCATGCAGGCCAGGGAGAAACTTTCCCATGAAGAGATCAATTATCTTGAAATCATTGAGCGAAACGGTAAAAACCTTCTGGCCCTGATCAACGATATCCTTGATCTTTCCAAAATTGAGGCAGGCCGAATGGAGGTAATCCCCAAACCATTCCAGATAAGTTCAACCATTGACACCATCATGGAACGTCTGACCCCCCTGGCCCGGGAAAAAGGCATTAAGCTTCACATGACAATACCGAATACCCTTCCCCAGGTTACAAGCGATGAAAACCGGGTGCACCAGATCCTCCAGAACCTTATCAGCAATGCCGTAAAATTCACCCAACAGGGCAAGGTATCCATCTCCATGGAGCAAGAGGGTCAAACAATCCACGTCATGGTGTCCGACACCGGCATCGGAATATCTAAAAAAAATCTGCCCCATATATTTGAAGAATTCAGACAGGTGGACGGCACCTCCTCACGCTCCTATGAGGGTACCGGGCTTGGGCTGGCCATTGCCTCTAAAGCCGCCAGAATGCTGAGGGGGAATATAGATGTGAGAAGTACCCTGGGCCAAGGCTCCACCTTTACGTTGACCCTGCCCCTGGTTTACCAGGAATCCACCCCGGGCCCCCTGCCTGAACCCCTGACAGTACAGCCCCTGGCAGAGATTCAGCCAACACGCAAAACCATTCTGGTGATAGATGATGAACCAGACTCCCTTACCATGGTTTCCAATTATCTTTCCGGGGAGGGATACAATATCATTACTGCCACATCGGGACAAGAGGCCCTCCGCCTTGCCCAAAGCCATCGTCCCTTTGCCATAACCCTGGATATCATCATGCCGGAAATGGATGGATTTGAAGTGCTCCAGCATCTCAAACAAAACACCGAGACCAGAGACATCCCTGTTATCGTGGTGTCCATGTCCGATGACAGGGCCACCTGTATGGCCCTGGGGGCGGTGGGATATATCAGTAAGCCCGTGAACAGGGACCTGCTCATTGCAGAGATAAACAGCCTGTGTGGGCCATGGGCACTCACCACTACTGAAACCCTCGGAACCACCTTAAAGACCGTTGAAAATCGTGACAGAATTCTCCTGGTGGAGGACAATGAAGCCGCCATTGTTCAGGTAAAAATGTTTCTTAAAGGCCAAGGGTATATTGTGGATGTTGCCCGGGGTGGGCAAGAGGCTCTGGATTATATGTTGCAGACCATTCCCGGTGGGATTATCCCTGGTTTGATGGTGGCTGGAAATGACTTCTCTACGGCGACTTGGGCAAAACCATAATTTTTTATCTGTGCCCTAGATACAACGGATCTGGCTTCTACAATAAATCGGTCAATTGCTTTCGTTAGCAGCATATCATCAGGG